>CAWURY010000029.1:0-21329 GCA_963925605.1 uncultured Porticoccus sp. | reverse complement strand
TAATATTTCGCCAGCGTTGTCTGACCTAGTGGCTGAATTCTGGGATAAAGGAAATGAATTTTTTCCGGCTACAAGTTTTCAAATATCTAATATTCAAAGTGGCACAGGAGCCACCAATGTGATCCCAGAAAAAGCTAAAGTGTTGTTTAATTTTCGGTATTCAACTGAGATTACAGAACAAGAAATTAAGACTCGAACAGAAGAAATATTAGATACATACAATCTTAACTATAAAATCTCATGGGTGCTGAGCGGAAAACCATTCCTTACTTCCAAGGGCCCCTTGATAGAAGCAACAATGGAAAGCATTCTAGAGGTGACTGGTATAAAAACTCAACTATCGACTGCAGGAGGAACATCGGATGGTCGCTTCATTGCACCCCATGGAACCCAGGTTGTTGAGTTGGGGCCAGTCAATGCTACCATCCATCAGCTTAACGAACATACGAGCGTCAAAGGGCTTGACTGCCTGAGTGAAATCTACCAAAAAATTCTTGAGAAACTACTTGCCTAGAACCAAAAATTAGTCATTCAAAATAGGTAATTTTTTTAGCGGATAAACATCAAATCTAGTTGATTTTCCTTTCAGGGAATACCCAGGCTGCTGGTCCGCCAAACATGGTGCATGGACTGGCCTTTTCACCACAACACGGTATCTTGCTTTCTCTCTTGCCAAAGTAAGGAGGCTGGCTCCATCGTCATCTAAGCCAAGCAATTGGTGCAATAATTGCATTTCTTTTTTTACTTTACTTGATTTTTCTCTACATGGAAACATGGGGTCAAGATAAATAACATCGGGTCTCGATGTTTCCTCGAGACCCCTTAGATAAAAATCCGCATCTCCATGCATTAGAGAAATACGCTTCAATATTTCCTCCAGATTAGTTCTTGTATTCACTGTTTCGCTTCTTGCCCTAGCAAGGCCATCATGAAGCAAGGCCGAGACTATCGGATTTCGCTCAACCATTAATATTTTTGCCCCCAGCGAAGCTAAAACAAAACCGTCACGACCCAAACCGGCAGTTAGATCTACTACAAACGGTTTGTACTCAACATTTGATATCCCCACAGCTTTTGCGATATCTTGATTTTTTCCTCCCCCATACAAACGACGGTGATTTACTGTGCCGTTAACGAAATCACAGCGTACAGGCCCGGGAGAATTTTTGCCTAATCTCTGTATCGCTAAACCCAGGTGGCTTAACACTAAAATCGTCCCCTCTTTTAATTCATAGATTTTTTTGTATTCCAAGACAGGCAAACTAAGCTCTGCAGCAATTACACAAGCTGAAGCTTCGAGTTCATCCAAAAATGTTACGCACAAGGGCATACAATTTTTACTCATAACATGGCTCATTTTGCAGTGCTGTAATTTTATTTACCCGTAGCGCACAAAAAATAAAGAGTATATTTTTACGAAAGCCATCGTTGATATAACTGATTATATTGCAAACATTCACCCCAAAAAACCAACGATGCACACATGGCACAAAAACCGAAAAAACCTAGCATCAAATTTACGAATTCTCGGCAAGGTAGGTATCGAAATTCCACCAATAATCTATTGTTGTTTGATATCACAAAGTTACCCACAATATCTGTGGATAACTTTGTGGATTACCTCAATAAAACCCAATGAAAACCACTCGCTTTGGGCGCTTAAGTTAAATTGGTCACTTTTTAATCAACTATAAATATTCAATAAAAACAATAACTTATAAAATTAAATTCTAATATCAATAACTTAGGTCATTTGTTAAAAAATTACAAAAAGTGATTAATTTAACTGTGGAAAACCTATCACTCTACAAAAAAATGTTATCAAAACAACTAGTTATAAGCTTCCTAATTCATCTAAGAAAATCTTCTTCACCTATGTGTTTTGTTTTCAGGTTAACCCAAAGAAAACCCTCATCCTGTGTTGCGTAAGAAACAGATGCAAGCTGACTGCTAACTTCGGAAATAACTGCCCTTACAAGGGAAACGCTATTATTTTTCTGGCTAATATGCCCAATCACTAATTGCTGTAACTGAGAAAGCTGTATATTTTTTAAAAAATACAGCATTTGCTCGTTATTCAGATGGCCCCAGGCGCCACCTACTCTTTTCTTCAGGGCATTAGAATAGGGTCCATTCGCAAGCATACGCATATCGTGATTTGATTCTACAATTAGCCCATCACATTGCTTGTAACACTCAATAACATGTCGCGTTACAGTACCTAAGTCTGTCAGAATCCCAAGAGTCAAGCCTTCCCCTCTAACTACAAACTGAACAGGCTCACGTGCATCATGTGCAACAGACACGGGGGTTATCTGAAGCTTTCCAATAAAAAAATCTGAGTGGGTATCAATGAGCATCAAGCCTGCTTGAAGATCACCTTTTAAAAACTTACTCGTTCCAGAAGTCATCATTACAGGAAGTTTATATTTTTTTGCGAGAGGAAAAACACCTCGAATATGATCAGAATGCTCATGAGTAACTACAATCGCATTTATGTCTTTAGGCTTTAGTTCCAAAAAATCCAGCCTTCTTTCTGTTTCTTTGATTGAAAATCCGCAATCAATCAGAATTACAGTGTCGTCACATTGCACGACTGTACTATTTCCCTTGCTACCACTACCTAACGAAGAAAATCTCATAAATCAAGAAAGATTTCCACGTATAATTTTTAGTAATTTAACACTTAAAAGCTGCTCAAGAGGCCTATCATCTCTGTCTGTAATACGCACCTCCACACTATTTTTTTCCTGTGTAACTTTTATTTTATACTTAAGAGCCTCTGGCTCTTTATCTTGCTTGCGCCTATCGAGAAAAGAATTCACTAGTCCAAGTATTGATTCATCCTCACTCACCGTAACCACTTCGACAAAATCTGTCAAAAAATATCCTTCCAACTGATCTTGACCCGCAACGGAAAAGCCGCCCAAAGAAAGAGACTGCAGCAAGCTATTCCAACTGCGTGCATAATTTAATTTTAATTCAATATAAGGTGTTGAATTTTCAGGCAAAATAACATTAATTTTTGAATCGCCTCCAATATTCTGAGCAAGTAGCGATACAGAACTACTGGTGATGTCAGCAGCCATTGCGTTAGCTATTAATTCGGTAAACTCCTTCTCTCTTGAAATGCTCATTGAATCTATTGGCCACTCACTAATCGAGCTATCTGCCCCTAAAGGAATCTGCATCTGGGTTATTCTGACCTCACTACTACTAACACCGACACCCGGCAAAATAGCAAAACGAAATCTATGGCTATACTTGGTGTCGTCTTTGAACTCCAACCATCCTGTTTCCAATATCCCTTTGGGGGGGTTAATTTTTGCAGTTGGAACCGCGCTTCTCGTCAAAATACTTCTCAATCTAGGCCAAATCTCAGCAGGCGGTTTATTGATTGAAATCCAGCTCTTGCCAGAAAAAGATACTATGTCAACAGTTTGGTTAAATAGCTTTTCTGAGAGAGGCTGAGGTCTTGGAACATTAAACGATTTTAACGGAAGTCCAGAAATGGGTATATCTGGAATCACATACAATTCACCCAAAGCAGCATTAGATGGCGCCTCCATAGGAGGAATTTCTACAGATTGAAGGTAGTCATTAGCGCGATTACGTATTGGGGCATTACTACCACTACAGGAAGTGACAGCCAGCACCACTGAAATCAAGATCACTAATTTTATGCTTGGTGCCATTAATTGTACTCCAATTTTTTATAGAATTTTCTCGCTAGTTCAAAAGTCCAGCTAAAGTCAATGCTCTGGAGACTTGGATTTTTAACTCGTGCGATAACTCAGTGAGAGGTAGCCGAATGCCGTGTTTCATTAACCCCATCTCAGCTACAGCCCATTTTACTGGAATCGGATTAGATTCAACAAACATAGCGTCATGAACCAAAGAAAGAAATTTATTTATATCGCGAGCTTCATCAGCAGCCCCAGCCAAAGCAAATCTGCACATATCAGCCATTAGCCGTGGTGCAACATTAGCGGTCACAGATATATCACCATGTCCGCCCATTAGCATCAATTCTACTGCTGTGACATCATCTCCAGAGTAGACAGCAAATCCTGGGGGGCATATTTCAATAAGCTCTCTCGCCCTACCTAGGTCGCCAGTAGCATCTTTGATTCCAACAATATTTTCAATTTTCGCTAAACGACATACCGTGCTAGGAAGCATATCGCATGCGGTTCGGCCTGGAACATTGTATAAAATTTGCGGTATACCTACCGACTCAGCAATAGCTTTATGATGCAGGTAAAGTCCTTCTTGGGTTGGCTTGTTATAGTAAGGGGCTACCAATAAACAGGCATCAGCACCAGACTCTTGGGCACGACGCGTCCATTCGATGGCTTCCTTGGTACAGTTTGCCCCAGTGCCGGCAATTACAGGGACGCGTCCAGCCGAATCTTCGACAATAGCAGCAATGGTCGCCATATGCTCCTGTACATCAAGAGTAGGGGATTCTCCTGTAGTTCCAACCGCTACAATAGCACTTGTTCCCTGCTGAATATGCCATTCAACCAGGCCTTTAAGGCAATCCCAGTCAATCTCAAGACTACCAGGAATCATGGGTGTTACCAAAGCAACAATACTGCCGGTGATCATATAACTCCTCGATGCTTGCTCGCAAAAATTTTAAAGTGTTATGTTACTGACACCAACCAAGCAGAACAAGCATTTGCTGATAGTTTTGACGAGTATAGTCGGCCTTTAGTAATGCTTTGTCTTATCTTTTCTTGGGATATGGCCTTAATTCTCCCGATGGGCGAGTCTTGAATCTTCGGTGCGCCCATAAATACTGGTCAGGTTGTTCCAGAATCATATTTTCAATCCTTCTATTAATCATTTCCGCACTAGCCACTTCATCATCGCATGGAAAATTTTTCAACGGTGGATGCACTACAACCTTATATC
The DNA here is from genome assembly GCA_963925605.1 of uncultured Porticoccus sp. Classification (GTDB taxonomy): domain Bacteria; phylum Pseudomonadota; class Gammaproteobacteria; order Pseudomonadales; family Porticoccaceae; genus Porticoccus. The sequence continues at coordinate 16,409 of CAWURY010000029.1, read as the reverse complement.
CCTTATTTTTCGGCAATCTTACATGGGAAAAAGGAAGAACAGCAGCATTACCCAATATTGCAAATTTAGCAGTTGCGGCCACAGAGGCCGCTTTCATGCCAAAAAAATTAGCAAACACGCTCTGTTTGGGACCGTAATCTTGGTCTGGGGCATACCAAATAACCCTTCCTTGTCGCAGACCTTTCAATATTCCCCGGATATCATCGCGCGTATAGGCCTCAGATTCTGAATTTCTTACAAGCCGACCTTTTCTCTGAAAATAATCATAAACAATATTTTTGTGCGGGCGATACATACCATCAATTCCATGCCTTATCATAAGAGCCGAAGCTCCAACCTCGAGGGTTGTGTGATGGATAGCCATCAATAGGGCGCCTTGACCTTGCAAAGCATGAATATACTCCACCCCCTCAACATGAGTAATATCTTTCAATCTTTTTGTGGGCCACCACCAAGCGATTCCAACCTCAAAAAATGCTATACCATAGCTAACAAAATTATCACGCAAGAGTTGCAGGCGACTTGCTTCTGGCATATCTGGAAAACAGAGTGTCAAGTTAATTTTTGCTATTTCATAACGATAGCCACCCAAAAAATGCAGCAGTAATCCTAGCTGTCGCCCAAGCCATGTCATTACAGGATAGGGAAGAATTACAACCAACCGCCAACATCCAAACCCAAGCCATGTCAACCACAGTCTGGGGTGGAAATGCCTCCACATAAGCTGCCGCTCACTTTTCATCAATCACCAAAAATATACTTGCAAGATTAATAGATTCTTTAGATAGCTTAAAATCAAGCTAAATTTTTTATTTCAAATACAGGGTTAACATCGGCATCGTAATCAATATTTGCTATACCGAAACCAAATAATTTAAGAAATTCACTCTTGTATCCTTTAAAATCAGCAAGTTCAGGCAAATTATCTGTAGTGATCTTAGCCCAAGCATTTGCAACCTTCTCCTGTACTTCAGGACGAAGCTCTAGCTCGTCAACCCTTAATCGACCCTCTGTATCTAAACGAGGTTCCGCAGCGTAAAGACATTCTGTGTAAAGTCGATAGAGCTGCTCAATACAGCCCTCATGAGTACCATTTTCCTTCATCACCTTAAACAATAATGAAAGATAAAGAGGCATGATTGGAATTGCAGAGCTGGCTTGAGTGACCACGGCTTTCAAAACTGATACTCGAGCATCCCCTCCTGTAGCAGAGAGAATTGCACGAATATCCTCTACTTTTTTATCTAAATCTTTTTTAGCGCGCCCAATAGTGCCATTCCAATAAAGATCCCATGTAGCTTTTTCACCCACATAAGTAAACGCGGTAGTGCTAATCCCTTTAGTTAAAACTCCAGCATCATTGAGTGCCTTCATCCACATTGCCCAATCTTCACCCCCCATCACCGCAACAGTCTGGGTAATATCTTCTTCGCTGGCAGCATCAAGGCTAAACTCTTGTATCTCCTCTCTATCAGTATTAATGCCACGTAATGTAACATTTTTTCCAATGGGCTTCAGTGTGGAATTAAACACCTCGCCAGTTGTTGGATGCTGTCTACGAGGGGACGCCAAGCTATAAATAACAAGATCTATCTGGCCAAGATCAGCTTTAATAGTTTCAATTGTTTTTTGCTTAATCTCATCAGAAAATGCATCTCCATTAATACTTTTAGCATACAAGTTATGCAATTCAGCATACTTGTGAAAAGCTGCTGAATTGTACCAACCAGCCGTTCCTGTTTTTTTCTCGCTACCTTCTTTTTCGAAAAACACCCCTAGGGTAGAAGCACCGCTTCCAAATGCAGCGCCAATACGAGCAGCCAATCCATATCCTGTGGAGGACCCAATTACCAATACTCGTTTTGGTCCGCAAAAAGACTCCTTACTTTTAATGTAGTCAATTTGTTCTTTAACATTCGCATCACAGCCTAACGGATGCGCAGTAATACACATAAATCCACGAACTTTTGGCTTGACAATCATTCTCAGTCTCCACAGGATGCCCAAGCGGGCATGTTGTTAGTTGCATCAGACACCATGATACCTTGTAGTGGTATGACCACCAAGATATCAGGCCACCCTAAAAAAAATAAAAAAATGGTCTAGCAAAAATTCTCTTTTTCAATAAAACTAGCACCTCAAAATAAATTTGAAGTTTTAAGGTAAGGTAAAGCCATGTTTCATAGCGAATCTCTCGCCAAGTTAGCCCTACGTTTAACTGTAGGAATCTTGCTTCTATTTCACGGTATAGACAAAATAATAAACCCTTCGTCAATCGAAGGGATAGGAAGAAATCTAACAGATTTTAACCTGCCGTATTTTCTATCTTACGGTGTTTATTTGGGCGAGGTGCTTGCTCCTCTGATGATCATCATCGGCCTTAAGACACGTGCCGGAGCATTTATAATAGCCATTAATATGGTATTTGCCATTCTTCTATTCCATAGCCATCAGCTATTACAAACCAACAACCATGGTGGCTGGACTCTAGAACTTCAAGGCTTATACCTTATTGGAGCAGTAGTAATTTTTCTACAAGGCAGTGGAAAATATGCGGTCAGGCCTAGTTAAAATTTTTAATTTTAGCGCCAAAAGGTCGAAATATATAACAGCGCGAGCACCATCTGATAAAATTTATTGCCAAAAAAAACAACTCAATTATGAGCAACACAGTCAAAAAATAACAAAATAGGATGGTTTAGAGTGGCCCTTGCTGACAAAATACTAGCTATTAATAATGATCTACCCATACGCACAGATAGACCAATTCATAGCGGAAAAGTCCGCTCAGTCTATTCACTCACACCCAAAGATAGCCAGCGATTGATAAAAGAAAAGGGATATAATTTAGCTCCTGATGCTCCATTGGCAGTGATGGTAATTAGTGATCGAATTTCTGCATTTGATTGTATTTGGCATGGAGAAGGGGGGATGAACGGGGTGCCAAGGAAAGGAGCCTCGCTCAATGCTATTTCTAATTATTGGTTTAAATTATTCCGCGAAAAAAATTTAGCTGATAGCCATATTCTTGATATTCCTCACCCCTTTGTCTGGATAGTACAAAAAGCAAAGCCTTTAATGATTGAAGCTATATGCAGGCAATACATCACTGGCTCTATGTGGAGAGCGTACTCTAAAGGTGAGCGTGAATTTTGCGGAATCCAAATTAAAAACGAACTAACAAAAGATCAGAGACTCCCTGAACTCCTGATTACACCATCAACTAAAGGGATTTTAAAAGGCTTGCCAGGTATACCCGAAGTAGATGATGTCAATATCACCCGGGCTGATATTACTTCTAATTATCAAGCGTTTAATTTTAAAAATATCTCTGATATCAATCTTTATGAAACACTACTAACGCAGGGCTTTGATGTCATAAGTGCTGAGCTAGCTAAGTTAGATCAAATTTTTGTGGATACCAAATTTGAATTTGGCTACGTTACAGACAAGAAAGGAAATGAAAAACTAATCTATATGGATGAAGTTGGTACGCCTGATTCCTCCAGAATTTGGGATGGACCCAGCTATAGAGATGGAGTAATCATAGAAAATTCAAAGGAAGATTTTCGTCAATTGCTGCTTAACTATTTCCCCGACTCTGATATATTATTAAACAAAGATCGCATGGATGAGCGCCAAACCATTGCCAGAGATACCGATCTGCCGGAAGAAATGTTAATGGCTGTATCGGAAACTTACGCTTCTATAGCCGAAAAGATTACCGGTGAAAAAATAGGTTTATCAGAAAACCCTAAAACTGAGATTATAGAAATACTTAGCAAAGAATATGGCTTGATTATCTAATATGATTTTCCGCATAAACTCGAGGAGTGCGAGAAGGCATCCGTGCTAGCAACTCATAACTAATAGTGCCAGAACTTTCGGCAATCTCATTAACAGGGAGCCCTTTTCCCCAAAGAATAACTTCATCCCCCATCTCTACAGACGGAACATCTGTTACATCCACTGTAATCATATCCATGGAGACTCGACCAGCTAAAGGACACCGTCGTCCGCGAATCAATACCGGCGTGCCATTTGATGCGCCAAAGGGGTAGCCATCGCCATAACCTATTGCCACAGTAGCAATAATTGTCTGACGGCTAGCCTTCCAAGTGGCAGCATATCCGACCGTTTCTTCGGCTTCGATAGAACGAAGAGCAATAACTTCAGATCTTAGCGTCATTACTGGTTGCAAGGTAAGGGCTTCATACTGATGCGATACAAAAGGTGAGCTCCCATAAAGCATAAGGCCTAATCGATTCCAGTCCGATCCCGTTTCTGGCCAACCCAGTATTCCTGCTGAGTTGGAAAAACTGGTAGGCACAGAGAGTCCGTTCATTGCTTTATGCATGCGAGCTAACTGTATTGCCGTGAAGTCATTATTTACATCATCAGCACAAGAAAAATGGGTAGCCAAGACAATACTTTTTGTCACATTATGTGAAGCCAAAAGCTCTTGATAGGTGGTTAGTAAATCTTTCGGGGCTATACCAAGACGATGCATCCCTGTATCAACATCAATCCAAACATCTAACGGGGAAGGAAGCTCGGCATCAAGTATGGCTCGTTTTTGACTTTCATTGGCCAGCGAAAGAGAAAATCCATATTCTGAGGCGAGCACAACCTCATCATCAGAAAATGTACCCTCAAGCAAATGAATTGGATTTTTAAGCCCACCATCACGAAGCTCGATAGCCTCTTCTATCGAAGCAACGCCAAAAGCTGCAACAACACCATTAAGAGCTTGAGCAACAGCTAGGGCGCCATGTCCATATGCGTCAGCCTTGATAATTGCCATCGTTTTGGAGCAAGGAGACAGACTGTTGGCTAGACTGCAATTATATCTCAATGCATCTAGATCAATTAATGCTTTGGTGGGGCGAGACATGATGCCGATTGCACTCCTTCGCAGCCATTTATAGTCACTGGTCACATAAATGAGCTTACATGAAAAATAGAAAAGTTAACTATCTTAATAGTCTCTTTTCCCGATAGAGTAAATTTTTTGCGCGGCCAGCCATATATCTCCAACCTTACCATTCCCAATGATTTTGCCATCAATTTCAACAACTGGGACTATCTCTTTAGAAGAGCTGGTTACCCAAACCTCGTCAGCAGAAAATACCTCATCCATTAAAATAACTCGCTCTTCAATTTGCATTGAATTATTTTTTCGCAAAAGATCCAGCAAGATATGCCGAGTAACTCCTGGTAAAACGTGATTATCCAGTGGTGGTGTAGCAATTACGCCATCTTTAACGATATAGGCATTACAGGTGCTGCCCTCTGTCAATTCATTGCGGCCATTATAAAGCAGTGTCTCATTAAAACCTTTTTGATATCCGTTCTGAAAATGCATAACATTGCCCAATAATGCCGTAGACTTAATTTGACAACGAGCCCACCGAAGATCGAGGTTTGTAGTTACCTTATAAGGAGTCACCTTCGACTTGCTTGCCAGCTGTTCCGGAGCAATCTCAAAAGAAAAAGCAAAAATTGTTGGATCAATATTTTTTGTGTAAGCATGCGAACGTACAGGGACTGAACCCCGACTTACTTGCAAATAAATACCCAAATTACCAAGACCGTTCTTTTCAAGAAGAGCTTCACACACCTCCATCCATCTGCCATGAGACCATTTCAATCCAATGTCTATTGCAGACATATTTTTATTCAAGCGATTGATGTGAAGATTAAATCCAATCATCTGACCGTTATATGAGGGTAATACCTCATAAATACTGTCCCCAAACAAAAATCCTCTATCCATTGGTGATATTTTGGCTTCCTCCGCAGGAAGATAAACATGATTCAAAAAAACTATACTCATTTAATACCCGCCAGATAGTTATGCTTCATCTTCGGACAACAATTCTATTTTATAACCATCAGGATCTTCCACAAACGCTAGAATGGTATTGCCATGCTTCATCGGCCCCGGTTCACGCACAATAATCCCACCAGAACCTCTTATCTTCTCACAAGCGCTATAGACATCTGGGACCCCAATGGCAATATGTCCATATCCATCGCCTAGGTTATAATGGCCTATATTCCAGTTATGGGTTAACTCAAGAACAGTGTTAGCTGATTCGTCGCCATAGCCCAAAAAAGCTAACGTGAATTCACCTTCAGGATAATCTTTCACTCTCAGTAACTTCATGCCTAGAATATTGCTGTAAAAATGCACGGATCGATTAAGATCTCCAACACGCAACATGGTATGCAGTAAGCGCATATATTAACTTTCTCCGGCTAAGTATTTTTAGGCAGCCTAGAAATTGGTCTTACTATAAGTATCAGCCTAGTTTTCGGCCCTTATTTGCAGCAATCCTTAGGCGTAATGCATTCAACTTTATAAAGCCCTCAGCATCTTTTTGATCGTAAGCCCCGTTGTCATCCTCGAAGGTAGCAATTTTTTCATCAAATAAGCTATCTTCCGACTTGCGACCCACTACAAAAATATTGCCTTTGTATAACCTCAATCGCACAGTTCCGTTAACTACATCCTGTGTAGTGTCGATCAGCCCCTGAAGCATTGAACGTTCTGGTGACCACCAGTATCCGTTATAAACAATCTCTGCATATTTAGGCATCAGACTGTCTTTCAGATGCGCCGATTCGCGATCCAAGGTAAGTGATTCAATGGCTCTATGCGCACGCAACATAATTGTGCCGCCTGGGGTTTCATAACAACCACGAGACTTCATGCCAACATAGCGATTTTCAACTATATCCAACCTACCTATACCATTATCGCCACCCACTTTATTTAGGCAGGCTAACACTTCTGCCGGAGACATAGACTGGTCATCAATTGCAACAATATCGCCTTTTTCGTAACTGAGCTCTATGTAAGTAGGTTTTTCAGGGGCTCTCTCTGGAGACACTGTCCAGCGCCACATATCCTCTTCTGGCTCCATCCACGGATCTTCTAAAATCCCGCCTTCATAAGAAATATGCAGTAAATTGGCATCCATTGAGTAAGGTGATTTTTTATTTTTTCCAGAGAAATCAACAGGAATGTGATGGGTTTTACAGTAATCCATCAATTTTTCTCTTGAGTTCAAATCCCATTCACGCCACGGGGCGATCACCTTAATTCCTGGCTTTAAAGCATAAGCGCCTAGTTCGAAACGGACCTGATCATTCCCTTTGCCTGTCGCGCCATGGGATATAGCATCAGCGCCCACTTCATTAGCGATCTCAATTAATCGTTTGGCGATTAGAGGGCGTGCAATTGAGGTGCCCAGCAAGTACTCGCCCTCATAAATAGCATTTGCACGAAACATAGGAAATACGTAATCGCGAACAAACTCTTCACGCAAATCATCTATATAGATTTCTTTAATCCCCAAAGCTTCAGCTTTGAGTCTTGCGGGCTCGACTTCCTCGCCTTGGCCAATATCGGCTGTAAAAGTTACCACCTCACACTGATATGTTTCTTGCAGCCATTTGACAATTACCGAGGTATCCAGGCCTCCTGAATAAGCTAAAACCACCTTCTTAATATCGGACACTAAATAAACTCCTGATTAGACAACTTTGACAACTTTGACAACCACAAATACTCGCTATTCTAATATGCTGTTGGCAAGTTTCACAGTAAACAGGGAATAATAAACACAGAAAACAACAAGCATGCTAACAAGAAAGGTATAATTATGTGCTATTTACTATAAAGCATACCTGGATTCCGGTAGCATTCAGTACCGACTCCAACTAAACAGTACCGAATTCAACTAAAAAATGATCAAAAACGCGGCAAAAATGACAAATAAAATGCAACTAACAATGACTCGGCCAGATGATTGGCATGTTCATTTGCGAGACAATGAAGCATTAATTCATACTGTGCCAGACGCTGCGCGATACTTCGGCAGATCTGTTGTCATGCCCAATTTAAACCCACCAGTGATGAATACAAAGCAAGCCATAGCTTACCGTAATCGGATCTTAGGGAGTCGGCCAACTGGCTCACTGTGGCAGCCCATGATGGTTTTATATCTAACTGACAACACAAAGCCAGAAGAAATTAGCCAAGCTAAAGCCTCTGGTCAAATTTTCGCATGCAAATACTATCCTGCTGGCGCCACAACAAATTCTGAGTCAGGGGTCACAAAACTAAGCAACATCACCTCTGTTCTCTCGCAGATGGAAAAAGAGTCGATGCCTTTACTGCTTCATGGTGAAGTTAATGACCACAACGTCGATATTTTTGATCGCGAGGCTGTTTTCATAGACCGGCAACTACAAAAACTAATCCATAATTTTCCCGAACTCAATATTGTTCTTGAGCATATTACCTCCAAGGAAGGCGCGCAGTTTGTAGCTGAAACACCTCGTCGGTTGGCTGCAACCATTACCCCTCAACATCTTCTATATAACCGCAACCACATGCTTGCAGGTGGAATTAAACCTCACTACTACTGCTTGCCTATCCTTAAACGAGATATCCACCAACAAGCATTAATTGCTGCAGCTACTAGCGGCGATTCTAGATTTTTTCTTGGAACTGATTCCGCGCCACATACAACATGCAGCAAAGAAAATGCATGTGGTTGCGCTGGCTGTTACTCAAACCATGCAGCCATTGAGTTCTATGCAGAAGCCTTTGAGTTAGCTGGGGCTCTTGATAAGCTTGAAGGTTTTGCTAGTCATCATGGACCGGACTTCTATAGACTCCCCCGCAACATCGATACTATCACACTAAAAAAATTGCCCTGGAAAAACCCTGCTAAACTACCTTTTATGAAAGATACAATCACCCCACTTGGGGCAGGCGAAATGAGGCAATGGCAAGTAACATAGCCTGATAACTAACTTTAAGTGGCGGACCCATGCATCAATTAATGTCGGACAGATTCAGAGGTTTTTTGCCTGTTGTGGTTGATGTGGAAACAGGTGGTTTTAACTCCGAAACAGATGCACTCTTAGAAATTGGGGCCGTTATTCTCTCCATTGATCATGAAGGTATATTAGGTCCAAGCTGTAATATTTTTCACTCGGTGACTCCATTTGAGGGATCAAATATTGAGCAAGCCGCACTCGATATAACAGGAATTGACCCGAATGACCCTTACCGTATAGCCTTAGATGAAGAAGAAGTATTAAATTTATTTTTTCAAGAAATTCGCGATGCAATCAAAGAGGCTCGCTGCAGCAGGGCTGTTCTGGTTGGCCATAATGCTCATTTTGATCTCGGTTTTTTAAACAGCGCAGCTAAGCGAAACAACATTAAACAAAGCCCGTTCCATAGTTTTTCATGCTTTGATACAGCCACCTTAGGTGGTTTGGCCTACGGTCAAACAGTTTTAGCGAAAGCATGCAAGGCTGCAAACATAAAGTTCGACAACAATGAGGCTCATTCTGCGCTATACGATGCAGAAAAAACTGCAGAATTATTTTGCAAGGTCGTCAACAAATGGAGAGAACTTGGGGGTTGGGAGTAACCAGAAAATCATCTGCGAAAGCATACCGGCAAGTGCCTTAAGCAGGCTTAGACTTATTAATACTGCGATTTAGGCAGCCTAATCACTAATCCGTCTAGCGCTTTAGTTGCTATTATTTGACAGCTCAGTCGACTGTTGGCCTGAGGATCAACAACCATTTCTAGCATAATTTTTTCTGCATCGCTCACTTCCCCTGCTTTATCCATCCAATCTTCATCGACGTAACAATGACATGTTCCGCAACGACACTTTCCTCCGCATTCAGCTAAAATTCCGTCAATCATAGCGCCTACTGCACCCTGCATCACCGAATCCCCAAGAGCCACCTCGGCCTCATATTCGTCGCCATTAGATTCAATATAATGAATAAGCGGCATACTTTTTACCTCGTACTTGATTGTTGATAAAATTACTACTTACATCATGAATCTATATTTAAAGCATAACTCCCAGCAACTCAATAATTAAAATTACAATAAGACAATTTTCTTAGGCAGAACATTCCCTCTCGCGTTAGAATGACCGATTGTCAGGGTATTGAAATTCAACCCAAAAATTACTCTGATCTTTAATTACGAGAGAGAACCATGGACGATTCATTCAAAGAAAGATCTCTTCGCTATCACATGGATCCCTCACCAGGAAAACTGGAAATCCGACCCACCAAACCAATGGCCAATGCGCGCGATCTAGCCATGGCATACTCACCAGGAGTAGCTTACGCCTGTGGTTATATTGTCAAAAATCCTGCAAACGTAGACAAAGTTACTGCTCGCGGCAATCTTGTCGGTGTTATTACTAACGGAACCGCAGTTTTGGGTCTTGGAGATATAGGGCCCTTAGCATCGAAACCTGTGATGGAAGGAAAGGCGGTTCTATTTAAAAAATTTGCTAATATCGATGTATTTGATATCGAAATTGACGAGCTTGATACAGATAAATTCATAGATATCGTTGCCTCGCTTGAGCCCACTTTTGGCGGCATCAATCTAGAAGATATTAAAGCCCCTGAATGCTTCCTTATTGAGCAGAAACTAAGAGAGCGAATGAACATACCTGTTTTCCATGATGATCAGCATGGAACAGCTATTGTATCGGCTGCGGCGGTATATAACGGTCTACGAATCGTAGAAAAAAATATAGAAGACATAAAAATTGTTGTGACTGGGGCTGGCGCGGCAAGCATTGCCTGCGTGAACCTCCTTGTAACGATGGGTCTGCGTAAAGAAAATGTTCGAATGATTGATCGCAATGGCGTCATATACAAAGGTAGGGTAGTGGGAATGAATCCCTGGAAAGAAGACTATGCAGTTGAAACCAGTGATAGAACGCTTGATGACGCCATAGTAAATGCTGATCTATTTTTAGGCTTGTCTGGTCCAGGAATTCTAAAAGCAGATATGGTCAAAAAAATGGCGCCAAATCCATTAATACTTGCTATGTCTAACCCAACGCCTGAGATTATGCCCGAGCTAGCCAAGGCGGCTAGACCTGATGCCATTATCGCAACAGGCCGCTCTGATTACCCAAATCAAGTCAACAATGTTCTCTGTTTTCCTTTTATATTTCGGGGTGCTCTAGATTGCGGGGCAACCACAATCAATGACGAAATGAAACAGGCTTGCGTAAAGGCTATTGCCGACTTAGCTCACCGAGAAGTTTCATCAGTAGTTGCTAAAGCCTATGCCGGAGAAGATCTTAAGTTTGGCCCAGACTATCTTATCCCCAAGCCATTTGATCCTCGTCTTATTGAGGAGATCCCTTTAGCTGTTGTCAAAGCAGCCATGGAAAGCGGTGTTGCCACCAGACCAATAAAAGACCTTCGGGCATACCGAAACAAGCTGCACAGCTACGTCAATCGTAGCCAGCTGTTTATGCAGCCTATGATCGAAAGAGCTCGAAAAAATCCACCAAGAATAGCCTATGCTGAAGGTGAAAATGATGATGTACTTCGGGCTATGCAAGGTGTTATTGATGAAAAAATAGCCATACCAATACTGATTGGTCGGCCCACTGTTATTGACCGTAAAATCAAAGAGATGAACTTACGCATTACCCCGGGTGTTGATCTGCAAATCTTTAATCCTGAGGATGGCGATCATCATGAAAATTACTGGCGGCATTATCATAAATGTGTGGGGCGTGCTGGCATTTCTGCGGAAACCGCAAGAAACTCAATACATACAGACAACACAGTGATCGCATCTCTTATGGTGGCATTAGGAGATGCTGACGGATTAATCTGCGGAAAATCTGGTCGCTATGATCAACATCTAAGCAAGATTGCAAGCATCATTCCTCCGCGCAATGACAATAGCAGCGTTTCATCTGTCTGCATTTTGTTATTGGATGATGGGCCACTATTTCTAGCTGATGCATTTATTAATGTAAATCCCACTGAAGAGCAGATTATTGATATCACAAAAGATGCGATCAATTTTGTAAAAGGATGCGGAGTCACGCCCAAAGTTGCTCTACTATCTCACTCCAACTACGGGACGTATGACGACCAGTCAGCCCACAAAATGAAGCAAGCTGCGGAAAAACTTCGCACTGAAATTCCTCATATTGAAATTGATGGTGAAATGCATGCCATGTCTGCTCTTAATGAGACGCTCAGGAAAACTATTTGCAATAACACTAATATCACCGGAAGAGCGAACGTATTAATTATGCCAAATATGGATGCTGCAAGCATAGCTCTGGGTTTAATTCGCTCGCTCACCAATGCTCGCCTTGTGGGGCCTTTTCTGAATGGTCTAGAAAAACCAGCACACATACTGATACCTTCGGTTTCGGGGAGGGGAATTTTGAACACTACAGCTATGATGGGATCAGATTTTTTCACCGTAGCCGACCACGTAGAAACTGAGGACTAAGATAACATTCAGTTAGAGGGGCAACATATTATTTAGTAGTGTGGAGGTCTAATGATTTCTTCGGGCTCCTCTGAGAGCTTATCAGATAATATTTTTGTTGATGAGGCCAACAGCTCGTATCTCTTAAGCAGCCTATCTATCTGGCTTTGCTGTCGACAAACCACATCATTGAGCTGGCGAACAGTATCTTCTTGGTAGGCCAGCTTCGTTTCCAGCTCGATTATTCTCTCTATAGACACCGAGATCTCCAAAAAATAGTTATCTGCCTAACAATAAAAACCGCAGAATATTCTTCTGCGGTTTTTATAATATTCCCAAATAGCTTGAAAATATAATCTTTAATTTTATCCATCAAGCTTAGAGATTATCTGCATTTTCTGCAAGATAAGCTGCAACTCCATCAGGAGATGCTGCCATACCTTTATCTCCATCTTTCCAGCCAGCGGGGCATACTTCACCATGCTTTTGATGGAAACTCAAGGCATCGATAATACGAAGCATTTCATCAATATCACGCCCTAATGGCAAGTGATTGACGATTTGATGATAAACAATACCGTCTTCACCAATCAAGAATGAGCCACGAAAAGCAACTCCAGCATCCCCAAATTCAACATCGTAAGCTTGGCAAATTTCATGCTTCATGTCAGCAACGAGGGGGTATCTTACCTGCCCAATACCGCCATCATTAATCGCTGTATTGCGCCATGCGTTATGAGTAAACACAGAATCAATAGAGACACCTATCACTTCAACGCCTCGTTTCTTGAATTCTTCGATACGATGATCAAATGCAATTAATTCCGAAGGGCATACAAATGTAAAATCTAAAGGATAGAAGAAAATGACCGCCTTCTTTCCTTTGATGGTTGCATATAAGTTGAACTCATCAACAATCTCACCACTAGCCAGTACCGCACCAGAAGTGAAGTCTGGAGCCTTCTTGCCTACTAATACTCCCATAATAAAACTCCTTTTTGTCATAATTAAACAGCTAGAATAATGAGCTATTTCACTATTTTTTGGAAATAAAAATCATAGTATTACACTACCACAGATGACAGTCATATTGTAATTTTCTATAGTATCGATAGATAGACACTAAAAAACTAGCTACCGCCAAACACTCTACGCTTGGTACTAGAAGCCAAATCAAACAGCTTGGGATGCCTCTTTAATCAACGGGGCCAGCTCACCTTTTGCATGCATTTCTGTAATAATATCACAACCTCCAACCAGCTCACCTTTTACCCAAAGCTGGGGGAATGTCGGCCAGTTTCCATACAGGGGGAGGTTCGATCGAATCTCTGGATTAGTCAATATATCCACAAAAGCAAAACGCTCACCGCAAGCAGTTAGAGCCTCTATAGTGCGCGCAGAAAAGCCGCATTGCGGTGCATTTGGAGACCCCTTCATATAAAGAATAATGGGGTTCTCTTCTATTTGTTCGCGGATGGTTTCCATAATATCCATTAATTTACATCTCCAAAAAAACAAAGTAACACAGTTGAACTCATCTATCCGCATTTTAGCTCTTTTATTGGTTTCACTAAACCCATTTCTTTTCTGAAAAATTACCCACTCAAAAAATATAATCATTATTTTCTTCACGCAGGCAGCCAAGGTCTAGGGCATAGAGCGATATCGAATAATTATTAACAGTTGTATCTCCTTTAAAAGTTCACTGAAACTCCACCATGAATTGATCTTCCTCCCGATAAAACTTGATCCTTGATAAATGACGCATGATCTCTTTTTTCTTCATCCAGCAAGTTATCGGCTTTTATGAAAAAACTGACTGTCTTTTTGAAAGGTAAGCGATATTTCATATCTAGAGACAGATCGGTGTAGCCGTCAGTCTTCAATTCATAAGATGCAATTTTAGTTTGATCTGAGACCCACGTTAAATCTAAATTACTAGAAAAATTTTTCCATTGACCAGATATTCCTGCGCCGAACCTTAGGGCCGGTATTCTAGGCAAATCGCCTCCATCCTTATTTTTAGCCCTTACATGGTCACCCCAAACATTAATGCTGTAATGATCCGCCAAAGCAAAGCCACCTTGCAACTCCAATCCGTAAAACTCAGCAGGAATATTTTTATATGAATAGACGGGAAGCGCCTCACTCTCTTCCTCCCCTTCATGTATATGGTGCTGAGTGCTGCCAGAATTCAGTAGCGCGATATAGCTATTAAACCGAGTAAAGTAAGGTGTTATGGAAAAATTCTTATCATCATGACTCCATTCAAACGCAGCATCAATACTGGTAGAGCGTTCTTTATCAAGAGCCCTGCTACCCTGTTCAACAGTTTCTGTAGCATGATGAGTACCGTAAGAAAAGAGCTCGTTGTGAGACGGCGCTCTTTGTGAGTGACTCAAATTAAAACGGAGCAGCCAGTCTGAAGTTATTTGAGATAAAGAACCAATTGAAAAATTACTGGTGTTGTAGGACGCCACATAATCATCAAAATTAGTAGCCCCTTCGCTACCCCCTGAGGCCGCACAGGCAATGCCTTCACTGTAAGCCACTGTACAACCATCATCACTAACAAAATCATTGGAATAATAACGTGTATGGCCCTGCCTAAATCCCACTGTAAATTTTTTCTCACCAACAAGGAAAGATTCTAGCAAATACAGAGAAGCATGCTTGCTATGGTTATTAGCGATCAAAGCGTCCCCTTTGTCCTTGGTAAATCTCGTTGTTCCCAGATCAACGCCTATCACTCCTGGCGAGTCACTTAAAAATGAATGTATGAATTCAAATTTACCTTCAGCATTTTTTTGCATGAATTCTGTACCAATGGCGCCATCAGGCTCAATCTCTTGATGATCATAATCGCCATAACCCACCTTAACTTTGAATTTATCAACATTGGCAGTAAGGTCACTTATTTCATAAACATAATCGTAACGGTCTGAATTTAAATCGAACCGAGCCCCATCTTCAACTGGGTTTCCATAGCCCATCCGATTATTTGAAAATGCAAAACCAGTATGTCCATCATCAAATACATAAGAAATTCCTAGTGAGCCGCCATGGCTGTCATTATATGAACTATTGAGTGTATCTTTTCCATTCTTGTTTCTTGCAAAACCCTCTGCTGCTGCCAGCTTTCTGGAGACCGATTTTCCTGGAATCTTAAGATTTTTACTATCACGCTTATACCCATCAAAATGCAGCATCATGCCTTTAGTGCCGTAATCAGCTGAAAAAGCATTCGAGGTCTCTCTTCCAGGTCCGCCTTGACTAAGGTCATACTGTCCTGCGATCCCTTCAGTGAACTCATCATGAATGCGATGATCTATTATATTAATGATTCCGCCTATCGATCCACCCCCATAAATAATTGATGCAGGCCCCCTGATAATCTCAATTTGGTCTGCAGATATACTGTCAGTAGCGACCTGATGATCGCTTGAAACAGCCGAAACATCATTCACCTTCATGCCATTGCTTAAAATTTTTATTCTATTCTTGCTCATCCCTCTTATTACGGGCTGCCCAACATGACTCCCCCAAGCACTATTATTAATCCCCGGGACTTTCTTCAGGGTTTCACCCAGAGATGATGCATTTAATGCTTGCAAGGCCTGACCGTTCACAACGTGAGCTGGAGTGACCAGCTCGCTAGAAGTCAGATTGAGCGGATTTGCTGTTACTGGTATTTCTTGTATATTAATTTTGATGCTCTTAGCGTGTGCTGAAAAGCACACTACAAGAACGCACAATATAAAGTGACGCATAGTGAAATTCCTATAAAGACTTTAGCTAAAAAATAATTAAACTAAGTTTGATTTCTAGGAATTTTTTATGGGGCTTGGGGTTGTTTTGTCAGTAATGATCTGCGAAAAATTTGACTGTCTTCGTAGATATCACTTTTAGGAACCGAAAAAACTAGCAGGCTAAAATCAGAAAAATCTAGGGGGTTAAGCAGCTGTGTTACTTGTTGCCTTAAGTTGCAATCTTGGCATTCAGTGGCATTGCCATGATCATAGCCAAAATGCGCAATACTATGCATTGTGCTTGAATGCACATTAAAAGCAAAGCTGAGGAAGAACGCAGCTAA
>CAWURY010000028.1:0-17767 GCA_963925605.1 uncultured Porticoccus sp. | reverse complement strand
CGACACTATTGGAAAAATTATTCAAGCAGCCAAGCTTCGTATTGGTTTTCATGCGGAGATAGAAATTACCTTAGAGGCCAATCCAGGGACATTTGAGCAAGAGAAATTTTCTGCCTATAGGAACCAAGGAGTTAATCGTTTGTCCATTGGAATACAAAGTTTTAATGATAACCAGCTAAAATCCCTTGGGCGCATTCATTCCTCTGAGCAAGCTATCGAGGCTGTTAAAAATGCAAGAATTGCTGGTTTTGACAACATAAATCTCGATCTAATGCATGGATTGTCAGGCCAGAATACAGCTGAGGCGCTTAATGATTTAATTTGTGCCATTAAGTTGGATCCCACTCATATTTCTTGGTACCAACTTACCATTGAGCCCAACACTGTGTTCTTCAACAAGCCTCCTATATTACCAACAGATATCATTCTTGAGTCTATCCAAAATAAAGGGGGGCAACTTTTATTAGATGCTGGTTACGAGCAATATGAAGTATCTGCCTATTGCAAGAACAATAGAAAATCTGTACATAATATGAACTACTGGGAGTTCGGTGACTACCTCGCAATTGGCGCTGGCGCACATGGAAAAATTTCTTTACCAAAAGAGAATAGGGTTATACGAATACAGAAAACTAGGTCGCCAGAAGATTATTTACGCAGAGAAGGGTCCTATGTATCTGCCTCCAAAGATATTGATATAAAAGAAATGTCTTTAGAGTTTATGATGAATGCACTGCGCCTTAGTCAAGGCGTTGATATCCGCACTTATGAAGACCGAACAGGGCTATCTGTCAATCAAATAGAACCTGTTTTAAGAAAACTAAAAGAACAAAAACTAATAAAAAATTCACGCGAAAAAATTTGTCCCACCAAAAAAGGTCATATGTTTTTAAATTCTACACTTGAGGCATTCTTTGAAAAATAAAACTTTAGTGCCCGACTAGGTTTCCACAAGGGTAAGCATAAAATCTGCATTTATTAAATATTGTTGTTCGATCTGCAGTACTGTTGCCATTAAAGAATTTTCAGCCAACCAGCCTTGAGAAAAACGCAAGGCTGTTCCTTATTTTTCTGCTAATGGCATAAAGGGCAGATCGCCTTCGGCTGGAAGTATGTGTTTAAATAACACAGCTAACTTAATTAATACCATTAGAGTCTTTTAGTCGAAGTGAGTGCATACTACTAAAATTCTTAAACTCCCCCATAGGGAATTTTTGTCTGTGGCCACGAACTAACAATCCTAAGAACTTCTGTTCAGATCTATTAAAGCCTTGCAAGTCAGAATGCTCGACCAAGTACTGGTCATGTTTATTATATTGAGTATGCACAACACTTAACCCTGTCTCATGCAAACGTGTGGCCCCGCCCAAAAAATCCCTATCAGATGAATTAAGGCCCCAGTCACCAAAACAGAAATCAAATAACAATATGACTATTTCTTTGACTTGCTCAGCATTTTATTGGCCAACTTCACTTCTCAGCATCATGGCTGATATTGAGCACCCTCTAATGTGCTAAACGGTCCAGCAAATCATAGCTAACCTCTCTTAAGGCTCCAGCAGAAGTGCTCATATGCTTTATATCAAGAGAGTCAGATATTCCATAAAGAATAGTGAAACCAGGCGGAATCAAGAAACGACATCCTTGCTGCGGCTAAAGTTAACTCCTACTTATTTTTTATCTAAAATCAACTCATGTTGCATAATTATTTTTTGCAATCTTGTTGTTTGTGCCAAACAACCATAAAAACAGGCAATTGATGTTTGTTTGCTACCCAAGGCGAGTGTTATCATTAATGTGTTATTACCTTTGTATGTATGTATCTTTTGAAATTTAATCTACACACACTATATGGAGATTGCTAAATATGGACGATATCGTTCACGTTACTGATACCAGCTTTGAAGATGACGTTTTAAACGCTGAGTTGCCTGTATTGTTAGACTTTTGGGCTGCCTGGTGCGGACCATGTAAAATGATTGCACCAATGCTAGACGAATTAGCTACTGAGTATGCTGGCCGAATCAAAATCTGCAAAATGGATGTAGATGATAATTCTATTACGCCAAGCAAATTTAATGTTCGCGGTATCCCAACATTACTAATGTTTAAAGATGGAAATGTAGAAGCAACAAAAGTAGGCGCACTATCGAGGGCTCAGTTAGTTGAATTCATCGAAGGCAACTTATAATTAATTGTGCGAACAACAAATTTTATCCTACGTTAATGTATTGCGATTTAATATTATCAAGCCTATACTTCTGACTTGCTGCAGTGCAAGAACCCCAAGATTGAGACAATCGCTATATTTCAACTAACCTTACTTTCGTCGGCAGAGCAGTTGCTTCTGACCAATATACTATTCAAATTTCAATAACCTTGTATCCCTTTATTTATGAATCTAACAGAACTTAAAACCAAACCCATTGATGAGCTCATAAGAATTGCTTCAGAAAATGGACTTGATAACCTAGCTCGCTCAAGAAAGCAGGATGTGATTTTTAGTATCCTCAAGCGCCATGCAAAAAGCGGCGAAGACATTTATGGCGAAGGTGTCCTAGAAATCCTACCTGATGGATTCGGCTTCTTAAGGTCATCAGATGCTTCATACCTAGCAGGGCCGGACGATATTTACGTGTCGCCAAGCCAGATTCGTCGATTTAATCTAAGGACCGGTGACTCCATTGCTGGAAAGATCAGGCCTCCCAAAGAAGGCGAACGATATTTCGCCATGCTTAAACTAGATGAAATTAATTTTGATAAGCCTGAAGATGCACGGAATAAGATTTTATTTGAAAATCTCACCCCCTTATTTCCGGATGAGCGTTTGGTCCTAGAATCAGGCAATGGGTCTACAGAAGATCTTACTGGTCGTATTATTGATCTGGTCTCACCGATTGGCAAGGGTCAACGAGGGCTTATTGTAGCGCCGCCTAAAGTAGGCAAAACCATAATGATGCAGCACACAGCACAGGCCATTATTCGTAATAATCCAGAATGTCATATCATTGTGTTGCTTATCGATGAAAGGCCGGAAGAAGTTACAGAAATGCAACGGACGGTTCGAGGAGAAGTGGTTGCTTCAACCTTTGATGAGCCACCTTCTCGCCATGTCCAAGTAGCTGAGATGGTAATAGAAAAAGCAAAAAGACTAGTAGAGCACAAGAAAGACGTTGTAATCCTACTTGATTCTATTACACGTCTTGCTAGAGCATATAATACCGTCCAGCCTTCTTCTGGAAAAGTTCTAACCGGCGGTGTTGATGCTCATGCCCTAGAGCGTCCAAAACGATTTTTTGGCGCAGCAAGAAATATCGAACAAGGCGGGAGTTTGACGATCATAGCTACTGCGTTAGTCGAAACTGGGTCAAAGATGGATGAGGTGATCTACGAAGAGTTTAAGGGAACAGGCAACCTTGAGCTCCATCTTGACCGAAAAGTATCTGAAAAACGAGTCTATCCTGCAATAAATATTCGCAGATCCGGCACACGTCGTGAGGACTTGCTCATGATTGAAGACGACCTACAAAAAGTTTGGATTCTTCGAAAATTATTGCATAGCATGGAAGATTCAGATGCTATCGAGTTTCTGATCGACAAGTTAAAAGGCTCTGAGACCAATGATAAGTTCTTCCTTTCCATGAAGCGAAAATAGGAATTTTAGGTCCGTTATTTTAGTTTGAAATTTTAGGGAGAGAGCCGAGAAATTATCCATCCCTTATCGCTCAGTAAGTACTGGAATCGGTCGTGAAGGCGCAATTCACCTCCTTGCCAAAATTCAATTTCAGCAGGAACTACTCTATAGCCGCCCCAAAAATCAGGGAAGGGTACCTCCATGTCGGTATACTTCTTTTCTATGCAGCTATATTCGTCCTCGAGAGCCTTCCGAGAAAATAATTTACTACTTTGCTTTGAGGCCCATGCTCCTAGCTGGCTAGCTCTAGGGCGCTTTCTAAAATAAACAAGTGACTCATTTTCAGATATTTTTTCTACTTTTCCGCCCACAATGACTTGACGGTCAAGAGCAAACCAAGGAAATAGAAGGCTGACATTTGGATTACCATCCATCTCAAGAGCTTTACGGCTCTCAAAGTTTGTATAAAATATAAAGCCTTGTTTGTCGAAACCTTTCAGCAGAACCGTGCGCTGCCATGATTTTCCAGTAGGATCGACCGTTGCCAGCGACATTGCAGTAGGGTCAGATAGTTGTGAATCTAACGCCTGATCCATCCAATAAGAGAATTGATCTATAGGACACCCTTTCAAAGATTCCTTGGTCAAAGAATCGTATTGATATTCTCGACGAGTACCTTCAATCGACATTTAGACTCTCCAGGGCGTACAGCTATCTTTACCCAACATGGATGAAAAGTAGGTTTCTCAGACTAAGCGTACACTAAAAATTCCCTCCACATTAGAGATTTTATTCAGTAGCTCCTGTGTTGGCTCTGACTCAACATCTATAATATTATAAGCCACATCGTTCCTGCTTTTATTAACCATATCAATCACATTGAGACTGCAGTCAGCTAGCAAAGAAAGTACGCTACCTAGAATTTTAGGTACATTTTTATTACAAAATGTAATTCTATATCCGCTATTTTTAGGCATTTTTGTTGCCGGGAAGTTGACTGAATTACGAATATTTCCTTGTTCTAGGTAATCCATCAGCTGATCTGCAGCCATAATGGCGCAGTTTTCTTCAGCCTCTTCTGTGCTAGCACCAATATGAGGCATCAATATGACATCCTTGCGCCCTAGCAACTCAGGTGTAGGGAAGTCTGTAACATATTTACTCAAATTTTTATGGTCTAATGCATGTCGTACGGCGCTGGAGTCAACTACCTCTTCACGAGCAAAATTAAGCAGAACTGCTGACGCCTTCATAAAAGTTAGCGTCTCAGCATTAATTAAATGCTTCGTCACATCTAGTGCTGGCACATGCAACGTAATGAAATCTGCTTTAGCCAGCAAACTCTGCAAATTATCCATTTTTTCTACTTTGTGAGATAAACGCCAAGCCGCTTCAACAGACATTGCAGGATCAAAGCCAACAACATTCATGCCTAACTCTAGGGCCATATTGGCTACCATAGAGCCAATAGCACCAAGCCCAACTACACCTAAAGTTTTTCCCATAACCTCAGAACCTGCAAATTGACTTTTTTGCTTCTCAAGTAATTTAGACATCTCGGCGGCATCCTTGATGTCTGTTAGACCCTGTACATAATTCATGCCTCCAAAAATGTCTCTTGATGAGATAAATAACGCAGAAGCAATCAGCTCTTTTACCGCGTTAGCGTTAGCACCAGGAGTGTTAAACACAACGATCCCTTTCTCAGTAAATTTTTCAATTGGGATATTATTTACGCCAGCGCCAGCGCGAGCTACCGCTTTAACGCTCATAGGTATATCTTCATCATGAAGCTTATGACTTCTAAGTATAAAAGCATCTGGGTCAACAACATCACTGGAAACGTCATAATTTTCAGAGTTAAAACGATCTAATCCTTTAGATGAAAGTTGATTATAAGTGCGGACTTTGTACATATCTTTTACTCTGCTTCGATAATGATTAAGGGATTATTATGCAACCTGATGATACGCCCATTTCAGCCAAGGCATAAGTGCCTCAAGATCTGAAGATTCTACAGTGGCTCCGCCCCAAATACGCAATCCAGCGGGTGCGTCACGGTAAGCGCCTATATCGTAAGCCACTCCTTCTTGCTCTAGTAATTTTACCACTTGTTTTACTTTTTCAGCCTCTAAATCAAGGGTCAAACAAATACTAGTATTTGATAAAGTTTCGGGCTCTTCAGCTAAAAAACTAATCCAGTCGTTATGTGCAACAAATTGCTTAATAACACCAAGGTTATTTTCTGACCTGGAAATAGATGCTTGAACACCCCCTATAGATTTAACCCAACTAAGGGCATCGAGGTAATCTGCCACACATAACATTGAAGGAGTGTTGATAGTCTCTCCTCTGAAAATACCATCAATTAATTTGCCGCCTTTGGTAAGTCTAAAAATTTTAGGCATAGGCCAAGAAGGAGTATAGTTCTCTAGCCTTTGAACAGCACGAGGACTCAGTATAAGCATGCCGTGAGCCCCCTCACCACCTAAAACCTTTTGCCAGCTGTAGGTAACAACATCAAGTTTTTCCCACGGAAGACTCATAGCGAAAACAGCTGATGTTGCATCACAAATAGTTAGCCCGATTCTATCGGGTGCAATCCAGTCGGCGCGGGGGACTTTTACTCCAGAGGTAGTCCCATTCCAAGTAAAAACTATGTCATGATCAGCATTAGCCTGAAAAAGATCAGGAAGTCGTCCATAATCAGCGCTAAAGTTATTAACATTTTCAAGTTTTAACTGTTTGATTATATCTGTAACCCAGCCTTGGCCAAATGCCTCCCATGAGAAAACATCGATATCTCTGGCGCCAAGCAAAGACCACATAGCCATTTCAAAAGCGCCGGTATCTGAAGCTGGAACAACACCAACGAGATAATCCTTAGGAAGCCCTAAAATCTCTGCTGTCTCAAGACAGGCTCGACTCAAAGCAGACTTACCCACTGCGGCTCGGTGAGAGCGACCAAGCGATGAAAGATCTAAATTATTTACATCATAACCAGGTCTTTTGCTGCAAGGACCAGAAGAGAAATTAGGGTTGATTGGTTTTTTTGTCGGTTTCATATTTTATTGCCTAAGAATGCAGGGGGTTTAAATATTTTTAATAATGACAGCACTGGGGGCATCAAACTATCATTTCGAACTAGGATGTTTGGCATGCTAGTTATTTAATTCAGCTCGCTCTTTATCAATTAAAAAAGTAGCAACTTTTAACATTTCGCTGGGGCTTCCTGCACTGCGCCCCGAAATACGATATTTTCCGTTAATCACAATTTCTGGGGTGCCTCTTAGTCGATATTGCGCCTGTTTCTTCTCTGCGAAATCTACAGCCATTGCTATGGTTCCTGAATTAAATATCTTGGAAAAATTCTCCAAAGTCACACCGTTGGCTAGAAAAAGATTAGCTATTTCAGCTTCATTTTGTAATTTTTCTTTTTTTAAATTCATAGCCTCAAAAATAACATTATGCATCACATCAAAAATTTTTAGGGCCTGCGCTGTGTAATAGGCTTTGGCATGCAGGCGCATCTCGGTCTGCCAAATCGCAGGAATGCCAACAAAATACACATCTTCTAATTGAGTTTTTTGCCATGACTCTAGTCTTGGTTTAAAGCTATAACAGTGTCCGCATCCGTACCAAAATAAATCTACCACTTCTATTTTTGAAGAGTCACGAGTTAGTACTGGCTCCGGTAAAACTTCATATTGAACGCCAGCTTGATAAGGACCTTCAGCTGCCTGGCATAACAATACAGCCGAGAATGTCACAGCAAGCAAGAAGTTAGCGAACGCACGAGTCGTCAATTTACGCCTTAATATGTCAATCATTTTAATCCAGCAATGAAGTTGGCAACTGCATCAATTTCAACATCATTCATATGTTCGGCTACACCTCGCATAATTTTTGAGTCTCCATCATTAGTTCTAGCATCTTTATTCTGAGGGTCGTGGGCGCCAGTACGCCAAGCCCTTAATTGCTTAATCGTGTACTGGGCGTGCTGCCCACCCAACAAGGGATATCCGGCAGGGCTGTTACCCTGTCCAGCAGGAGAGTGGCATCCTGTACAAGCAGCGACACCAGTTTCAATATTGCCTCCTCGGTATATCGCCTCGCCTTTATCAAGACTATCTTCTTTGGCTCCAGATATCTGAATATTTTGCGAAGCGTAGTACGCGGCTATGTCGGCTAAGTCCTGGTCTGAAAAAAAGTCCAATATTCCAGTCATCGAATCTATTTTGCGTCGACCCGTCTTAACATCTTTTAATTGTTTAGTAAGATACTTTTCGCCTTGTCCTGCCAATTTTGGAAAAGAAGCCGTTGTGCTGTTGCCATCAGAACCATGGCAACCAGAACACATAGCTGTCTTTGGTTTGCCCATACCTGCATCACCAGCCGCAAAGCTCAAGGAACAAGCTATCATGCAACTAAAAACCACAGAAAAATTTAAAATCATTTTTTTCATTAGTTAATCCGCTCTCTGTATTCCGCTACAATGTATAATTAATGTTGTCTTTGTAAAAACCAAGGCATTATATACCAACTCTTCTCTGATCTTAATAGTGAAATCAAGATACCTGCAGGCCGCCTATGTCTAACAAAATTTTATTCAATAAAGCTGAGTTTTTGCTTAGCGCACCATCTATCAAACAGGCTCCAGATGACACGGGGAAAGAGGTCGCTTTTGCAGGGCGATCAAACGCTGGGAAATCAAGCGCCATCAACACTTTGACAAACAACAAAAAATTAGCTCGTACCAGCAAAACTCCGGGTCGAACCCAGTTACTCAATTTCTTTTCCTTAGGCGAGGACTGTCGCTTGGTGGACCTTCCAGGCTATGGGTTTGCTAAAGTGCCAAAAGCGATAAAACAAGCATGGGACCTTAGTCTTGCTAACTATCTGCAAGAAAGGCAATCCCTTAAAGGTTTAGTAATGTTAATGGATATTCGCCACCCACTTCAGCCATACGACTGGCAGATGATTCGATGGGCTTCAGCATCCAGTATGCCTATACATCTATTATTAACAAAATCAGACAAATTAAAAAAAGGGCCCGCTAACAGCACTCTGCTAAAAGTAAAGCAAGAGCTCACAAAAGAAGGCTTGGTAGACAATCTCTCTTTGCAGACTTTTTCGTCTCTCAAAAAAGAAGGGCTTGGTGAGCTCAATGAGCGACTAGAAGCATGGCTAATATAATTTAATGGTATAAAAAAACCCAGTCATCGGCGGTGACTGGGTTGAACTGTTACGCTGTGAGAAAAAGTCTTTCTTGGGGGAAAGCATAAATATCTATTGCGTACTTAGTTAGTACGCCTTTAGGCGTTAAAGTTCCGCAAAAAATAAAATATTTTAAAAATTTCGTCCTTTAGGCTTTATTAATGCGCCTCATCCCAGTTATTTCCTTTGCCCAAGTCAACTAATAACGGAACACTTAGGTCTGCAACAGCTGACATGCGATTGCTCAACCCATCAGCTATAATGTCGACTTCGGAATCCGGGACCTCTAAAACAAGCTCATCATGTACCTGCATGATCATTTTAGATTTTAATCCAGTAGAAGTCAGCCAAAAATCCACATCTATCATCGCCAATTTTATAATGTCTGCAGCGGTCCCTTGCATAGGGGCATTGATTGCCGTCCGTTCTGCTGCCTGTCTTCTCATTCCATTGCTCGAGTTAATTTCTGGCAAATACAGCCGACGGCCAAACAAAGTTTCCACAAAACCTCTCCCAGCAGCGGTTCTGCGAGTATTGTCCATGTAGCTCTTAACGCCTGGGTAGCGAGAAAAATATTTATCTATGTATTCTTGGGCCTGATTTCGACCAATATGCAGCTGTCGTCCCAAACCAAAAGCTGACATACCATATATTAAGCCAAAATTTATAGCTTTTGCGCTTCGCCGTTGATCTGTGGTCACTTCATCCAAAGTTACACCAAACACTTCAGCAGCTGTTGCTTGGTGGACATCTAGTCCTTGCAAGAATGCATTAGTTAAACACTGATCTCCAGACAAATGAGCCATTATTCGAAGCTCTATTTGAGAATAATCTGCAGCCAATATTTGAGAGCCTTTAGGTGCAATAAATGCCTGACGAATTCTTCTTCCTTCTGATGTCCGTATAGGGATGTTTTGCAAATTGGGGTCTGATGATGACAGCCTGCCAGTCGCAGTGACAGCTTGATGGTAAGAGGTATGAATACGCCCAGTAACAGGACTGATCATCTTTGGTAACTTGTCAGCATAAGTAGACTTTAATTTAGATAAGGTTCGGTGCTCTAATAATATTTTAGGTAGTGGATAATCTAGTGCTAATTCCGTCAGCACCTCCTCTTTTGTAGATGGCGCACCCTTCGCGGTTTTCTTTAAAATGGGAATATTAAGTTTTTCAAATAGAATTTCACCCAACTGCTTTGGGGACGCCAAATTAAATTTTTCTCCCGCTAACTGATACGCCTCTTCTTCTATCTCTTCAAGCCTAATCCCCAATTCTTGGCTCTGCTCATTAAGCAACCTGGCATCTACTAATGTTCCATTTCTTTCCATATGAGAAAGCACTGGTATCAAAGGGACTTCGATTGCGTCAAACACGCGCAATAGGTCTTCTTGCTTTTTCAGCAGGGGAAACATAGCTTGATGCAGGCGCAAGGTAATATCTGCATCCTCTGCGGCATAAGATGCCGCGATTTCAATCGGCACCTGATTAAAGGTCAATTGACCTGAGCCTTTGCCCACAACATCTTCGAAGTGAATCGTCTTTTCTTTTAAATATTTTAAGGCCAGGCTGGCCATATCATGGCGGCTTTCTATTGAGTTAATGGCGTAAGATTCAAGCATGGTGTCAAATTTAATTCCCGATAAAGTAATCCCATAATTCCCAAGAACATTCATGTCATATTTGAGATTTTGGCCTACTTTAAAGGCTGACGGGTTTTCTAAAAGAGGCTTAATTTTCTGTAAAACTTGCTCGCGGTTCAGCTGCTCCGGGGCACCCAAGTAATCGTGGGCCAAAGGAACATAAGCAGCCTCATAAGGCGCCACAGAAAATGATAGGCCAACAATTTTGGCCTGCATATAATCTAGACTTGTTGTTTCCGTATCAAAAGAAAAATATTCCGCTAGCTTTAGTTTTTCTAGCCAGCTATCAAGCTGATCTTCCGAATAAATAATCTGGTAATTTTTTTCTTTAGCCTCAACAGGGGGTGTTGGGCCATCAGATTGATCCTTCTCAATGGCTAGCTCGTTAGCCCATGTTTTTAGCTCTAGCTTCTTGAACCAAAAAAGAAGTTCATCGTTGTCTGGCTCGACATTGGCCAAATCGTCTAGCGTTTGATCCAACTGGACATTTATTTTTATAGTTGCCAGCTTGTATGAGAGATCCGCTAATTCTTTATGCTCTAGCATCTTTTCTGGTATATTTTTTGCGCCACGAAATTCTAGTTCCGCTATTTTTTTAACATCCTTATAAATATCAACAAGCCCGCCAATGCCTTGCAATATCGCTAATGCTGTTTTCTCACCCACACCAGGAACCCCGGGTATGTTGTCTGATTTGTCGCCCACAAGCGCTAGATAATCAATAATTAATTCTGGGGGGATTCCAAACTTATCAATTACACCCTGTCTATTCAGCTGTGTGTTGGTCATAGTGTTGATTAAGCTGACGTATGGGCCGACCAATTGAGCCATATCTTTGTCACCGGTAGAAATCACTACATTGCGTTGCTGAGAAGCTGCATTTACTGCCAATGTGCCTATAACATCATCTGCTTCAACACCATCAATAATTAGCATAGGTAGACCCATAGCTTCTATGATTTTGTGAATGGGCTCAATTTGAAGGCGTAGATCGTCTGGCATAGGCGGCCTGTGGGCCTTATATTCTACATAAAGATCATCTCTGAAGGTTTTACCTTTGGCATCAAAAATCACAACGATTGGGCTATCTGGAAAATCTTTCATCATCCGACGCATCATTGCAATCACTCCCTTAACTGCACCAGTAGGGATCCCCGAAGATGTCACTAGTGGCGGTAATGCATGAAACGCTCGATAAAGGTAAGAAGATCCGTCCACCAAGACTAGTGGTGCTTTATTTGTCATGAGCCGCTCGACTGTGTCTAGAAATTTTATTTTACTCCAAGCATGCTAGTACTGTTGCAGAAAAATCATTAAAAAATTTTATATAACTGTTTTTCTCTAGGGAAGCGCTGAGACCCATTGTGTCTAGCTCTCTAGATTTTAGCTCAAATTTTTGAGCTAATTGATCTGCAACTTTGCTACTATTCTGAGGATCAGTAAAAATGCAGGTAGCGCTAACACTTAATGCTGCTAGTCTAGACCTGTGCTGCGCAGTAGCCGAGACACCTTCCGTTAAATTTATGATTCCTAGCTGGCGCAGCCCATAATGCTCTACAAAATGCCCATATCCATCATGTGTAACTATAAAACCTTTCTCCTTAACTTGTTTGAATTTTTCTTTCGCCTCTCTGTCTATACTTTTAAGCAACAGAGAGAATGTATCAGCATTTTGTTCAAAAATAGCCTTATGTTCGGGATATCGGTTACCTAAAATAAGCTTAATTTCATTGACTATCTGTAGACTATTTTCCGGGTTTAACCATAAATGAGGGTCTAGGTTATATAGATTGCTATTTAGCTCCCCTGTTACCAGAGAATGAAGGTGTTGGCGACCGGGCGCATGTTCTTGGTGTCTTAAAGACTTCGATTCAGGCCAACGGATATTTTTTAGTTGTGTTAGCTGAATGATGCTGGCTGATGGATAGTTTTCAATTGCCTTAGACAGATTACTTTCAAGTCCGGGACCGACCCAAACAAAAAAATCTGCACTTCTAATTGCTCTAATATCTGAAAATTTAAGCTCATAATTATGGGGGGAGATATTGTCTGGGAGCAGTACTTTTACAGAAATTTGATCGCCTACAACTGCTTTTATTAGCATGGCAACAGGTTTGATTGAGGCCACTATGGTAAGGCTTGCTGAAGCTGCCAAAGGGACATATATCAGAGCAAAAAGAATAGTGCTAAAAAATTTAATCATCTTATCATTTCACCAAAAAAGTTAATTTGTTATATTATATTATTATATTAATTTTAAATTATAATTGATATATAAAGTAAAACTTACAAACAAAGGACATAAATATGTATCTTCTCATTATTGCTCATTTTATAAAATGATATAAGATAACATAATTATTTAATATTCAGGAATGCAAGCATGCTGACATATTCTCGCCTTGCCTATCAGGCTCATGACCATCAGAGATGTATTGTAACTGCACTAGAAAGGGCCAGAGTACTCTGCGAGGAAAGCCATGCCAGGCTAACCCCTATTCGAGAAATTGTACTTAAAACCATTTGGGCGAGCCACCAACCATTAGGAGCTTACAATATTGTAGATAATTTAGCCTTGAATCTTCATACAGGTAAACGCATCAAGGCTCCTACAGTATATCGCGCTATTGAATTTCTTCTTAATCTTGGGCTTATTCATCGAATTGCCTCGTTAAATGCTTATATTGGCCGCTCGTTTCCCGAAAACACTCATAATGATTTCTTTCTTATCTGTCGAATATGCCACTCCACTGCCGAATGCAGCACCGAGCAAATGAATAGTATTATTTTACATACCGCGGAGCGCACTGGCTTTCAAGTAGAGACGCAAGTGGTCGAAATAATTGGGCTTTGCCCGAAATGCCAGCAGGAGCAAATATTGTGAATCCCCCTCTTATCAAGCTTAATGGTATTAGCAAATACTTTAACGGTGACAAGGCTCTATCTTCAGTTGATTTAACCATTAATCAAGGGCAAATCATTACTCTAATCGGCCCAAACGGGGCTGGCAAAACAACCCTTGTCAAGATTGTGCTAGGCCTTATTCCTGCTGACGAAGGCGCGATTTTTCGTTCTCCTGATCTGCGTATAGGATATATGCCGCAAAAGCTTCATATTGATCCCACCGTGCCAATTACTCTTGAGAGGTTTTTAAAGTTAATCGAAAAAAATAAAAAACTATACTCTGATGTTTTAGACGAAGTAGGAATCATTAAACTATTACACTGCCCTCTGTCATCTTTATCCGGTGGAGAAATGCAAAGAGCTCTCTTAGCGCGAGCCATTCTCCGCAAGCCAAATTTTTTAGTACTTGATGAGCCCGTACAGGGCGTTGATGTGGTGGGGCAAGAAGCGCTCTATAAGCTAATCAGCCGACTACACAGTAGGCTAAATTGTGGGGTGCTTATGGTTTCTCATGATCTCCACCTAGTGATGTCCTCGACTAATGAAGTGATATGCTTAAATCAGCATGTCTGCTGTCATGGCCGTCCTGACCAAGTTAGCACCAATCCAGAATTTATAGAGTTATTTGGAACAAAAACAACGACATACACTCATCACCATGATCATCAGCACGGCTTGCACGGGGAAGTAAAAAACTCCAAACTATCAGAAAAAAACGCGGCGGGGTGCAGTCATGATTGATGTTCTTCTTTATGCGCTTTTAGCTGGGCTGGGGGTCGCTATTATTACTGGACCACTTGGAACATTTATTGTTTGGCGACGCATGGCTTATTTTGGCGATACTTTAGCCCATTCTTCATTACTAGGCGTTGCTCTTGGCTTGTTGCTTGCAATTAATCCTACTATATCTGTAATTGTCACCTGCCTAATATTTGCATTAGTGCTAGTCATCTTGCAGCAACAAAAAAATCTTGCATCTGACACCTTGCTAGGGATTCTTTCTCATACTTCTTTGGCTATTGGATTAATCGCAATAGCGCTGATGCCAAATATAAGGGTTGATCTTTTGAGCTTATTGTTTGGAGACTTATTAACGGTTAGCGCAAATGACGTGATTACTATATATGTGATCAGCGCTATCGCAATGTTTTTGCTAGTCAAGCTGTGGAACCCGTTATTAGCTATCACTATTGATGAGGAGCTAGCGCAAGTTGAAGGAGTGCGTTTCAAGACAGTACGAACAGCCTTCATGCTTATCATTGCTTTAGAGATTGCAGTCGCCATGAAGGTAGTGGGGGTGCTGTTAATTACTGCCTTGCTCATCATACCTGCAGCTACAGCAAGGAGTTTTTCTAAGACACCCGAACAAATGGCTTTTTTGGCCAGCTTGGTGGGCTGCTTAGCAGTAATTCTAGGCTTAGCTAGCTCGTGGTATATAGATACGCCCGCGGGACCATCTATAGTCCTTAGCGCAGGTATTCTATTTTTAATCTCTCTCTTTAAGAGAAACAGGTAGGCCTGTCGCCACTAGTCAAATGTTGTCATTATCGACTTCAAAGAAACTTTCATTTTATCTACATTAAATGGTGGTCTGAAAAATCCGTGGTAATCGCCATAGGGATTGATGATCACGAAGTTGCCGCTATGATCGATCGTATAGTCGTCTTCCTTCAAAGAAACTCTAGAATAAGGGATGTTTAGTTGCACGCCTAGGCTCATCAACACATGCTTGTTCCCTGTTGCTCCTATAAATTCTTTATTGAAATAGGGCACGTATTGAAAAAGTTTTTCTGTAGTATCCCTTTCTGGGTCTAAAGAAATCATAACGACTTGCAACTTGTCTTTGTCGTCAGGTGACAAGGATTCATAAAGTTTTGCTGCAGTAGCCATTGTGGTGGGGCAAATGTCCGGACAATGAGTGAAGCCAAAAAAAAGCAAACTCCATTTCCCCTTCAAGTGAGCCGAGGTAAACAGCCCCCCGTGATGGTCTGTTAATTCAAACTGACTAAATTTTCGAGGAGTATCAAGCAGCATTGCCCCATAACTCATTAACTCTTGCGGGCTTAAAATACGCGGCTGATTAATTTTATTAAGGAATCCAAGCATCACCAATACAATAAATACGACTATCCCGAATACAGTAAATCGAATACTACGGCTACTTTTTTGTCCAACCATAATCATTATAACCTTGTCTTTATAGCTCAACACCAAGCCTTAAAAATACAAACCTCTTATCGAAACTAAGACAATTTTCAAATAAAATAGTGATCTATCAGCATAATAATAAACAGCGCCATTAGGTAGACTATAGAATACCTAAACGTATCCATGCCTGCATCAGGTTTTTTGCCAATCATCATTGTGATAGCCCAATACAAAAAGCCAGCACCCAAAACAAGCGCGCCTAAAAAATAAAGCCAGCCACTCATCCCTGTTGCAAAAGGGAGCAAGGTAACAAGGAGCATAATCACGGTGTAAAGCAAAATGCTTTGCTTTGTGTATTTTTCGCCATGTGTTACTGGCAACATAGGAATCTCTGCCTTGGCATATTCGTCTTTACGGTGCACAGCAAGGGCCCAAAAATGCGGTGGGGTCCAAGCAAAAATAATCAACACTAAGAGCAAAGCATGACCATGGACTTCTCCTGTTACAGCGGTCCAGCCCAGCAGCGGGGGCACCGCTCCGGCTAAGCCGCCTATGACAATATTCTGAGGAGTGGCGCGCTTGAGGTAAGAGGTATAAATCACCGCATAACCAAATAATGAGGCTAGCGTCAGCCATGCCGTGAGCGCATTAATAAAAATTAATAAAATAGCTGTACCCGTCAAGCCCAAAATTGCAGAGAAAAACAGCGCTTGATGGGGCTGCACTCTTCCTTTGGCAACAGGGCGATTCAAAGTTCTAGCCATCTTAAGATCAATTTTTCGATCTACTACATGATTGATAATGGCGGCCGATCCGGCACAGAAAGCAATGCCAATATTGCCTAAGATCAGCGTATCAAAAGGAACCATGCCGGGGACAGAAAGGAACATTCCTATAGCTGACGTTAGGATCATTAGCGCAACAACCCTTGGTTTGGTCAGCTCCAGATAATCATCTAGGCTAGCTTTTTCAATCTCCGATATTGCTGTTTTCATTAATCCAAACCTCAATTAGTGTTATTTTTGCTTAGCGTAGGCCACTCTGCTTGCAAGACTTACCAGCGTTAATAATATCAGCGTACTTCCTAAATGATGCATTATTGTGGAAACAGCTGAGTCACGAACATACCCAGCACCAATAACAAAAATTACCTGTCCAAACAAAACGACGGCTAGCATGTAGCCCATACGCCGCACGCGATAATCAAGCACCGTTAGCAAGAAGGCCGATAAGCTCAACAAATAAATTGTTGCAACCAAAGCCCCCAACCTGTGGACAACATTTATTGCCACACGAGCCTTGCTTTCTAAAGCCTCAATTTCAAGAGGTTGGATCAAACTAAAGCCCTCTTGTAGATTCATTTTTGGCCACCATGCATTTTGACAAGACGGAAATTCTGGGCATGCAAAGGCAGCAAACTTTACGCTTGTCCAGCCACCCAAGGCAGCCTCTATTGAAACGATTATAATGGCTAAAGTTATCCACGGTTTAATTTTATCTAACCTAGAGATAATTTCTTTTGACGCCACCCAACACTTGCCGTCTAGCCTTAAGGCTAGCAACCAAAGCAACGCGCAAATAACTATGCCCCCCAACAAGTGGACTAGTGCTGCCTGAGGCCAAAGAACCAAATCAACAGACCACATACCCAGTATAGATTGCCATAAAACTAAAAATAAAATAAACGTTGGCAATCTAAAAGGGTAGTCGTCATCTTGGCGAAGACGCCATGAATTGATAGCCAATAAGATAATTAAAAACGTCAACACAGCAGACAGCAGCTGATGCGCTATCTCTGTCCAGCCACCCACACCAATATAGTGCTTGAATGCCTCGAGCGTATTTTCACGCATGACAGAAAACCCGCCATCACAATCCAACCATTCTGAGCAATCAAAGCCAGTGTCTGTAAAACGACTGTATACTCCGAGAGCTGCAACTATCACAGCAAGGGCTGTAGCCAAAAATGCTAATAAAAATCCTGGTCTGCGAGAGTTGTTGGAATGAAAAATTAACACTAATATCTTACTCTCAGGCCATCAAAGGGTTTTTAGCTCGTAAGCTGCCAAACATAAGTTACTGAGCAGAATATTTCATTAAGTGTTCAATGTCTTCTATGATTTCATTTCCTTTGTTGGCTAAGCTATAAGACATCATTACCAGTCCTTGCTGATCAACCAAGTATGCTCGAATGAGATCTGGATTTTTTGAACCAAAAGGAGTA
>CAWURY010000027.1:0-10575 GCA_963925605.1 uncultured Porticoccus sp. | reverse complement strand
TCAGAAATATTGAGCTTATCGATGCCTGTGACACACACAATCTCACCCGCTTCCGCCTCAATAACATCTACACGCTCAAGACCACTATAGCCCATAACTTGAAGAACTCTACCTTTGCGAGAGACTCCTTCGCTGTCGACTATAACAATTTGCTCGTTAGGCTTTAATTTTCCACGAGTGATCCTACCCACACCAATAACGCCAACATAGCTATTGTAGTCTAATGCGCTGATTTGCATTTGGAGGGGGCCGTCCCTATTGACCGCCGGAGACCTAACCTTGTCTACTATCATTTGCAAAAGAGGCGCCATATCTTCTGCCAAAGACTCAGGTTCATGACCAGCAACCCCATTCAAAGCAGAAGCAAATATTATAGGGAAGTCCATCTGTTCATCAGTAGCGCCTAATCTGTCGAATAAATCGAACACCTGATCTACGACCCAATGAGGCCTTGCACCCGGGCGATCAACTTTATTTACAACCAAAATAGGGTTTAATCCTTGCTCAAAAGCTTTCTGGGTAACAAACCGAGTTTGAGGCATTGGTCCATCTACAGCGTCCACCAATAATAAAACTGAATCAACCATTGAGAGCACACGCTCAACTTCTCCCCCAAAATCAGCATGCCCAGGGGTATCTACAATATTGATATTATATCCATTCCACTTGAGAGCTGTATTTTTAGCAAGAATAGTTATACCGCGCTCTCTTTCTTGATCGCTTGAATCCATTATTCGCTCTGAATTCATATCTTTTCGATCGAGAGTGCCCGATTGCTGAAGAAGCTTATCAACTAAAGTGGTTTTACCATGATCAACATGGGCAATAATGGCAATATTCCGAAGATTTTCAATCACAAGACTGATCCTAGGTTGGGAAAAAAACGGCATTATACTGACCTGAGCTATCTGGAGATAGCAAAATGCATGAAAATGCTCACTTTAATTTTTTTAAACTTAAAAAATACCGTATTAATTACAGTTAATGCTTGCATGACATGCTGTAGAAACAACCCAAGCCAAATGGAAAAAATAAAGTGGGTTACAAAATATACCAATAAATGCACTATAAATGATCTTAAATTGCACCATAAATGGTCTTTATGGCACCCTAACAGTGCAATTATATTTTCTAGGGCGCTATGATTGGGTCTGTTGACCAATTATAGTGTTGGCACAATTTTTGCTTTGATAACTAGTAGGATAGCAGTAAAAATTACAGCTAATATCTAGAACAAAAGATCACCAATGAAACATTTTTATATTGTAGCTAGGCATACTTAAATTTGGAGGAACAAATGTCACAAACTAAAAAACTTATTACAGAAAGTGAAGCGCGCTGGGTAGATCTTCGCTTTACGGATACAAGAGGGAAAGAGCAGCATGTTTCTTTTCCATCTAAAGATGTAGATGACGAATTTTTTAAAGTCGGCAAAATGTTTGATGGCTCATCAATTGAAGGTTGGAAAGGTATAAACGAATCAGACATGATCTTAATGCCTGATGACACAACAGCCATTCTGGATCCATTTACTGATGAAGCAACCATAATTATCCGTTGCGATATTATTGAGCCTTCTACCATGAAGTCTTATGATCGCGATCCTCGTTCTGTTGCAAAACGAGCCGAAGCATATCTAGCTACAACCGGATTAGGTGACACGGCATTCTTTGGCCCAGAACCAGAATTCTTTGTCTTTGATGATGTAAAATGGGGCGCCAATATAAGTAGCTGTTTCTATAAGATTAATTCTGAAGAAGGTGCATGGTCTTCTGGTTCTGACTACTCAAATGGCAACATGGGTCATCGTCCTGGGGTCAAAGGGGGTTATTTCCCAGTGCCGCCAGTAGACAGCCTGCACGACCTTAGAGCTGCAATGTGTTTAGCAATGGAGCAAATGGGGCTAGACATTGAAGTGCACCATCATGAGGTAGCTACGGCGGGGCAGTGTGAAATTGGGGTAAGATTTAACACTCTCGTCAAAAAAGCTGACGAAGTTCAAATTTTCAAATACTGCGTACATAATGTTGCTCACGCCTACGGAAAAACTGCGACATTTATGCCCAAACCTCTTGTTGGTGACAATGGTTCCGGTATGCACTGTCATCAATCTTTCTGGAAAAATGGCGAAAATGTTTTTGCAGGAAATGGTTATGCTGGATTGAGCGAAACTGCACTTTACTATATTGGCGGAATAATCAAACATGCAAAAGCCTTGAATGCTTTTGCAAATCCGTCCACCAATTCTTATAAGCGCCTAATTCCAGGATTCGAGGCTCCAGTAATGCTTGCCTATTCAGCTCGAAATCGCTCGGCAGCCCTACGCATTCCTTATGTTGACTCACCTAAAGGGAAGCGTGTAGAGCTCAGATTTGGCGACCCAGTAGCAAATCCCTACTTAATGTTTGCCTCTATGCTTATGGCCGGGATTGACGGAGTCATAAACAAAATACACCCCGGTGAACCTTCAGATAAAGACCTTTACGATCTACCTCCAGAAGAAGGCGCTTTGATTCCACAAGTGGCCGGGAGTCTAAGAGAAGCCCTGGAGGCTCTGGACAATGACAGAGATTTCTTAACGAAAAGTGGTGTCTTTACGGATGACATGATAGATGCCTACATTGAGTTAAAAATGCATGATGTATACCGTGTAGAACATACAACCCATCCAGTTGAATTTGATATGTATTACTCTGCTTAATAGCTGCAATCTGGTAAGTCGGGCTGGGAATTTTTACAGCCTGACTTGTCGGATCTTAAATAAAAACTAACAACATAGAAAACCAAGTCTTTAGAGATTGTTCGTAATTTCCACTATTCATTGACTATGCAAAAATGCAAACTTACAGCCAACTAAAGCCATGAAAAAAGATAAGCTACAGGGTCTACTTTTAGACAGTCTTAGCGCATCAATTATCTTGTTAGATGAAAATCTAGCGGTTCTCTATTTAAATCCTTCAGCAGAAAACCTTCTCGATATGAGCTCGACTCGCATCATTGGAGAACCAATATTAAATTTCTTAAAGTCTGACAAAAAATGTTCTTTAGGGGGGGCAGTACATTTATATTCTCTGAGCAAAGCACTGAAGGATTCGCAGCCCTTTACACAGAGAGAGGCCAACCTGCAGCTTTTAGATAACAGTCACATCACTATTGATCTTACTGTTTCCCCTATTATCTGGAGCCAAGAAAAAATGCTTTTACTGGAACTGCAGCCAATAAAAAGGCTGTTGCAACTAAGCAAAGAAAACGAGCTACTGTCTGCGCATGATGCTACACGTAATATAGTTCGCGGTCTTGCACATGAAATAAAAAATCCTCTCGGGGGGATTAAAGGTGCAGCGCAATTACTCTCCGATGATCTAAGCAGTCAACCAGAGCTGCGTGAGTTTACTGATATCATTTCTAGTGAGACCGATCGCCTATGTAGCCTAGTCGATCGACTGCTTGGATCAAACACTCTACCTAAATTCTCGACCATCAACATACATGAAGTGATTGAGCACACCGCCTCGCTAACAGAAAAAGAAACACTGGACTATATAAAGATAGACAGGGACTATGATCCAAGCATTCCAGAAATCAAGGGCGACAAAGGGCAGCTAATCCAGGCATTGCTAAATATTTTACGTAACGCTGTCCAAGCGTTAAAGGCTAGCACACAAGAAGCCCCCAAAATTTGGATAAGCACTCGTATTGAAAGAAACTTCACTGTTAGAAGCACCAGCCATAGAATGGTTTGCTGCATTAAAATTACTGATAACGGCCCAGGCATACCAGAAAAGATCTTTGATCGTATTTTTTTTCCAATGGTTAGCGGCAGACCAGAAGGCACCGGGCTTGGCTTGTCGATCGCCCAGTCATCTATTGACATTCATCGCGGTCTTATTAAGTGTGAAACTTCAGTCGATAAAACTACTTTTTATGTGTACTTACCTTTAGGCGAATAAAATGAAGCGTACTGTTTGGGTTGTTGACGATGATCGATCTATTCGATGGGTAATAGAAAAAGCGTTAGCTAGGAAAGCTATTACGGTGGCAAGCTTTGAAAAGGGCAGTGACTTACTTAACGAGCTGAGCAAGGAAACTCCTGATACTATAATCAGCGATATACGGATGCCAGGAATCGATGGCTTACAATTGTTAAAAAAAATTCACTCTTCAAACCCAGGCCTCCCGGTGATTATAACTACTGCTCACTCAGATCTTGATAGTGCAGTTGCAGCATACCAAGGGGGTGCCTTCGAGTATGTCCCGAAGCCTTTTGACATTAAAGAGCTTGTCGCTGTAACGCTACGCGCGATTAGTTTTGCGCAAGAACAAAAAAATAATCTTATTCCAGAAAAAAAATCTTCTAGCAATAACAGTGACATCATTGGAGAAGCTCCTTCCATGCAAGAGGTTTTTCGTGCCATAGGAAGACTATCAAATTCCAATATCACTGTTTTGATAAATGGGGCATCAGGGACAGGGAAAGAGCTTGTAGCTAAGGCCTTACATAACAATAGTCCACGAAAAAATAATCGACTTATTGCGCTTAATATGGCTGCAATTCCTCATGACCTAATAGAATCTGAGCTTTTTGGTCATGAAAAAGGTGCATTCAGTGGCGCAACTCATCGGAGAGAGGGTCGCTTTGAGCAAGCAAATGGCGGCACCCTCTTCCTTGATGAAATCGGGGATATGCCGGCAGAAGCGCAAACAAGACTCCTTCGAGTGCTTTCAAATGGAGAGTTTTATCGTGTAGGCGGTCATGATCCCATAAAAGCTGATACTCGAATTATTGCTGCAACCCATCAAAATTTAGAAAATCTAGTTCTGCAAAACAAATTCAGAGAGGATCTGTTTCACCGATTAAATGTTATCCGGATCCACCTGCCAAAACTAATAGACCGTCGAGAAGATATCCCTAAATTAATGGAACATTTTTTAGAGATGGCCTCTATAGAGCTAGAAGGTGAGACGAAAATTCTTTCTTCTGAAACGGAAGAGCATCTGTGCAATCTTCCATGGGAAGGCAATGTCAGACAACTTGAAAACATATGCCGCTGGATTACAATAATGGCTCCCGGTCGAGAAGTGCACATTGATGACCTTCCTCCAGAATTTGTCACTGCATCAAAAAACGCACCTAATACTTACAGTTCGTGGGAAGAGCAGCTCAAAAATTGGGCAAAAAACGAATTAGCTTCTGGCAATACTGCTATTCTTGCGAGAGCAGCAGCAAGCTTTGAACAGATATTAATCGAAGCAACGCTGGCTCATACTGGAGGCAGAAAGAAAACTGCCGCCGACATTCTTGGTTGGGGCAGAAATACTTTAACTCGAAAAATAAAAGAACTTAATCTGATCGAAGATAACGATCAGGCAGAGTGACAACCCCTTATGCCTTTACAACTGGCAAGCTTTGATTTTTCCATTCCATCATGCCACCGCTTAGCCTTAACACACTGAACCCTTGCTGCTGAAGTGTGCGCCCTATAGCTCCGGAATGTTGTCCAACCTTATCGGCAATAATGATCACTTTTCCGCGATATTTTTCTAGCTCGGATATACAGGCACTTAGCCTGCTGTTGGGAATATTAACAGCGCCCGCAATGTGTCCTGCGTTAAATTCTTTTGTATCACGAATGTCGAGTAATACAGCCTCATCCGCATTAATCATTCGAGTCACCACATGAGGGGAAGCACTCTTTCCGCTTTTAGCGCGCTCATTTATAGCAAATAAATAAAGTAACGCCATGAAAATACTAACAAGCACCCATTGTTCACTTATAAAATTAAAGAATTCCAAAATATAAAGCTCCGCTTGTTATTTTTCACAGAATACAAAACAATAAAACTGCCAAATTATACACAGCGAACCCTATAACAGGAAACCATGATTGACGCTAATTGCTCTTTGCCGGTAAGATTCTTAATTAGCATCTTTAAAAAAACCAATAGAGCCCAAAAAGTCATGACTGAACCGAAAAAACCACTACTCCTTTTGATAATAGATGGGTACGGATACAGTAAAAATCAAAAACATAATGCTATCCATAGTGCGAAAACACCGACGTTAGACAATCTCTGGAAAACCTGCCCTCACAGTCTCATAAACACATCAGGAATTGCCGTAGGTCTTCCTGAGGGACAGATGGGAAACAGTGAGGTCGGTCATGTTGCTTTGGGTTCAGGACGAATAACGCATCAAAATCTATCTAAGATTAACAATGCCATAACAAATGGAGATTTTTTCACTAACCAAGCTTATGTAAATGCTATAGATAAAGCAGTCGTCAAAGGTACAGCGGTGCACGTTCTTGGTCTGCTTTCTGCAGGTGGAGTACATAGCCACGAAGATCACATAAACAGTATCATTAAACTAGCTGCCCAAAGAGGAGCAAAAAAAGTTTATTTACACGCATTTTTAGATGGCAGGGACACCCCGCCAAGAAGTGCCGAGGCCTCATTAAGGGTTACAGAGTCTATCTTCTTAGATCTAGGCGTAGGACGTATTGCTAGCATATGTGGTCGATTTTATGCCATGGATAGAGACCAAAGATGGGATCGATTAAAGGTCGCCTATGACATGTTGACGCAAGGCTCTTCGAAAAATCAGGCTTTAAACTCAATTGAGGCGCTACACGCCAGCTACAAAAACAGCCAAAGTGATGAGTTTGTCCAACCTACTGTAATCTGCGCTAAAGGTGAGCACCCTGTCGCTATCAAGAATGATGATGTGGTTATTTTTATGAATTTTCGTCCGGATCGAGCACGGCAAATAACCAATGCCTTTGTTGACAACAATTTTTCTGGGTTTGATAGGGATGTAAAGCTTTCGCTGGCTGACTTTGTAATGACCACAGAATACTCGTCGGATATAGCTGCGTCAGTAGCATTTCCTCCAGAAAGCATCATTAATTCACTAGGCGAACATCTAAGCAAGCTAGGGAAAACTCAATTAAGGATCGCCGAGACTGAAAAATATGCACATGTAACTTTTTTCTTTAGTGGCGGACAAGAAAGTTTTTTTGATGGGGAGTCAAGAATATTAATACCCTCTCCAAAAGTTGCTACTTACGATCTCAAGCCTGAAATGAGCGCCCATGAGCTTACACAAAAACTCTTAGAAGTAATTAATAATGGCGACTATGACGCCATTATTTGCAACTACGCCAACTGTGATCAGGTTGGCCATAGCGGCGTTTTTGATGCAGCGGTTAAAGCAGTAGAGGTAATCGATGAATGCATCGAAAAGGTAACACTAGCAATCAGAAATGTCGGGGGACAATGCCTAATTACTGCTGACCATGGCAATGTAGAACAAATGTTTGATGAAAATACCGGGCAAGTTCATACTCAGCATACAACCTTCCCTGTACCTCTAATTTACGTAGGAGATAGAAAAATTTCTTTACTCCCCAATGGGGCGCTATCAGATATTTCCCCTACCATCCTGGCCCTTATGGATTTACCTCAACCAACAGAAATGACAGGGCAGTCTTTAGTTAAAACTCATTAATCCATTTCGGTCAGCGGTAATGAACCTGAAACAATTATTAAAATCGGCAGCATTGGCGCTCATACTCATCGCACCAACATTAGCAGAAGAATCGAATGCTCTCCAAAATCTAAACAAACTTAAGAGTGACATTCTGAGCCTACAAAAATCCCTAGAAGGGGATGGAGAGCATCAAGAATCACTTAGCGACAAGCTTAGAAATACTGAACTAAATTTAGCAGACTTAAGCCTTAAAATACAAACCCTAGAGGGAGAGTTAAAAAATTTAAATCTTGAACTTAAGGCGCTCCATACAGAAGAGACTACCTTAAAAGTATCCCTGCAAAGCCAGAAAAAATTGATAAAAAACTATATTACCTCTTTGCACCGTCATGGCGGCCAAGAACCGATAAGGCTGCTGTTAAGTCAAAAAAATCCACAGACTATTAGTAGAACTCTTGAATACTATAGTTATTTTCTACGTGCTAGAGGTAAAAAAATTAATGCCTACAAATCAATTATCCAAGAGCTAGAGGGTATTAAAAAATTAATTTTCAGCCGACAAAATAAACTCCTAGAAAATCGCTCCAAACTTAGAAAAGTTACAACAAGTCTGCTAGTAACACAGCAAAATAGAAAAAAGACTATGGAAAGTCTCAATAAAAAAATTTACTCGTCTCAAACGAAGTTGAGCGTACTAGATAACGAGCGAAGTAGGCTGGAATCTATATTCGTAGATGCGGAGAGAGTCATCCAACAGTTCCCCCCCTCCTCTATTGAGAAAACTTTTGCAGTAAGTCAAGGTAAACTACCTTGGCCCGTAAATGGCCGCTTAAGCAACCACTATAATCCTTTGATGGGCTCTGAATTGCACTCAAAAGGATGGCTTTTGAGTGCAACAGAGGGGGCGCCAGTGAGTGTTGTTCATGATGGGGAAATTATCTTTTCCGACTATCTCAAAGGCCATGGCTTGCTAGTCATAGTTAACCATAATGATGGGTACATGACTCTGTATGCTCACAATCAAATTCTTCTAAAAAAAATGGGGGACTGGGTTCTAAAAGGAGAAACTATTGCTAGAGTTGGAAATACTGGAGGCCAAGAGAAGCATGCTCTTTATTTTGAAGTACGCCAAAGTGGTAAGCCTTTAAATCCAAAAATTTGGCTGAAGAAAAAACTACCTAGGTTGTCCCATGCAAAAGAAAGCATAAATAAACCAGGATAAAACTATACCTAAAGTCCACGCTATTCTCTTTTCTTTCATGTTATTTTTACCATCTTATATGTTTTCTAATTGCATTCAGGCAAAAGAAATCCAGACAGAATTTCGCCTACCACTTGAAGAGTTGCGTTATTTCACTCAGGCCTTCGAGAGAATCCGACAAGAATACATAGAAGAAGTCGACGACAAAAAGTTACTTGAAATGTCCATAAAGTGGCTTCTTAGCTCTCTAGACCCTCATTCTGTCTATCTAGATGAACAAGCTTTTTCTTTATTGGAGGAGCATTCCTCAGGTGAATTTGGAGGCTTAGGAATTGAAATAAGCTTAGAAAATGGGGCTATTAGAGTCATCTCTCCAATTGACGGAAGTCCTGCATATAGGGCGGGCATATTACCAGGAGATTTGATTATCAAGCTAGATTCAAATACTGTACAAAACATGAATTTTGGTGAAGCCATTGAAGCAATACGTGGACCAAAAGGATCCACACTGCTATTAACAATTGTTCGAGAACAAGCAGATGTTCCGATTGAAGTCAACGTTGAGCGCGATATTATTCTTGTAAACAGCGTGCGCTGTGAAATACCAAGACCCGGGCTTTGGGTACATCAGAATTGCACAATTTCACGCAAATACAGGCCAGCAATTCAAAAAAGCATTGTCAGAACTATCTAAAGAAGACAGCGAACTGAAAGGGGTAGTTCTGGATTTGCGCAACAATCCAGGGTGGCTGCTTACCACCTCCATAGAGGTTGTAGATGCAGTCCTAGATAGAGGGTTAGTAGTTTACACCGAAGGTCGGGGGGCTAAATCAAGTGAAAGCTATCAGGCTTTTTCGGGTGACAGACTAAACGGGCTACCTATTGTGGTACTTATAAATGAAGGTTCAGCCTCCGCAGCAGAGATTGTTGCGGGTGCCCTCCAGGACCATGGTCGAGCACTCATACTCGGGACCAATAGCTTCGGTAAAGGTTCTGTTCAAACAATCTTTCTTTTAGGAGACAGCCGTGGAATAAAGTTAACCACTGCATGTTACTTCACCCCAAACAAAAGATCTATTCAAGGCTCGGGGATAAAGCCAGATATTATAGTTCAACCTGCTGACATAAGGGTATGGGAAAAAAAGAATAACATGAGTACAAAAGAAGAAAATTTACCAAGACACCTCAGCAGCCCATCACATCAAACAAATCTCGAAGAAAAGGAAGTTATCATCAGCGACAATCAACTTCATGATGCTTTGAATTTACTACAGGGTTTACATCTGTTAAACAAAATACAGTTTGGATCATAAAAATACCCAGAATTTTGATGTAAATTTAGAGTCTCATCTCAATACCTTTTGCGGACATATATGCCTTGGCCTCAGGAATTGTATGTTCGCCAAAGTGGAAAATGCTAGCTGCAAGAACTGCATCGGCTTTTC
This sequence comes from uncultured Porticoccus sp., assembly GCA_963925605.1. Classification (GTDB taxonomy): domain Bacteria; phylum Pseudomonadota; class Gammaproteobacteria; order Pseudomonadales; family Porticoccaceae; genus Porticoccus. Next base: position 440 of record CAWURY010000027.1, on the reverse strand, counting down.
CTTCAAGAATACCGTCCACTAAATGCTGTAAATTCCCCACGCCACCTGAAGCGATAACAGGAATATCTACTGCTGTGCTAACAGCTCGAGTAAGAGCAAGATTAAAGCCATTTTTAGTTCCATCATTATCCATACTCGTCAATAAAATTTCTCCTGCTCCATAACTTGCCATTTTATTGGCCCAGGCTAACACATCAATTCCAGTTGTATTACGTCCGCCATGGGTAAACACCTCCCAGCGTAAAGGCTCGTCTTTTGCGCTTACTTGTTTAGCGTCAATTGCAACGACAATACACTGGGAACCAAAACGATCTGCCGCAGCTTGAACGAATTCTGGGTTTTTTACAGCTGCAGAATTAACACCTACTTTATCAGCACCGGCATTGAGTAATGCTCTAATATCAATCAATGATCGCACGCCGCCGCCAACCGTAAGAGGA
>CAWURY010000026.1:0-4072 GCA_963925605.1 uncultured Porticoccus sp. | reverse complement strand
ATAGAAAAGCATCTTTAAGATTTTCTCCGCCAATAATGTCGACTTCAATTTTTTTGATGTCTAAGCCTTTTTCAGCAATAAACATGCGTGCTCGTCTTGGGTTGGGCGCTACAGCACAGTCATAAAGTATCATAGTTATTGATATCCTTTTTTTTGTAGAGAAACAGTACGAATTTATATTTTCTTCAGGTTAAAAGAGTACACTTTTTTATATATTTTTGAAATTTTTATTGAAAGAACGAGTTTTAAGATGACTCCTTCTATAGGAAAATTTTCCCTAACAGCGATGGGATAATTGTCTCTACTCGCTGGATTCTGCTTCCCATGGAAATAGGCTGAAAGCCAATTTCTGTAAACTTACCTACTTCATATTCGATGAATCCGCCTTCAGGACCAATGGCTAGTATTGTGGGCTGAGTTATGCCGACAGGGCAAGGAATGCCATCAGCAGGGTGTGCGACCAAAGAATAGACATCTCTAGCTATTTCGGTCAACTCGTCCTCTATAAATGGCTTAAAGCATTTTTTTATAATCACCTTTGGGAGTAGGGTGTCGCAGCCTTGTTCTAGACCTAACAGCAATTCCTTCTTGATAGAGGGTTCGTTTAAGCACGGCGTTTGCCAGTAGCTTTTTTCTACCTTCCAGGTGTTAATTAAATAGAGTTTTTTAACTCCTAGTGTGGCTATAGTTTGAAGAATTCTTTTAAGCATCTTAGGGCGCGGCAGGGCAAGGACGAGAATTAGGGGTAGTGCTTTTGGCGGGTCTTCTGTTAATGATACTTGTAAGAACGCGGAGTTGGATTGAATTTTTGTAATCGTTGCAGTGCCTATTTGACCGTTGATAAGCCCAGCCTTTATGCAGCTACCAACATGGACTTTTTGTATTTCTAGCATGTGCTTGAGTCGACGATCAGATAGTTTGACTATCCCTTCGTCTATAAAGTCTGTATGTTCTAAAAGCATCAAATTCATGAGTGGTTGCCTAGGCTTTAAGTATTTTTTTTGGCAGAGGGGATTCTTCACTTTGATGTGAGAGTTAACTATATCAAACATTAAAGCCTAGCGTTGAGTGGTTTATAGGGTCTATCTAGTCCCTGCAGGAGGATAATTGCAAAGATTGGAGATGATTTGTCTCGGTATTTGATAGAGCAAGAGTGTAATTTTCTACTACTTGGTTAAAAGCGCGAACATAAGAGCAGTGAAATTTTTTATTAGGCGGCAGCCATTCCAGAGGTCCCTTAGCCCCTTTTTCTTGGTTTACTTTTTTTGTCACAGCAAACAAATTACTTTCATCATTAGCGAAAGCAGATCTTTTTTCAGGTTGCCACAGCGATGCTCCGTGAATCCACGCCCATTTTAATGGGACTAAGTGGTCAATTTCCATCTCCCTAGCCTTATAAATAGTCATTCCTGTGTAGGGGTCATTCCAGAGACCCTGACTAACCGTACATCCCTTAGCCTTCATGTACACTCGGCTAACGGATGACTTTATCAATATTTCATGGCGTGTATTTTGACAGTCTTGATCTTCATCAAGCCATCCGCCAAACATAGAGCGATGATATTTTCGCGAATCTTGTTCTTGGGGCGCCATAGTGGGGGATGGCTGGAAGAGGCCAGCAGAGATTTTAGGTAACCTTCCTCCGCTTTTAATGCAGCTTTCAAGAGAGGCGAATGATTGAAACTGTTTAATGTTTGAGTAGTATGGACTCGTTGCATCATGGCATATAGCGCGCCTGCTTTTTTTAACTATGCTGTCAGACAGACAGTTAGCATAGGGCAGGGCAAGGGTAATCAATACTATTAAAAATTTAGTCAAATTTTATATAACCACGTAATCTGAACAGATTGGGTATTGTATAGGAGCTGTATTTCGGTGTAATTTTAATTAGCCACTACACGCTATAGTAGTTCCTGAGTGGATCTCTGTCTGATAAAGATTGAATGATACTCTCTGCAAGCTTTCTTCCACTTAACCATGCCCCCTCAACCTTGCCTTGATTCAACCAGTCAGCACAAATGCCTAGATTGTTTTCTTTATCCCAAGCAAAGATTGTATCTAGCGGAGGTGTTGCTTCTGCATAACGCCAAAGATGAGCTTGATATTGATCAGGAAGAGAGCCCCCAAGATCCAAAAACTCCTTTATTAGTAACTTTGCAACTGTCTCTGCTGAGGCATCAAGGTGTGACTCGCTCCATTCTGATGTTGCGTGAAGCACCCAGGTTTCATAGTTGCCCCTTTCTGGCTTGCTGCTATTCTTGGCAATCCACCTTAGCGGGCCCTTGTTGATGAAGGCAGCATCAAACTTTAAGTCTATTTTTTCGTCGAAGTTGAGCATGACAGCCCAGGATCCAGACATCTTTACATCTTGAGCGATCGTAGTAAGTATGGGTGAGACTTCTTTGAATAGCTCGACTGCTTGAGGCGCAGGAACAGCGGCAATTACAATATTGAAGCTACCCTTTATAACGCCATTCTCTTTGCTTTTTAGTGACCATCTAGGGTAGCTTTGAGGCTTAATAAATACAGACTCTATGGTTGTATTTAAATTAACAGAAAGGCCTCTGGCGATAAATGCAGCTGGCGTTGTCATTTTTGGAACGCCAACAAAACGTTCTACATTGGCGGTATTTTTTATAGACCGGAACTGAACAATATTTGCGCCAATCCAGTTGGCAAAACGTCTTGTGCGACTTGTATTTTCTATGGATTTTGGGCCACCAAAAACCGATATTTTTGGTGACCATAACTGCGCAACACCTGCACCAGTCCATCTATCGACCTCTTTTTTGAAGTCAGGATCCGTTACAGTGAAATATTGAGCTCCATGGTCAAATTCTGAGAAATCATTGCGCCGAGTGGCCATTCTTCCAGATAGATTGCGTCCCTTATCAAATATTTCAACAGTATAACCTGCTTGTGCTAGAGTCTTACCGCAAGAAAGCCCTGCAATTCCGGCACCAATAATACCAACAGTTTTAGTCTTTAATCTCGGGGATGTGCTGTCCATTACTCTAACCACTAAGAATATCCCCACTGTTTAGTTTGCTTTGGAGTTTTAGTATAATGAGCATTGCAAGCAAGAAATTTTTTAAGACTTCTATTCTTTTCTTCATTATGATTTTTTAGTTTTTTTAATATAGGTTGAGATCTAATCAAACAACCTCGACACAATATAAAAATGAGTACGAAATAGAAGCGACCAAGCAGGCTTTCCACTTCAGACCTGTACATCATTATTTTGAATACGACAATCGTAAAATAAAGAGCGCATTATGACAAACTTTTTTAACAAAAATAGCACTCAAGATGTGCTGTATTTTGATGGCTCTTGCCCCATGTGCACCAAAGAAATAAAAACACTAAAGCGCTTGAATGGCGGTAAGCTATCCTTTGTAGATGTTCACGAATGTGATATTGATCAACATATGCCCACAAAGTTGGAGATGCTAAAAGTGCTCCACTTGATGACCTCTGAGGGGGAGTGGCTTAAAGGAATTCCAGCAACTGTTAGGGCTTGGTCTCATACCAATTGGGGTTGGTTGTTTAAGCCGTTGTTATGGCCTTTCTTTAGTGGTGCAACAGATTATATTTATAAGTTATGGGCAGAGCGACGATACCAACGTCTCTATGGCTGCGATACCTGTGCTGGTGATGATAATTGAAAATCCTTGTCGTGGGAGGGAATGGAGGTATAGGCGCGGGATTGGTGAATGCCATACTGGAGATGAATGATGATGCTATCGTACATGCGACTTATCGACAAATGCTGCCCTCGTTCACCCATGATCGACTGAATTGGCATCAGCTGGATGTAACCCACGAGGAGAGTCTCAAAAAACTTGCATCCGAAGTGAAGGAAGTGGATTGGATTATTAACTGTGTGGGGATGCTTCATACAAAAGAAAAAGGACCAGAAAAAGCAATTCGCTCTATCGAGCCAGATTTTTTTATGGACAGTTTCCGTATCAACACTCTCCCGTCTTTATTGTTAGCCAAGTACTTCTTTAGATCTATGCTTGCCTCGTCACCAACCGTCTTTGCGGTAGTTTCAGCAAAGGTTGGAAGCATT
>CAWURY010000025.1:0-24051 GCA_963925605.1 uncultured Porticoccus sp. | reverse complement strand
ATTGCGCAAGAAAAACGGCAGTTTCCAGGCTATCCATCAGCAAGCCGCTGTTGATAAGGTCGCTAAGTGGGCAAAAGGCAAAAAGATCGCTGCGATTGGTTCACCTAGAGCTTCTCTTGAAGCTAACTACCTACTTCGAGAGTGGGTCGGTAAGGGTAATTTTTCCGCTGGCTTTTCTGAACATGAAGGCCAGGTTATCCATACAATTTCTACCATGCTTTCTAGAACAAATGCTTTGTCCCCCTCGATAAAGCAAATGGAGGCTGCTGATGTCGTGTTGATTCTTGGTGAAGATGTCACTAATACTGCACCCAGGGTTGCTTTAGGGCTGCGTCAAGCTGTTCGAAACAAAGCACATCAGTTGGCAGAGCAGGCGGGTTTGCCAAAATGGCAGGATGCCGCAGTGCGAAACTTAGCTCAAGATCAAAGATCACCAATGATTATTGTTTCCCCTATAGGTACGCGTCTTGATGATGTCGCTAGCCAGTTAATCACACTAGGGGTAGATGATATTGCTCAGTTTGCTGCTGCAGTGGCTGATGTTATTTCTGGAAAAAACATCAAAGATGCCAATGTTAATGCGGTGGCTCAGCTACTCAAGAACGCCCAACGACCGCTGATTATCGGTGGCTCTAGCCTCTTAAGTGATTCCCTGGTAGAAAGTGCCGCTGCTATTGCAAGCAGGCTTGCGGTAGATAATAAGCAAGCCATGCTTAGTTACTGTATACCTGAATCTAATAGTCTCGGCGTAGCATTACTTGCTGAAGATGCCAAAAGTATCGAGGAATTAATTACCCGAGCTGATAAATTTGATGTCTTGTTGCTTTTGGAGAACGATCTACATCGTCGCATCAGTCCAGATCAAATTGATCAGCTGAAAAATTCAGGAGTTAAGCTTGTTGGTCTTGATGTTCTAGAAAATGAAACACTTGGCGCCTGTGATCTAGTTCTTCCGGTGGCTTCTTATGCAGAATCTGAAGGTACGCTTATTAATAGCGAGGGTCGAGCACAACGTCATTATCCAGTATTTGCAACAGCTGCAGAGCGCATGCCAAGCTGGAAGTGGATTTTAGAGTTGGCGACTGCTTGCGGGCATACTAAGATTGCCAGACTTACTCATTTTGATGAAATAGTTGAATCCTGTGCTAGCAGCTGCAGTATATTTAGTCAGTTGATCCAGGTAGCTCCAGACCATAAATTTCGTAGTCATGGATTAAAAATTGCCCGTAAGACCCATAGATACAGTGGGCGCACTGCTATGAACGCCAATCAATCTGTTCATGAGCCGTTGCAACCAGTAGACCAGGAAACGCCACTAACCTTTAGCATGGAGGGGATTAACCTCGAACAGCCAGCATCACTGACGCCATTTTACTGGTCGCCTGGGTGGAACTCCAATCAGTCGCTACAGAAATTCCAAGCCGAAGTAGATGGCCCGTTGTCTGGCGATTTTTCTGGCCAGCGATTAATTGAACCAAAACTTGATGTAAATGTTAATTGTCTATTGTCAGCCTCTAGTCTATTAAAGGTGCCGATCTCCGATCGATCAAAAATTAAATCCAATAAAAGTCAATTAGTACCGATTTATCGTGTTCATGGTAGCGATGAGTTGTCGTCTTATACTGATGAAATTGCAGAGCTAGCAGGAGAAGCTTTTGTTGCTATTAGTGCAGCTGTTGCAGAGCAGTTGAGTGTTGTAGAGGGCGACGGACTCATTGTTAGTGACGCTGATGGCGATGTATCTCTAGAGGTAAGGATCCTTAATCGGGTGGCAAGGGGCTGTGTTGGTTATAGCGCAGGATATACTGAAACTAACAGTTTTCGAGCAGGTAACTTGGTGGTTTTGAGCAGGGACTCCAAATGGCAGCGTCGGATGCCGCAGTTAATTGCAACAGATAGCGGCAACAAGCGCCCACCTAGTGCTATCGAGGAGCCTACGCATGTCTGAGTTAATGCCAGTATTGCTAGCTCTGACCATTCTTGTTGGTGGTGTTAGCCTTGCAGCAGTGATTACTTGGTGGGAGCGACGCTTGTTGGGCTTCTGGCAGGATCGTCTTGGACCTAATCGTCTCGGACCATTTGGTATTGGACAGGTCGCTGCAGACATGATTAAGCTGTTATTTAAGGATGATTGGGTGCCTCCATTTTCCGATAAAGTAGTTTTTATCTTTGCCCCAACAGCAATTGTTGTGGCGATGATGATGGGCTTTGCGGTAGTACCTTTTGCCCCTAACACCTATATCTTGGATGTTAATATCGGCTTGCTATTTTTTCTGGGCATGACCTCTTTAGCGGTTTATAGCGTTCTTTTGGGGGGCTTAGCTTCAAACAACAAATATGCATTATTGGGAGGATTGCGTTCTGCTGCGCAGATGGTCAGCTATGAAGTATTTATGGGCCTCTCTCTTATGGGCATTGTGATGATGACTGGAAGCTTCAGTCTCGTAGATATAGTCGAGGCGCAGACTGACACTTGGTTTTGCTTCTCACAAATACTCGGATTAATCGTCTTTGTGGTGTCTGGTATTGCTGAAAGCCATCGACTGCCTTTCGATTTACCTGAAGCAGAACATGAGTTAACAGCTGGATTCCATACTGAATATGGTGGGATGAAGTTCGCTATGTTTATGCTTGGGGAATACCTTGGGTTAATACTGATTTCTTGCATGATAGTAACGTTGTTTTTTGGCGGATGGATGGTTCCAGCGCTCATTTATGATTGGTTGCCACCCTTTATCTGGTTTAGCGCAAAAGTATTTTTGGTAATTTGCTTCTTTGTGCTCTTGAGGGCAGCTATACCTAGGCCTCGTTATGATCAACTTATGTCATTGGGATGGAAGGTCATGCTACCAATTACCTTGATTAATTTGTTGGTGACCGGCGCAATACTTCTACAAATGAAGGGAGCTTAAATATGCTTAGTCAACTGCAAACCATGTGGGAAATTCTCAAGCATATCTTTACCAAGGCGGAGACGATTCAGTATCCAGAAGAGATGCCTTATCTTGCGCCACGCTATCGCGGCCGTATCGTATTAACTCGAGACCCAGATGGCGAAGAGCGCTGTGTAGCCTGTAATTTATGTGCTGCTGTCTGCCCTGTTGATTGTATTGCATTGCAAAAAGATACTCGTGAGGACGGTAGCTGGTACCCCGAATTTTTTCGCATCAATTTCTCTCGCTGTATCATGTGTGGTATGTGCGAAGAAGCTTGCCCGACTTACGCCATTCAGCTGACGCCAGACTTCGAGATGTGTGAATACGATCGTCAGAATATGGTCTATGAAAAAGAACATTTGCTAATTAACGGGGTTGGCAAATACCCAGATTATAACTTTTACCGTGTTTCCGGCCTGCAGACCGCCTATAAGGATAAGGGTGAAGGAAAAAACGAAGCCCAACCCATAGATGTAAAGAGCCTTATGCCGTGAAACTGCATACTGATATTTTTGAATGCGCCTTTACACAAGACCAATTCATGACTTGCGAGGTTCGACATGCTTGAAATAACACTTTTTTATGTCGCTGCTACAGTCGCGCTGGTTGCTACTATATTGGCTATGACTAGAGCTAATGCCATTCACGCGTTGATTTATCTAATAGTCTCTCTTTTGGCGGTAGCGGTGATCTTTTATTTGATTGGCGCGCCATTCGTTGCGGCATTAGAGATCGTCATTTACGCCGGAGCCATTATGGTTCTATTTGTCTTTGTGATCATGATGCTGAATCTTGGTGCAAAAGGTGATGCCCGTGAGAAGACATGGATGAGGCCTTCGGTGTGGGTGGGGCCAGCACTTTTAGCGATTATCTTATTTGCTGAATTGCTCTACGTGATTTCTTCTGCTGAAGGCCCTGTAAGTACTGGTGTTGTTGGTGCCAAGCAAGTGGGATTGAGTCTGTTTGGACCTTACGTTTTAGCGGTTGAAATTGCTTCCATGTTGTTACTTGCTGGCTTGGTTGGCTCATTTCATTTAGGACGTCGCTATCTAGACAGGGTTCCTTCAAATGAATTAAGACGTCAACAGGAGGGAGAGTAGTGGAAGGTTTAAATATACCGCTCAATCATATTTTATTAATTGCTTCATTGCTTTTTGTCATTGGCATGCTGGGCCTAATGATTCGCCGCAATATTATTTTTATCTTAATGTCACTTGAGGTCATGTTGAACTCGGCTGCGTTGGCCTTTGTAGCTGCTGGAGCCCATTGGGGGCAACCGGATGGCCAAATTGTATTTATGTTGATACTGAGTATTGCTGCTGCTGAGGTGGCTGTTGGGTTGAGCCTAGTGTTGCAGGTACAGCGACGCTTCAGATCGCTAGATATGGATAGTCTCGACTGGATGAGAGGATGATTATGCGTGAACTCATTGGATTGATACCGCTTATCCCTTTGCTTAGTTCGGCGGTACTGATGTTATTCGCCGGATATTTGTCGCGGTTTGCTATTGGTTTACTGGGGGTTGGTTCTGTAGGGATTGCCGCAATACTGACAGCAAAGATGGGAATAGACTTTCTAGGCAATCCTGAGGCTTTCAAAGTAACTCTGTGGACCTGGATGCAGGTAGGCACTTTTTCTTCTGACGTTGCTTTTTATTTTGACGGACTAACATTGGTAATGATGTCAGTGATTACAGGGGTTGGGTTTTTAATCCATTTATTCTCTACAGAGTTTATGGAAAAAGATGTTAGTTATGCACGCTACTTCGCTTACTTAAATATGTTTGTTGCTGCCATGTTGATTTTAGTAATGGCAGATAACCTGCTTCTTCTTTATCTTGGCTGGGAAGGAGTAGGGGTGTGTAGTTATTTACTAGTGGGTTTTTGGTATCAGAATTCTGCCAATGGCTATGCTGCGCGCAAGGCATTCATTGTCACTCGTATTGGTGATACGTTGATGGCACTGGGGCTATTTCTGCTATTTACCGAGCTTGGTACTTTGGATATCCAAGCTCTTGGAGACGTCGCTAAGGATAAATGGCAGGTGGGTGACAATATGCCACTTATCGCTTGTCTTCTTATTTTAGGAGGAGCGGTTGGCAAGTCAGCTCAGTTGCCTCTACATACATGGCTTCCTGATGCTATGGCTGGTCCAACACCTGTTAGCGCATTGATTCATGCAGCAACGATGGTTACAGCCGGAGTCTACTTGATTGCACGGACTCATGAGCTTTACTTATTCGCCCCAATAGCAATGATTGCAGTAGCATTGGTAGGCTTAGCAACCTCTTTAATGGCGGCCTTCACTGCGCTAACCCAGCATGATATTAAACGCATTCTTGCCTATTCAACGATCAGTCAGATCGGCTATATGTTCCTGGCTCTAGGTGTAGGTGCATGGACTGCCGGAATCTTTCATTTAATGACCCATGCTTTCTTTAAGGCTCTATTATTTCTCGGCTCCGGAGCTATTATTCACTGCCTGCATCATGAGCATAATATTTTTAAAATGGGCGGTTTGCGAACTCGTATGCCGGTGACATTTTGGAGCTTCATGATTGGCTCAGCAGCTTTGGCGGCACTGCCAATGACATCAGGATTTTTCAGCAAGGATCAAATTCTCTTACAGGCTTATCAAGTTGATGGTATGGGGCCTTGGTTGTGGTTTGGGGGATTGGTGGGCGCGTTGTTGACGGCTGTGTACAGTTTTCGGTTAGTATTTGTGGTGTTTTTTGGCCAAGCCAACACCGAGCCAGACAAAGATACTGGGTGGCGAATGGCCATACCTTTAAGCTTCCTTTGTATTTTAGCCATGATGGGGGGCTGGATTATCATCCCGGTCACCCAGGTATTTCCTCTGGCAGTTTTCGAGCACCCCGCCCACTGGGTTGAATACGTCTCTATTGCGGTGCCACTTGTCGGCGTAACCATCGCTTACCTTGTATTTCTTGGCGGCCAGCTCAAAGTGGATTCATTCGTTAATTCTTTTGTTATGCAAAAACTGCAGCGATTTTGGTTTAGCGGCTGGGGGATAGATTGGCTATATGATCGACTACTGGTAAGACCTTATTGCGGTCTAGCTAGGGCCCTGAAGTTAGAGCTAGTGGACGATTTTTATAGGCTTATTGTGACTATAAATCAAACATTTAATCAGTGGTTATCTGCAGGTCAGAGCGGGCAGATGAGACGTTATATAACCAGCATGGTATTTGGCTTGATTTTACTGCTGGCCATTTTGGTGAGGGCTTCTTGATGCTAATGATTAATTTGATACTCATTCTACTAATCGGAGGGGTTGTTGCGATATTTTCGGAGCGACTGGGTGCCGATGTGCCTCGTAAGGTAGCTTTGGCAGTAGTTATTATTGATTTAATTTATTTGCTGATAGTGCTTTCGACAATGCCCCAATTGGAGGCGCTACAGGCACCTGTGCCCAGTGATCCGGAAACCTGGTTGATGCATTATAGTGCTGAGTGGATTCCGGTTTTTGGCATTAAAATTGAATTAGCCTTAGATGGATTAAGCATACTGATGGTTTTGCTGACATTGATATTAGGTGCTGTGGCAGTAAGTGCCTCATGGACAGATATCAAAGTTCGACAGGGTTTTTTTGAAGCCAATCTACTATGGACGCTGGCTGGTGTTCTTGGTGTTTTCATGGCTCTAGATTTGTTCCTATTCTTTCTATTTTGGGAGGTTATGTTAATCCCGATGTATTTTATGATTGCTATTTGGGGCCACGAAAATCGCGGTTATGCAGCCATGAAATTCTTTATTTTTACTCAGGCCAGCGGTCTTTTGATGCTGGTTTCTATACTTGCATTGGTCGTAATTCATTATGGTAATACTGGTATTTGGACCTTTAGTTATTTCGACCTGCTGGGTGCTCAAATTGCCGCACAAACTGGATTTTGGTTGATGCTTGGCTTCTTTGTTGCTTTTGTTGTTAAGCTTCCTGGGTTTCCTTTTCATACCTGGCTACCAGATGCTCATACCCAGGCACCCACCGCCGGTAGTGTCATTCTTGCAGGAATACTACTTAAAACCGGCGCTTATGGTTTGATTCGTTTTGCTGTGCCTTTATTTCCTCAGGCATCAATGGAGTTTGCTCCTGTTGCTCTCTGGTTGGGTGCTGCTGGAGTTATTTATGGGGCAGTCTTGGCTTTCGGTCAAACGGATTTTAAACGCTTGGTTGCCTACAGTAGCGTGAGTCATATGGGCTTTGTTCTCCTTGGAGTGTATGCCTGGAACATTCTGGCACTACAGGGAGCGGTTATGCAAATGGTTGCGCATGGATTCAGCACGGCGGCGTTGTTTATGATTGCAGGTTCACTTCAAGAGCGCCTGCATACCAGAGATATGCGTGAGATGGGCGGCTTATGGCAGAATATGCCGCGTATGGGCGCTGTAGCCATGTTTTTTATAGTAGCGTCTCTTGGGCTCCCTGGTTTAGGCAACTTTGTTGCTGAATTTTTGGTATTACTAGGCCTTTTTCAAGTGGATCGCTTGCTTGCCGTTATCGCAGCGCTTGGTTTGATTACTGGTGCCGCCTATTCGTTATTATTGATGCAGCGATCATTTCAAGGTGAGCCTGACAAAACACGCCAGCTAGTGGATTTTGGGACAAGAGAAATGCTGACTATGACTGTTATGATGATTGCACTTATTGTGTTAGGCACCTACCCGCAGCCGATATTAGATATTTCTCGTCCAGTGGTAGAAAGCCTGATTAGTTTCTCGAGAATCGTGACAGGAGGTTCTTTATGAACGGAAGCCAGATGCAGGCTTTAATGCCGATACTGATACTGAGCTTGACGGCTATAGTCTTGATGATTCAGGCCTCCATAAAGCGTGATGAGAGGGTGGCATGGATTATCACTGTAGTGGGAATATTGTTGGCTTTGTGGGGCGCTGGATATGCCAGAGACTTTTCACAACCTGTGACAATTTTACTACAAGTAGACAATTGGGGATTATTTTTTACCGCGCTTGTGCTGCTTGCATCTTTGGTGACAGTGGTGCTTTCACAGGATATTTTTTCCTCGGAAGGAGAGAGCGAAGAAGAATATTACCTTTTATTAGTGTTGTCAGCTCTTGGAGCTGTAATTTTGATTCAATCCAGCCATATGGCCTCTCTATTGCTAGGTATGGAGCTAATGGGCGTCTCTCTTTATGCGATGATTGCCTTCCCAAAAAAAGGTCTTTTACCCCTCGAAGCGGCAGTTAAATATCTAGTGTTGTCAGGGTGCGCCTCAGCAATTTTATTGTTCGGCTTTGCGTTACTTTATGCTGCAACTGGTGAATTAAGCTATACGGGAATTGGTGAAAAAGCTGCTCTTGTCTATATTGATAGCCCTCTATTAGTTATGGCTGGCACCGCTATGGTTACAGCAGGTATTGCTTTTAAGTTATCTTTGGTGCCGTTTCATATGTGGACACCTGATGTTTATCAGGGCGCACCAACACCAGTGACAGGATTTCTCGCAACCGTATCAAAAGGGGCGGTCTTCGTCGCGCTGACTCGTATCTACATGGATGCTGAGTTGCATCAATATGAGTCTTTAATTTTGGCGCTCTCTGTATTGGCAGTCTTTTCAATGTTGATTGGCAACTTGCTCGCTCTATTGCAGGAGGACATCAAGCGTTTACTGGCTTACTCATCGATTGCTCATTTTGGCTATCTGTTAATTATATTGATTGCCTTTACTGGTAGCGAGATGGCGAGCGAGGCGGTAACCTTTTATCTAGTAGCTTACATATTGACTACGCTTGGAGCATTTACCGTGATAGCCAGGGTCTCTAGAGAGGATCAACAAAAAAGCCAGATTTCAGAATTTGAGGGACTTTTTTGGAGGAATAAAATTCAGGCGAGCGCTCTTACTATAGCGATGCTTTCATTTGCAGGCATACCCCTTACTGCAGGGTTCATGGCTAAGTTTTTCGTGATTAATGTCGCTATTCAGGGGTCCCATTGGTTTTTGTTGAGCGCACTGGTTATCGGTAGCGCCATCGGTATTTATTACTATCTGAGAATTATTTTTTCCATGAGCAAGATGGCTGGCAATGATGTCGGGGTCTGTGATCGCTCTGGAAATATAACAGCGTTGCTGCTAACGGTATTGATTTTAATGTTGGGTAGTTGGCCGCAACCATTTATCGCTTTTGCCGGTGGGCTCTAGTAAAACCAAGAAGGTAGGGAGAATACTATGTCTTTACGTTCAGTTGATTTGTGTGATTATCTAATGCTAAATCCGGTAACAATCCGACCAGATGAAAATATATTTCATGCCATTGATCTCATTATTAAGCATAAGATATCCGGCATCTGTGTAGTTAGCAATGATGGCCACCTAGTGGGAATTTTATCTGAACTTGACTGTATGCGGGCCGTCCTTGGTGCAACTTATAACGACGGCTGCAGGTCCGGAGGAAGCGGTTACGGTAATGTTATTGAGTTCATGACCACAGATATCGATTCTTGTGAGCTGCATGCGGATATAGTGGATGTAGCTGCTGACATGCTTAGTAAAGGCCATCGCCGTCGACCAGTACTAGATCATGGTAAGCTGGTTGGACAAATTACTTGCCGTAGATTGCTGGCAGCGGTAAGCAAGTTCGCTTGCCCGGAAAACGAAATTTATACATAATTTTTAGCTTGCTACTCGGTTACTGTAGTGTAATTTTAAAAAATTATTTCCAAAATCTCCATTTAATTTTTTTGTCAGGGCTGCCTGTTGCTAGTGAATCTTCTGGTAAATCTTCTGGTAAATCTTCCTCATAGGGGATACATGGTCGCCCGCTTGATTTTTTTATTGCACAAGCTTTTACCGGTAGTTTTTTTTCATCAATGAATGATTCCACTGCTATCTGTGGGCTGCTTTCTAGATTGGATAGGCAATACCCATCTAGCCAGCCCGTAATAATTTTTGGATTCACGCTGTGTAAAACCCCTTCTGGGTGGCTCCCCTTATATTCATATTTGTTGTAGGCTGACACAAATCCCTCCAACCAGTAAAGAGTAGCTTGTTCGGATTGATTCTGGCGGGCACTGCTCCATTGCTCGCAATTTTTGGCGATGGTGCTCATGGATTGCGCATGTAGTTGAGACAATGGTAATAATGCTAATAATAGAAGCAATCTCATGTTCAGTTCCTTGGTTTTTTTGTATAAATTTGGATTCACCTAAAATAAATCTAGTATCATACGGATTTAGTTATATTTTTTCTTCTTGGATGGCATTCAGCATAGCTTTAAAGTAAGTGTCCGGTATTTTAATTTGATCGCTTCTGTTTCCAGATATAGTGATGCTTAGGCCAGAGACGGAGCCGTCAAAAAAGTAGAGAAAGCTTAAAGGTATAGCTAGTTTTTCTTCATATTGGCATATGGCGGTAGAGCAAGTTCCGCCTGTTTTTGATAGAACTTGCAGCGGCAGTTTCGCCTTACCTTGAGCATTCACGGCGCTCTCATAAGATCGAAAATTCTTATCATCATATCGAGCATTTATATAAATTGTGTAATGGTCTGCGCCCTCTAGATCAACAATGCGCATTAGATAGATGTCTGAAAAATTTTCAGATAAAAATTGATCAGAAGTTGAAAAATTTGGCCCATAGGTTATCTCACCATGTTCTGAATCCTGGCGAATTTCTATATGCTTGCTTATACTTTCAATTGAGCGCCAGTCAATAGAGGGCTTAGTGGTTGTTTCAGCTGAAATTTGACATGCAAATGCAGTGGATGAGATAAGGGTAAGAATATGAAAAAAAGTCTTCATTTATTGGGCCTCCTTATTATTTGGCGTTTAAAGACTGCTAAGTGTATCGCTTTCAGTCTCTTTATCGTTAGCCAAGGGCATTTGTGGCGATTCTTGTTGCGACATGTTGATTATAGGGGCTCAACATGAAGGATTTTTTTTAAAAAAACAAGGCGTCTAAGCTAAATGTACAACTTAAAACTAAAAATTACCAACTGACATGAAACTTAAATCCCCTTGGTATTTGATAGATATCGTAGATTTTAAGTTCTTAGTCTCATTGTTTTGGGGTTAATCATTGTTAATCCTGTGCTAACATAAATAGTCTTTTTTTCAAGCAATCCTTTGATCGGTCCTATATGTCACAGAGCACACTAGCTAACGAAAAATATATTATAAGAACCTTTCCTGTTGGGGTTTTGCAATGTAATTGCACTATTATTGGCGATCCAGTTAGTCAGCTGGCTTTAGTTGTAGACCCTGGAGGTGATGCGCAAGTTATCCTTAGGCTGTTAACTGACCTGAGCTTTAAGGTAGTTGCTATTATTCATACGCATGCACACTTTGATCACATACTTGCTGCAGGTGAGATTAAAGAAGCTACAGGAGCCTCTATTTATCTCCATGAGAATGATTTTCCTCTTTGGAAAGGCTTGGAGCAGCAGTGTTTGATGTTCGGCTTCCCTAGCGACATCAAGCTACCAAATCCTGATTTTTACCTTAATGATGATGATGATCTTGGTTGCTGTGGAGGAATTGCCATACATACGCCTGGACATACACCTGGATCAACTAGTTTTTGGTTTGAAAGAAGCAATCTGCTAATTGCCGGCGACACTTTGTTTAAGGGTGCGGTGGGCCGCACAGATTTACCCGGGGGTAATTTTGAACAGATCACGGCTTCTATACGCGAACGCATCTATATACTGAATGAGGACGCTACTGTTATTGCTGGACACGGACCCCCCACAACAATAGGGGATGAGAAGCATGGTAATAGGTTTGTTAGGTCCTAGCTTAATTTCAGCAGGCGAGTTGTAGAAATAAGCGTCAAAAATGGAGCGATAGTATGAAAGAACAGATTTTGATAATGTTGGATTTGCAGGATGCCATGAATAAGAAGGTGAATGATGACTGGGCGAACCAAAATTTTTTCTGGTATCGTGCAATTTGGGTTGAATGCGCAGAACTAATGGACCATTACGGTTGGAAGTGGTGGAAGAAGCAAACGCCAGATGCCGAACAGGTGAAGTTGGAACTTGTTGATATTTGGCATTTTGGTTTAAGCATATTACTACTCGAATCTAATAGCAGGGAGGGCATCTCTTCCAATATAGCCAAGCAATTATTGAATTCAAAATCATCTGGAGATTTTCGTGGCGATCTTGAGAGTTTTACTCTTACCACACTCCAAAGTAAAAGTTTCGATATTGCTGGATTTGCATCTCTTATGGCTGATATTGGGTTAACTTTTGATGAACTATATGTCAGTTATGTTGGAAAGAATGTGCTAAATTTTTTCCGACAAGATAATGGTTATCAGGATGGAAGCTATCGAAAAGTATGGTCTGGAAAAGAAGATAATGAGCATCTAGTGGAGCTAATAAGGGGGATGGATAAAAGCAGCAAAAATTTCAAAGATGACCTGTATCTGGCGCTTGAGCATAGGTATTCTCAGAGTGGGAGCTGAATTTATGAATATTAATATTGCGTTAGATCAAGATATGTTGGAGTCCCGCAAGGAGCGTCCCGAGCTCAATAAGCTGCATAAGCGGTTACGCCGCAATATTGGCAATGCCATTTCAGATTATAATATGATTGAAGATGGTGATAAGATCATGGTTTGTCTGTCTGGAGGTAAAGACTCTTATTGCATGCTAGACCTATTGCTGCATCTCCAGAAAACTGCCCCCATAAATTTTGAAATCATTGCCGTCAATTTAGATCAAAAGCAGCCTGGGTTCCCAGAAGAAGTGCTGCCTGCTTATTTAACTAAGCTCGATGTTCCTTTTCATATCCTTGAAAAGGATACTTATAGTATCGTCGTTGATCTTGTTTCTGAGGGCAAAACATATTGTGGTCTCTGTTCTCGCCTGAGAAGAGGCACTCTTTATGGTTTTGCACAGGAAATTGGGGCAACTAAAATTGCTTTAGGTCATCATCGCGATGATATTATCGAAACACTTTTTTTGAATATGTTTTATGGTGGGAAATTGAAGGCAATGCCAC
This sequence comes from uncultured Porticoccus sp., assembly GCA_963925605.1. GTDB lineage: Bacteria > Pseudomonadota > Gammaproteobacteria > Pseudomonadales > Porticoccaceae > Porticoccus. The sequence continues at coordinate 11,134 of CAWURY010000025.1, read as the reverse complement.
CCAAACTTTTAAGTGACGACAAGAAAAATATTGTGATTCGCCCTCTAGCCTACTGCAAAGAAAGTGATTTAGAGAGATATGCTGAAAAAATGCAGTTTCCTATTATCCCTTGCAACTTATGTGGTTCGCAGGATAATCTACAGCGACAAGTTATTAAAGAGATGCTTCAAGATTGGGAGAAAAAAAATCCTGGACGATTGGAGAGTATTTTTTCTGCCACGAAGAGTGTGGCGCCCTCGCAACTTGCAGATACTGGATTATTTGACTTCAAAAGTTTAAAGATTGAGAGAGGGGAGCGTATTGGCGCGATTAATGTTGCATAAGTTGCTTTCTTTTAGTGTTGGCATATTGCCCCTATAATTTTTTTCAATGTGTGTTTTGACACACGATGCGGTTACACATATATGGCTTATCAGGTCCTGGCTCGCAAATGGCGACCACGTATTTTTAGTGAAATGGCTGGGCAAGAGCATGTGCTCCGTACGCTCATTAATGCGCTTGATCAGGATCGACTGCATCATGCGTATTTGTTTACAGGGACTCGCGGTGTTGGCAAGACAACTATAGCTAGAATTCTTGCGAAATGCCTTAATTGCGAACAAGGAATAAGTTCATCCCCTTGTGAGGCCTGCAGTGCTTGTATTTCAATAGCTGAGGGACGTTTTCTTGATTTAATAGAAGTTGATGCGGCATCAAGAACAAAGGTTGATGATACCCGCGAGCTTTTGGAGAATGTTCAGTATGCTCCATCTGTTGGGCGATTTAAAGTGTACCTGATAGACGAGGTCCATATGCTTTCTGCGCATAGTTTTAATGCTTTACTAAAGACGCTAGAGGAGCCGCCAGCCCACGTGAAGTTCTTGTTTGCCACCACTGATCCGCAAAAATTACCTGTCACTATTTTGTCGCGTTGCCTGCAGTTTAATCTTAAGAACATTAGCCCCGAGATTATTGTTGAGCACCTAAAGCATATTTTAGGCAAAGAAGAAGTTACTTTTGAGGAGCCAGGACTGTGGTCATTAGCTAGAGCGGCAGACGGAAGTATGCGAGATGCCTTAAGTCTAACCGATCAGGCTATCTCCTATGGCGGAGGAAAACTAACAGAATTTGATATTTCCAATATGCTGGGCTCTATTGATCTTGCGGCGATTGCAGAAATAGCAAGAGGGCTGGTAGATAGGGACGGGCCGGGAGTAATGGCATCAATTCAAAAAATGTCAGAACTGGCACCAGACTACAGTACTGCCTTGGGAGGGCTGTTATCTTTACTGCATCGAGTGGCTGTAGCCCAAGCAATCCCTAGTGCTATTGATAACAGTCAAGGGGATAAGGATCTTATATTGGAGATTGCTGGCAATCTAAGCTCAGAAGATGTGCAATTATTTTACCAGATCGCTTTGCTGGGACGGCGTGATCTGCCGTTAGCCCCAGAGCCGAGAATAGGATTTGAAATGGTTATGCTACGAATACTAGCCTTTTATCCTATTTATGAAAATAAAATTGATCCGCCTGCTGAAACACAAGTAGCCACTGATGGGAGTATAGTCATTGCGAATGACATTCCCATCGTACCGAAAACAGAGCTAAGGGAGGCGAGCGAACTGGAAAAAAAGTCTAAAGATGTCAAGCTTGATTTTAAGTCCTCTGATTTGAGGTCAAAGAGCTTAGACATTAAAAATGTCGAATCATTAAAGTCGACTAATATGCCCGCTGATTCTGGATATGAGAATAATTCTTTACCGTTGGCCGAACCTGAAGTGATGGAATCAGAAATTATTACTGTGGGTGTTGCGGACAAGGTCTTGTTAGAGCACGTCTCTTCAGAGACGTGGTTTAAAGTTTACGAGGGGTTGGCTATAGGGGGGCCACTAAGAAATATCGCTGCCAATTTAGCGTTGAATACAGTTCAGGGTGTAGATCTATTTTTTGTATTAGATGAGGGTCAAAGTGCAATCTATAGCCCTGTACATGAAAGTCGCCTTGCTGTGGAGCTTTCAATGTATTTTGGTACGCCCGTTAAGGTTGCAATTGAAGTTGGTGTGATTGCAGCTGAAACCCCTCAATCTCGTCGTGCAAGACTACAAGAAGAGAGACAGGAAGCGGCCACTGAAAGTCTTCAATCTGACCCTAATGTGCACGATATTATGAATATTTTTGGCGGTGTGTTGCTCAAGAATACAATTAAAGCAATTAATTAGCTATATATTATAAGCATATGAATAGTAAGTTTTAATTTAATAAAATTTTTATACTCAGGATAATATGAAAAATATCTCCTGAATTTCAGGCGCTATTTTAGAGGCTGCATATGTATCTATATGCTAGGGTCGGTTTTTGATAAAATCAAAAAATTTATTCATTTACGCAGAGAGGGGATTGGCGGATGTTCGGACCAATTATTGATGAGCTTATAGCTAGCCTGCGATGCCTGCCTGGAGTGGGCCCCAAGTCTGCTCAGCGAATGGCGCTGCATTTGCTTGAAAGACATCGCGATGCCGCATATCGTCTGGCTGCATCACTGGAAACAGCTGCTGAGAAAATTGGTCGCTGTCAATTGTGCCGCACGCTAACAGAAACCAGTATTTGTATTCTTTGTAGTAATCTTCGTCGTGATCCACTACAGCTTTGTGTTGTCGAAACACCGGCGGATCTCTTGGCTATAGAGCACAGTGGTACTTACAGGGGGCGTTACTTTGTTTTACTGGGTCATTTGTCTCCCATTGATGGTATTGGGCCAGTAGAAATCGGAATAGATCATTTGATAGCTAGGTTGTCTGAAGAAAATATAACTGAATTAATACTAGCAACCAATTTGACGGTAGAAGGTGAGGCAACCGCCCATTATATCAGCGAAAGAGCTAAAAATTGCGGGGTTTCGGTTAGCCGTATTGCCCATGGCGTGCCCATGGGAGGGGAATTGGAGTATGTAGATGGCGGCACCTTAGCGCACGCATTTAACAGCCGAAAGAAAATTTAATGGCCACTCTTTTAAGCAGGGATCAATTTTTATTGCCTACACCTATTCTTGTTAGTAGCACTGCGCAACTGCAAGATTGCATTACCCAGATGACTGGCTGTGACGCAATTGCAATAGACACAGAGTTCATGAGGACAGATACATTTTTCCCGATATTAGGATTGGTCCAGATTTTTGATGGCAAGGATTGCTGGTTGATCGACCCGATCTCTATCTCAAACCTTTCTCCTCTTGCCGATTTATTAATAAATGAAAAGATTGTTAAGGTTTTTCATTCATGTTCTGAGGATACTGAGGTATTAAAACATGTGTTGAATTGCATCCCGAAACCATTGTTTGATACACAGATTGCCGCTGCATTTGCTGGCTATGGTTTCTCTAAAGGCTACGCTACTATCGTTGAGACTATGCTAGGTATTCATGTTGAAAAAGGTGAAACTAGATCCAATTGGCTTCAGCGCCCCTTAAGTAAGAGTCAGCTGCGATATGCGGCTTTAGATGTGATCCATTTACTGCCAGTTTACAGGAAACTATGTGAGATTCTTGTGCAATTGGGCCGTAAGTCATGGGTCGATGAGGATATGGAATCGCTAGTAAACCATGCCTCTGATAAAGAAGATTTAAGTCTATATTTCCAAAAAGTTAAGAGTGCTTGGCAGTTTTCACCCCAAGATCTTTCTGCGCTTCAGATGCTCTGTGAGTGGCGAGAAACTGAAGCCAGGGATAGAAATAGACCGCGAAACCGCATCATTGATGATAAAACCCTTTTTAATATTGTGTTAAAAAAACCTGAATCAAAATTAGATTTAGTTTCAATAGGGGGAATGTACTCTAGTTTGATCCGGCGCTACGCTGAAATATTATTAGATTTGTTGCGTGATGGGCTAGCTAGGTCAGAAAAAGAATACCCCGAAATGTTGCTAGAGCCATTACCTAGACATACTGGAGAAATGGTCAAAAAGCTGAAGAAGATTGTGAGTGCTCAGGCTGAATTATTGAATCTTGCCCCAGAGGTATTAGCGAGAAATCGAGATATTGAATTTTTGGTTCGATGTATTATGAGGAAAGAGGCTTGTTTGTCCGAAAATATCGCCTTTGGGTGGCGTTATGGTGTGATAGGAAAGTTGTTGTTAGATGCTGCTAGCACAGAAATTTGATTGAATTTTCTGTTAAATTCATAAACTTTTAGTGAGATACTCTGTGCAAAAAATTTGTAGTATATATAGGAGCCCAAAAGAAGAGGGTATGTATTTATATGTCGACAAAAAAGATGAGCTAAAGTCTGTTCCTGAGGAGCTTCTAAAAAGATTTGGGAAGCCTGAATTAGCTATGACGCTTTTAGTTACTCCGGATAAAAAACTGGCTCGTGTTGATGCAAGGCGTGTTTTGGAAATGATTGAGGAGAATGGTTTCTATCTGCAAATGCCACCAACCACTGTATACGATATGCAGTGGTTGCGAGATAAGAATAGTAAATTATGAACCTATATGTATAGGTATTTTGCGAACAGGGTTGCTAGGAGTAGCGGAATGAATCAGCCGTCATGGACATATAAACCTTTGGATCAGATGTCCCTCAAAGAATGGGAGTTGGTTTGTGATGGCTGCGGTAAGTGCTGTCTACATAAACTAAAGGAGGATGATACAGGGACAGTTTTTGATACGAACGTGGCTTGTCATCTTCTAGACAAAACGAGTTGTCAGTGCGGTGACTATCAAAATAGACTTACATTAGTTCCCGGTTGTTTTAAGTTAACCCCTCAGAATATAGCCGAGCAGAGCTGGCTTCCTAGCACTTGCGCCTATCGTTTGTTGTATGAAGGAAGCCCTTTGCCTGGCTGGCATCACTTAGTTTCTGGCAATATTCAATCTGTTCATTCTTCTGGTATGTCTGCTCAAGGAAGAATCGTTTCAGAGCATGATGTGTGCCAGGATGAAATGGAAGATTATATTGTTCAATGGATCAATTAACTATGACTTGCCACCATGCTAAAGAGTATGGATGGATATTTGGGAAAATAATTCAATTTTATTGAAAAATAAATGTATGTATTACTGGATTTGCTATCCTGTCAGCAAGTAACTTGGAGCATGTATGTATTCAGTCGAAAATTATCACTGGGGGCTACTTGGTTATTGTCTTGGATCTTTGATGGTTATGTCTTTCCTCTTTCGATTTAGAGCGCTAGTTCCTAGCGGGCATTTTCGAAATCTTTTGTTGATCTTTATTGCCACGGTACTGTTTGCCCCAATATATGCCGAATCTGGAAGTTATTTTTTGGCACCCGCTTGGTTTGCGAGCCTTATAGAGGGGGTGTCGGAAAAACCAGAACAATCTTATTTTCGAGGCGTGTTTACTATCTTTATTTGGTATTTTTTAGCCTTATTTTTATATATTTTGTATTGTAGGTCTAGACCAAGGAAGCTTTTCAATCGTCGAAATTAGACCATATTGGGGTACTCTTAATGGGCGATTGGCAAGAGAATGATAACGAGTAAAAATTTACAGGAAAAAAGTGATGGAAACAGATAAATCAATGAAATCTGTAAATGAAGCTGTTTGCAAGGCTAGGTTGGATTATTCTTTTCCTGATTCCTTGGAGCCGTCACCACTTAAGTCATTGCTTGATATTTTGAAGCAAGCTGTTGCTCGATTTCCCGAAAATCCAGCTGTCACCTCATTAGGGAATACCCTTAGCTACAGAGAACTAGATACCCTTTCAACTGCATTTGCTGTTTATCTACAACAATCGACAAGCCTTCAAATTGGGGATCGAATAGCTATTCAGATGCCCAGTATGTCTCAGTACCTAGTGGTGGCATATGGGGCGTTTAAAGCCGGTCTAGTGGTAGTAAATATTAATCCACTTTATACGGAGGCGGAGCTTGAATACCAATTTTCTCATGCTGGTATTAGGGGGGTGGTGGTCTTTGATAAATTTTTACCAGTGATTGAGGCTGTTGCCAAGAAGGTTGCTATAGAGCATGTATTTGTTACAACTCCTTTTGATCTGCACCCCCCGATGAAGCGTGAGATGATGGCAATTATTCTTAAGTTGTTAGGGAAATCTGTGTCTTTTGGCAAAGCAACGCCATTGCGTCAAGCGCTTTCTAGTACTATTAAAGGCAGTTTTGTTCCCGTTGCATTAAACCCTGAAGATATGGCCTTGCTGCAATACACAGGGGGTACAACAGGTGTATCGAAACCCGCAATAATTAGTCATGGCAATCTCATTAGTGTGGCTCGCCAAGGATGGGTAGCTCTTGAGGGCTCGGGGGCCAAAATGGGCATTGAGCGTATTGTTTCTCCGCTGCCACTTTATCATATTTATGCCTTTGCATTAGTTCTTACTATTGGGGTTTACATGGGTTCTCATACACTATTGATACCCAATCCTAGAGATATTAACGGCTTTGTGTCGCTGCTAAGAAAGTGGCCGGCTACAATATTTTCTGGGTTAAATACGCTATTTATTGCCTTGATGGAGCATCAGAATTTTAAGAAAACGGATTTTTCTGCCCTGAAGATTACTTTATCCGGGGGCGCTGCGCTGGCTGCTGCTCCAGCTGAAGCATGGAAATCCATGACCGGTTGCGAGATCAGTGATGCTTATGGTTTAACAGAGGCCTCCCCAATTGTTTCATTTTGCCCTAAGCGTTCTGGAAAAATTGGCTCAGTTGGAATAGCTATGCCAGAGACAGAATTGCGTATTGCTGACCCTAATGGAGAGCCGCTAAGTGTTGATGAACATGGCGAAATTTGGGTTAAAGGACCACAAGTAATACAGGGATATCTGGACTTCCCCGAAGAGACAGCAAAGACAATCACAGAAGATGGATGGTTGAAAACAGGAGATATAGGCTCTGTAGATGCTGACGGCTTTCTTTATGTCCATGACCGACAAAAGGACATGATTATTGTTTCTGGATTTAATGTGTATCCAAACGAAATTGAAAATGTGATTTCTCGTCATCCAGATATTACCTATTGTGCTGTTATAGGTGTGCCTGACGATGATTCCGGCGAAGCTGTAAAGTTATTTTTGGTGAGCTCTAATTCTAACTTAACAGAAGAAGCGGTGCGGTCTTTTTATGCTAATCAGCTAGCTCGATACAAGTGGCCAAGAGATATTGTGTTCAGAGATGAATTGCCTTTGTCTAATGTGGGTAAAGTGTTGCGTCGAGAGCTACGAGACAGCTAAGTGATGAGTAATGCAATTGACACAAAATGAAATAATTTTGTGGCGAAAAAAAATCGCTGCCAGCCTAAGTGTGGATCGTTATTCATTAGACCAAGAGCTAATAAGAATAAGCCGTCGTACTGAGACGGGTCAAGCTGTTGATATTGAATTAAGGCGCTTTATCGAAAAACTGGATTATTCTTGCGGACAGCGTAACTTACGCTATGCCAGCATCCCTACGATTAAATACCCTGAAGATTTACCTATTGCTGAGCGTCGTAATGAGATTAAAGAAGCGATTTTGAGCAATCAGGTTGTTATTATCGCCGGAGAAACGGGCTCAGGGAAAACAACACAATTGCCTAAAATCTGTTTAGATCTGGGTCGTGGTTCCGCAGGTCTGATAGGACATACCCAGCCAAGACGAATTGCTGCCAGAACCATTGCTAGTCGTATTGCTGAAGAACTTGGGCAGCCCCTTGGCGAAACTGTTGGATACCAAGTTCGTTTTAATGAAACAAGCAGTGAAAATACACTGGTTAAGTTGATGACGGACGGTATATTGCTGGCTGAAATTGAACACGATCGTTACTTTAGTAAATATGACACTATTATTATTGACGAGGCCCATGAGCGGAGTTTGAATATTGACTTCTTGTTGGGTTACTTGAAGACTATCCTCCCTAAGCGTCAAGACTTAAAGCTCATCATTACCTCTGCAACCATAGACCTAGAGAAATTCTCTCAACACTTTAATGGCGCACCAATCATTGAGGTATCTGGGCGCACATATCCAGTGAATGTCGAATATGTCCCAGTATTAGAAGAGCAGGATTTGGGGCAGTCCATACTGGATATAGTGGAGCATATTTTGGCACTCCCTGAGCGTGGCGATATATTGGTGTTTCATAGCGGAGAAAGAGAGATACGCGAAACGGCACATGTATTACGGAGGGCGCAACTTCCCCACCTCGATGTTGTACCTCTGTATGCGCGATTAAGTCTGTCGGAGCAAACTAAGGTCTTTTCGCCTCATAAAGGGATCAGGGTCGTTCTTGCGACTAATGTTGCGGAAACTTCCCTAACCGTCCCAGGAGTACGTTATGTTATTGATCCAGGTACGGCTAGGATTAGTCGTTACAGCTATCGCACAAAAGTACAACGATTACCTATCGAGTCCGTTTCCCAAGCAAGCGCCAATCAACGCAAAGGTCGTTGTGGGCGAATAAGCAACGGAACATGTTTTCGATTGTATAGTGAAGAGGATTTTAATGGCCGCCCTTCATTCACTGATCCAGAAATTATTCGCACCAATTTGGCCTCGGTTATTTTAAAGATGCTACATTTGAAAATAGGAGATATCCGAGATTTTTCATTTTTAGAATCTCCCGATAATCGCTTAATAAATGATGGGTATAGTTTGCTGCAAGAATTACAGGCCGTAACTAAACAGTCGGGGTTAACCGAAATAGGTCGAAAATTATGCAGAATTCCGACAGATCCAAAATTAGCGAGAATGCTGCTAGCTGCAGAGAATGAAGGGGCTCTCAAAGAGGTTCTAATTATCATTTCAGCATTGAGTGTTCAGGATCCTCGCGATAGACCGCCAGATAAGCACGAGGCTGCAGACCTAAAACACCGACAGTGGCAAGACAAGGAATCTGATTTCAGCACCTTTGTTAATTTATGGAGGCACTTTGAGGAGCAACGACAAGACTTAAGCAGGAATCAATTTGATAATTATTGCCGTCAAAATTTTGTTTCTCCTCTAAGAATGCGTGAATGGCGAGAGCTACATCATCAACTTCATGGCATATGTCGTGAACTAAAAATAAAAGAAAACTCTCAGCCTGCAGGTTATGAGGCTATTCATAGGTCTTTACTGCATGGCTTATTGGGCCAAATTGGCTGTCGACGAGCAGCTATTGACAGTGAAAACATAGAAAAAAAACAGGACAAAATTAGCAAAGAATTTACTGGCACAAGAAATCGTAAATTCTATGTGTTTCCTGGATCACCTGTCAGTAAAGTTCCACCTCCATGGTTGATGGCTGCAGAGATGATTGAGACCTCAAGATTGTTTAGCCATCACAATGCAAAAATAGACCCAGGCTGGCTGCCTAGTTTGGCTGCTCATTTAGTCAAAAAAATCTATAGTGAACCGCATTATAGCATCCGTAATGGCCAGGTGATGGCTTACGAAAAACAGACACTATATGGCTTACTGATAGTGGACAAAAAACGCTGTTCTTACGGGAAAATTGATCCAATAATTTCACGAGAGATATTTATTCGTGCTGCCTTGGTGGAGGGTGGGTACCGCGGAAAGGGGGAGTTTTTTGGTCACAATCTTAAGCTTCAGGACAGTCTGCTGAATATTGAGTCTAGGACTCGCCGCAGGGATATATTGGTAGATGATTCGGTCATTTTTGACTTTTACGACCGTTTAATTCCTGAAGATATAATGACTTTATCTGGATTCGAGGCTTGGCGCAAAATAAAAGAGCAGGCGTTGAAAGAGGGCGCCTCAAAGTTTCTGCACATGAGTGTCGATTTATTGAGCCAGAATAGCCATGATCACCACGATGTCTCTGAGTTTCCAGATACTATCGAGTGGGATGACGTCTTATACCCTGTATCTTATTACTTTGAACCTGGGCACGCTAAAGATGGAGTGACTGTTACGGTACCAGTTGGTGTGTTGCATCAAGCACCAATGTATCTTTTTGATTGGCTTGTTCCTGGAATGCTTCGTGATAAGTGCATCGCTCTTGTTAGAGGTTTACCTAAGTCTATCCGTAGAAATTTTGTACCTGTTCCTGACTATGTGGATAAAGCTCTAGAGTCGCTGCAGCCTTCAAATGTGAAGTTGACTGAGGCGTTAGGTATTTATCTTAAGTCACAAACTGGTGTTGACATACAAGCTGACGCCTGGAATCAGGCATCTTTAGAAAATATTCATCGTATTAATTTTGAGCTAATCGATGAGTCTTCTTGCGTCCTTACCATGAGTAAAGATTTGCTGAATCTGAAAACGCAGTATCGAGGAAAAATATCTGATACGCTCGCTCGAGCGACAACTGATACGATTGAGAAAAAAGACCTCAAGGATTGGGAATTTGAAGACTTACCAGAGGTGTATTTGATTCCCCAGCAAGGCCTCATTATCCGCGCCTATCCTGCCCTGGTTGTTGAAGAGAAGATAATAAATTTAACTTTGCTCGATAATCAAGAATTAGCGATGAACAAGACATTGCATGGGTTGACCCGGTTATACCAAGCCATAAATTCGACCTCAGTGAAGTACCTTAGAAAAGGTTTGCTGAATGGAATGGATCTTCAATTAAAATTGGCTGGGCTTGGGGGGAAAGAGGGGTTGATTCAGCAGATAATAGATAAAGCTTATTTTTTAAGTTTTCTTGAAGGTCAGGTAATACCCAGAAATAAATCTGAGTTTGAATCTAGGCATGCAGAAGGAAAAAATAAGGTTATCTCAGCAGCTAATGAACTCGATGCGATGGTGTCGCCTTGGACTTCTTTAATTGCTGATATTCGACGAGAGATAAAGAAGCATAAATTGTCTTATATGGAAACTGTTCAAGATATTGATCAGCAGCTCAATATGCTTTTTTGTGATAGATTTTTGTTTCAGACGCCAATGAAGCTGCTACAACAATATCATCGATACCTAAAGTCGATCCTTTGTCGTTTAGAGAAATTGCATCAGAATACAAATAAAGAGCAAAGCCAGATACTAGAGATACAGGACTTAGAGAACCGCTTGATAGAGCAAAATAAATTAATGGGAGAATCATCCTTAGCTACTATAGCTGAGTTTTGGGAGCATCGCCTTTTACTTCAAGAATATCGTGTATCTATTTTTTCTCAAGCCTTAAGGACTGTTGTTCCTGTTTCAAGAAAGCGAATTAATCTTCATTGGAAAAAATTACAAAATCTGATTTAAAGATTTTTTTAA
>CAWURY010000024.1:0-39777 GCA_963925605.1 uncultured Porticoccus sp. | reverse complement strand
GCTGTATTAGAGGGCTGACTCATAGGCAAATGGTTAATTAGTATTAATGACATCAAGAGGTGCTTATATGCAATGTAAATACTGCGAACCCACGGCTCACCAAACCGCTGTATGCCGTATTCACGGAACGCATAAGATACGAATAGGCATCGATGCACCTAACTATAGAAATGGTGAATTCACTAACAATTCAAAATCTCATAAACTATGGGACTTTCCAATAATATATAAATCTGCTGTCTTATCTCTCAGGTCATCAAGGAAAGTTCTGTACTCTTTAAGATAAAAGTCAGTGGGCATCAATCTCTGCTGCCTTTACTTCGTCTGATTGACATCTCTTGCAAGAATAAGAAGTCTTTTGAGGGTGTGCTTCCAAAAGGGTTGTCATCTGCATCAGACCACTGATTCATTACCCAGTCTTTTAGTTGCTCTATATCGTCCTCGTGTATTACTTCATCGTCTTTCTTTAGGAATACCTTCTTTTTGATTTCGTCTAGTTCTCTCTCTTGAGAGCCAGCAATAACGGGCGAGGGATTTACTGCTTCTTCATAGGCTTCTGTAGCTACTTGGATTTCATATAGCCATTTAGCAATGATAGGAATAGCCTGAGTTTCAGCTTCACTAGCAGAGCTAGCATCTAGCTTCTTGCTGTACTCAAGAGTTTTGATAGGAAGGAAAGGGCGTAGATGAGCTTTAGGTTTAATCCTGCAGTACCACTTACCACTCATGTGATTAACATATTTCATGAGGGTAAGTTTACTTACATTTTCACTTACACTTGTTGTGTAAGTGAAGCCATGAACCCATTGAATACTTGGGCTTGTAATAAATGGCGGAGAGACAGGGATTCGAACCCTGGGTACCTTTCGGTACGTCGGTTTTCAAGACCGGTGCATTCGACCACTCTGCCACCTCTCCTAGATCTTTTTGGAAATACTTCATTTATGAGAAGCTAAGCTGTATTTTTTCGCTAGATCCCAAAAGTTGCGGAATTATACCGTTGTTTTTTGTCGATACAAGGACGAGGTAAAAGTAATTCCAATTATATTTTTACCTTTATGTATTTTTATTTGGTTCGGTTGAGTCATTATTTTTCCGCTTTAGTCTTGGGTCATTGGCAGGTCGATTTATGTTTTTAGCTGCCGCAACAACGGGAACGGCTATAGCGTTATCCGGTGATATCGATTTAAATGGCTCAAGAATTACTGTCTCTACGGCTATCTTTGCTGTTGGTTTTGGCTTCTTTCTTGGGTCATTGCTAGCTCTTGCAGGCACTTGCGCCGCGTTACTATCTTTTATTTCAGCCTTTACAGTCTTATCTGTGGCCTTTTTCTTCGGAGTTGCTTCAGGCTTAACTGTTGTTTTTTTGACTGGCAATTTTTTAATTTTTTCAGTTGCAGGCTTCTTTTTTGGGGCTGCTTTTCTGGGTTTTTTGGATGTAGCTGCTTTGCTATCATCTGTTTCGAGCTCGATTTTTTCCGAAACTTCTTCTATTTTTGTTTCTACAATATCCATTTTTGGGGATTCAGTTAGATTCTCATCATTTGAACTTGCAGTCTCTATTGTAATTGGCCCTGCTGTTCTTTGGTCTGCTGGCTCTAAAGATATAATACGATCTTCCGTTGCTTTTTCGACTTGAGAGATTGAGTTTGCTTCTAACAATTCATTAGGCACATCTCGACGTTCGCGTCGTTGTCGAGGACTGCGTCTTCCTCCTTCTCTTTTTGGAGGATGACTTTTAGGAGCACCTGCATTGTTGTCTATATCCCTTTCCATTTTTGGTGTTTCCGCTGCCGGATCCCTCTGTATTGACTCAGGCTTGGTACTTTGCGTTGACTCAGAATTGCCACCACCTCGATTGCGATTACCGTTAGTCTGACTGGTTCGAGGTTTTCCTCGACTATCTGTCCGTCTGTTTCTACTCTGGGCGTGTCGCTGAGATGTGTTTGAAGGGAGTATTTTCTCGTTTTCCGTACTCGCTTTATCTGATGATCCAAAAACTTTTTTAAATAAAACCTTTAGAAAGCTGAGCTCATCTTTACTGGACACAACTCTATCTTGTGGAGTAAATTTTGATGGCGCAACGTTCTTAACTGCTGGTTGAAGAGCAGGAGGAACTGGTTTTACAATATCTGCATCAGGGGGCATAAGATCTGCAGATACAGTATCCGTTAGCTTGTAGCTGTATTCAGTTTTAATTTCATCCTGCGCTCGAATTCTTTGAACTTCATAGTGCGGTGTTGCAAGCTTTTCATTTGGAATCACAACCACTTTAATATTGTGTCGCTTTTCTATTTCAAAAATTTCTTTGCGTTTCTCATTCAGTAAAAAAGTTGCTACAGATACTGGCGTTATAGTGCGAATTTCTGTGCTGTTTTCTTTTTGTGCCTCTTCTTCTATAAGGCGTAAGATTGACAGTGATAGCGATCTTGTTCCTCTAATGCTACCTTGCCCTAGACATCTGGGACATAATTTTGATGTTGTTTCGCTTAACGATGGCCGTAAGCGCTGACGCGACATTTCCAAAAGCCCAAAGCGAGATATCTTTCCGACTTGCACCCTTGCTCTGTCAATCTCAAGAGCCTCACGCATACGATTTTCGACGTCTCGTTGATTTTTTGGCGACGACATATCAATGAAATCAATGACGATTAGCCCACCCATATCTCGGAGCCTTAATTGACGCGCAACCTCATCTGCTGATTCCAGGTTGGTGCGAAGAGCGGTTTCTTCGATATCCACACCTCGAGTAGCTCGAGCGGAATTGACATCTATAGAAACAAGAGCCTCTGTGACATCAATTACAATAGCGCCACCAGAGGGTAGTTTTACTTCGCGCTCAAAGGCAGTTTCAATTTGAGTTTCAATTTGATAGCGAGTAAATAAAGGAGTAGCTTCCTCGTAAAGTTTTACTCGGGTAGAAAAGTTTGGCATTACTTGTGAGATAAAGGCGGCTGCGAGGTGGTATGCCTCCTTGTTATCAATCAGCACCTCACGCACATCTTCTCGAAGATAATCTCGTACTGCGCGAATGATGATGTTGCTTTCCTGGAATAAAAACCGAGGCGCTTTAGCTGCTGCAGCTTCTTTGTTAATGGTCTCCCATAGTTGCACGAGATAATCAAGATCCCATTGAAGTTCTTCAGCCGTGCGACCAATCCCGGCGGTCCTGACAATGACACCCATACCGCTGGGTATTGTAATTTGTCTTAAAGCCGTTCTTAGCTCATCTCTTTCTTCTCCCTCTATCCGTCTTGAAATACCGCAAGATCTTGGGTTATTTGGCATTAAAACAAGATAGCGGCCAGCTAAACTTAAAAAAGTAGTAAGTGCAGCACCCTTGTTGCCGCGCTCCTCTTTTTCGACTTGCACTATAACTTCTGAGCCTTCCTTCACTGGTCCATCAGCGAGGTATTCTCTAGCAATTTCTTTTAACGGAAGAAAGCCATGGCGCTCATTTCCGTATTCAACAAATGCAGCCTCTAGGCTTGGCTCCACTCGAGTAATTCTTCCTTTATAGATATTGGCTTTGTGTTGTTCACGGGTTCTATTTTCTAGATCTAGATCATATAAGCGCTGACCGTCAACCATAGCAACTCTTAACTCTTCTGGCTGCGTGGCATTAATAAGCATACGTTTCATTGTTGTACTGTCCTGTATTTTGGGCAGCGGAGTCATCGCAGGAGCGATTGAGGAGATGAGGTATACATGCACGCCAAAAATAAAGAGAAAATCACCCAGTTATTGCAAGTGTCTCTTTATTCGTTATTTCTTGGTGTTTATCAGTCATTTATTTCCTTTCGGAGCTTTAGTCTGATGCGCAATAAACCATTTTATTTAGTTAGTGCAGCAAATACTATGTTTTTTTCTGTTGGTTCCATTTGATGGGTTGTCGTATGGTATTTCTTCCCACCAGTATTCTTGCTTCTGCCGCTTTAAAAAATATTTTCCACTCGATCTTTGTGCTATAACTCATGCACCTTTATTGGTGTGGTTATAAAATTGAATGCTGCGAAGGTTTATATTTGCGCAACAGTCCCTAAAATTTATTTAAACATTGTGCTTGTGGCGCTTTTTAATTAAAAATTAAGACTTTAGTTTATCTTTATAAAGTTTATTTTTAATTGAGCGATGTAATCTACATGGATTAAAATTTATAAATATCAATCCATATACTACTATACCAGCCATAAGCATTGCCAGCAATCTAAACATTTTGCAGTTAGATTTTATGCGCTATTTTTGCACCAAGAGGCAACTCGGCTGTTACAATGGCCGACATGGCTGAGTTTTTAGGTAACCTTTTAGCTCATTCGATGTAAGATATTCAATGAAAAATATGACTGGCCAGCTTTAGTTGGAAAATTTTACTAAAAGAATTTCACTGAAAATGAATATTACTATAAAGGAGGCCTCTGTTCAGTTGGTGATGATTTCACCTGATAACGCAGGACAGCGTTTGGATAATTTTTTATTTACAGCCCTCAAGGGCGTCCCTAAGTCGCGTATATATAGAATTATCCGAAAAGGTGAAGTTAGAATCAACAAGGGTCGCGTTAAACCTGAATACAAGTTAGCTGAAGGCGATCAATTAAGAATTCCTCCTGTGCGCGTGGCGGAAAGAGATGCACCAGTTGCCCCTAGTCAGAGTTTTCAGGATTCGCTGGAGGCTAGCATTTTATATGAAGATGACCTGCTATTAGTTATTAATAAGCCTCCTGGTCTGGCCGTACATGGTGGAAGCGGGATAAGTCTTGGTTTAATAGAGGCACTTAGGGCTACTCGTTCAGATAAATGTTATTTAGAGCTTGTTCATCGTATAGATCGCGATACTTCTGGATGCTTGATTATAGCAAAAAAACGTTCTGCGTTAAGATTTCTTCAGGATGAGATGCGAGCTAGACGCATCCTTAAGGTTTATTATGCGCTGGCTTCAGGTCGATGGCCTCGAGGCCGAAGGCGAATTGATGCACCCCTGCTTGCTTCTGAGCAGAAGTCTGGAGAAAAAATTGTTCGAGTTGACTCGGAGGGTAAGAGTTCAGTAACAGTTTTTTCTGTTATTCAGAGGTTCAATAATGCTACGTTGATGGAAGCGACGCTAGAAACGGGTCGAACTCATCAAATTAGAGTCCATGCTCAATATGTAGGATGCCCGTTGGCCGGAGATGTAAAATACGGATCTGATGACTATAACAACGATGCTAGAAGGTTGGGTTTGGGCCGCATGTTTTTGCATGCATTAAAAATACAGTTTCTTTCGCCTTGCGGAAAAAAAATTCTCATTGAAGCTCCAGTTCCACTAGAGCTTTCCAAATACCTCCAAAAATTGGATCGCTAAATTTTGACAAAATTACTAATATTTGATTGGGATGGAACGTTATGCGACTCTTTGTCGCAAATTGCTTCTTGCGTGTGTTCTGCTGCAGAAGAGCAGGGCCTTAGTCCGCCTAGTTTTGGCGATATAAGAGAGATTGTTGGGTTGGGGCTAGATGAGAGCTTTTCTAGGCTTTTCCCGGGCCTTGCTGAGGATCAACTAACATTGATGTGCAGCGCTTATTCGCGCCACTTTGTTGAGGCGGATAAAACTCCGGCGACTTTTTTTGAAGGTGCCTTAGGGGTGCTGAAAGATTTGAAAAATAAAGGTTATTTTTTGGCTGTTGCAACGGGTAAAAGCAGGACTGGCCTTAATAGGACATTAAAAGCGAGAGGGATGAGTAATTTTTTTCATGGAAGCAGATGTGCTGATGAAACTGCAGGCAAGCCAAATCCATTAATGCTGAATCAGCTCCTTGGTGAATTCAGTGTGCTGCCGGATGATGCGATAATGGTGGGAGATACGGAGTACGACCTAGCTATGGCAGTTAGCGCAGGAGTCGCCTCTATAGGCGTCAGCTATGGCGCCCACTGTCCGAGTCGATTTAATAAATATCGCCCTTTAGGCTGTATAGATAAATTAATAGAAATAAATTATTATATAAATCAATAAATTAAAGGTTTAATCTAATTTAGTTGATTTATTCGCAGCATTTTGCTTAGCCGTATGAGCGGAAGTCCGATTAGCGCTGTGGGGTCACAACTATAAACAGCATCAAGAAGACTGATACCTAGGCCCTCTGCCTTGAAGCTTCCTGCGCAGTCATATGGTAGCTCTTTTTGTAAGTAGGCGGTAATTTCTGTCTCGGTAAGACTTCGGAATATAACGTCAGTTATTACTACATCGGTTTCGATTAAATTTTTTGTTGTGTTTAATACCGATATTCCAGTAAGAAATGTCACTCTTCTTCCCGACTGAGCTTTTAGTTGATTAAATGCCTTTTCCTGTGTTCTAGGTTTGCATATAAATTGTGCATCTTTTTTAAAATAGGGATCGCTAGCGCAAGAGGAGCCTAATTTTTTTGTATCCAATGGTGCTGGATTCAATACGGCAACTTGATCTGAACCAATAATTAGATTTTCAGTATACGTTTTCGATAATGCTCGAGTTTTTTCTTCAGATAACCGCCTTACAAGAGAGTCAGCTGACTCTCCGTCCTTTCTCATTTCGTCTATATTTGGAGGTATGCAGATAAAAGAAAAACCTAGTCTTTCCATTAGCATTTTTCGATACTTTGATGATGACGCAAGCACAATGTTAGGCAGCATTCAATGTAACCCTTTCAGTGTTTAGTCCAAAAATTAGTTTACTATTTTATATAGTTTTTATGGCTTTTAGATGTTAATTTTTAGTGATTTTTTTCTTCTTAGGCAGGCGTTGCGCTTAATTCGTTCTAGATGCTTGATTTTTTATGAAGTTTTCTTTGACAGACTCAGGTAGCACCACTATCATTGCGACCTTATGTTAAGCGCCTCTCAAGCAAATATTTTACCTCAGTTTGTTGATCCTAGGCAGCTAGTAAAACAAGGTGCAACATTAACTGGTCAGGTTAACCCTGATTTATGCGGTAGACTTGCAGAAGCTGTCATAAGAATTAGCGAGCCAATCACATCTAGTCTGGTGTTTCATGTAGAAGATGGTGGCCGCAAAGCGGTTCATGTTAAGTCTTCGACTACGGTGCTAGTAAATTGTCATCGTTGTTTAGGTGCAATGTCGTTACCTCTTCAGTGTGATACAATCATAGGTATTGTTTGGACGGAAGATGAAGCAAACACATTACCAAAGGAATTAGATTTTTGGATTGTGGCAGAAAAAGGAGATATAGCTGAGCTGCTTGAAGATGAGCTATTATTGGCTTTACCTTTTGTAATTTACCATGATGAAGATTCATGCGGTGTGAGTTTAGGAAGCCTGTCTTCTGAAAAAACGTTCAATGAAAAGATAGATTCATCAAAAAATCCTTTTGAAGTATTAAGGGAACTGAAAGATAGTATTTTTGACAAATAATTAAATTGTTTTATCAGGAGTAATTCATGGCCGTTCAAAAGAGCAAAGTAACCCGTTCTAGGCGTGGTATGCGCCGGTCGCATGATGCGCTATTAGCGCCAACCCTCTCAACTGATCCAGTGAGTGGTGAAAAACATCATAGACATCACGTTTCTGCTGATGGCTTCTATCGCGGGAAAAAAGTCGTTGAAGTTTCTAGCGACTAGAATCACCTTAGATCAACCGTAGATTTTTGACTGATTATTTATGTCTTGCTGTTGACGTGATGGGCGGGGACTTTGGTCCTCAAGCCACCGTACCCGCGTCTCTTGATATTTTGATAGAGAACCCTTCATTATCCATTGCTTTCTTTGGCGACTCAGCCCAAATAAAAAATCAGATTAACACCTACCGCAATATACGCAATATTGATGCTGAGCGATTCACTATTCACCACTGTCCATCATCTATCTCAATGAGTGAAAAGCCGTCTTTTTCTGTTAGAAATCAGCAAAAATCATCCATGTGGCAAGCATTGAAGTTAGTTTCAGATGGTCGAGCAAGTGCCTGTGTGAGCGCTGGAAATACTGGCGCTTTAATGGCGATATCGATTTTGCAGCTAGGTTGTTTGCCAGGCATCAGGCGTCCTGCAATCTGCACAAAAATACCCACACTCAATAGCTCCTCTTTATCCATCAGTGGTTACACCTACCTTCTAGATGTGGGTGCCAATGTAATGTGTTCTGGTGAGCAACTGCACCAGTTTTCGCTTATGGCGTCACAAAAAGCGCTAGTGGTTAATGGCATTCAACGCGCTACTGTTGGTTTGCTGAATATTGGGACTGAAGACATCAAGGGTCGGCAAGAAACACATGACGCAGCTGAATTATTAGAAGCCGATAGCGATCTTAACTATGTAGGATTTATTGAGGGTGACTCCTTGTTGAAAGGGGCGGTAGACATTGCTGTATGTGACGGATTTACTGGAAATATTGCCTTAAAAACTATCGAAGGCGTTGCTTTATTGATGCAGTATCATTTAAATCAGGAGCTGTCGCGTAGTTTTCTAGGGAAATTTGGAGCTTTTTTGGCCGGTTCTTCATTAAAGAAATTTTATAAGAAAATAGATCCTGTTTTATACAATGGCGCTAGCCTGCTGGGCCTTAATGAGATTGTAGTAAAAAGTCATGGCAGTTCGGGTATTGATGGCTTTTCTTGCGCATTGACTGTAGCTGTTCTTGAAGCCAAACAAGATCTGCCTCGGAAGATCAAAGAGAAGCTATCAAAATTTATACCCTAAAAAATAATGCCATTAATTTGTAGTCAAAGATAACATTGAGGTTGTTTATGGAAAACTGTTCTGCGCATAAGGACTTGGCTTTTATTTTCCCAGGCCAAGGGTCGCAAAAAATTGGCATGCTTGCGGAATTAGCTAAAAAGTATCCAGTAATCATGAAGACATACTCTGAGGCCTCAGATACCCTGTCTTACGATCTCTGGGGTCTCTCACAGAACGGAACGAATGAAGACATTATGCTCACTGAGCGTACCCAGCCTTTGTTACTCACAGCCAGTGTTGCTTTATGGAGGGTGTGGCGACAAGAGGGTGGGCCTTTGCCTGGACTGATGGCTGGGCATAGTTTAGGCGAATGGTCGGCTCTTGTTTGTTCTGGAGTGGTGGAATTCAAGGACGCTGTCCGGCTTGTTAAAAATCGTGGCGCCTATATGCAAGAGGCGGTTCCACTAGGTGAGGGCGCTATGGCCGCTATAATTGGTCTTGATGATGAAACGATTAAGTCCATCTGTAGTGTAAGTTGCCAGGATCAAGAAGTAGCGGCAGTCAATTTTAATTCACCTGGTCAAGTTGTCATTGCTGGGAATTTAGCCGCTGTGAATAGAGCTATGGCCAGCTGTAAAGAGGCTGGTGCCAAGCGAGCTTTATCTATACCCGTAAGCGCACCCTTTCATACTAGCCTGATGAAGCCAGCCGCTCAGAAGTTAAGCAAAGATATAGACGGAATTAACTTCTCCTCTCCCAGGGTGCCTATAGTTCATAATGTTAATGCTCAAACTGAGTTAGATCCACAAAAAATTAAAAATTTAATAATAGAGCAGATTTCTAGACCTGTTTTATGGGTAGATTGTATTAATTTTGCAACTCAAAAAGGTATCAGTAATTTGGTTGAATGCGGTGTGGGTAAGGTTTTGGGCGGACTGTGTAAGCGAATTAATGGCTCTCTCGCTGTGTACTCAACTGAGGATATCACTTCACTAAATCTAGCTTTATCAGAGATTTAATATAAAATTAAAAAGGACTTTATTATGAGTTTTGAAAACAAAGTAGCACTTGTAACTGGTGCAAGTAGAGGGATAGGTGCAGCTATTGCAGACGGGCTAGGCTTGCTCGGCGCCACAGTTATTGCTACAGCTACTTCTGAAGCAGGAGTAGAGGCTATATCAAAGCGCTTTTTAAGTAAAAACATAAAAGGCCAAGGAATGATATTAAACGTTAGTGACAAAGATTCAATTGATCATATGATGGAGTCAATAAAGGATCGCTATGAGGCTCCTTTGATATTAGTTAATAATGCCGGTATAACCAAAGACAATATTTTAATGCGGATGAAAGATGAAGAATGGCTTGACGTTATGGATACCAACCTTAATGCCATCTATCGTTTATCGAAAGCTTGTCTACGAGGCATGACAAAAGCACGCTGGGGGAGAATTATTACGATAGGCTCGGTAATCGGCTCTATGGGTAATGCGGGACAAACAAATTATTCTGCGACAAAAGCTGGTGTTGGAGGGTTTACTCGTTCTTTGGCCAAAGAGCTTGGTCCGCGTAATATTACTGTTAATACTATATCTCCAGGATTTATCAACACGGACATGACCAAAAGTCTTTCAGATGCTAATAGGGATATGATTTTATCTCAAGTTCCGCTCGGTCGCTTGGGTGAGCCAGAAGAAATTGCTGAAGTTGTAAATTTTCTGTCAGGAGATGCTGGAGCCTACATTACAGGACAGAATATTCATGTAAATGGAGGCATGTATATGTCTTAAGTATATGTTTTATATAATTAAAATAATGTATTTGATAAAATCAGTTACAAGGCCTGTTATTTCAATGTAAAATGCGCCGCTAATAAAATTCATTTTTACATAATTTTTTTTGGGGTTGCAATTGTAGTGTTACAAATTGTTCACTCGGCGACTTAATTATTTTTTTAGAAACAGGAGATGATTTATGAGTAGCATCGAAGAACGTGTAGCAAAAATGGTTGCTGAGCAACTTGGCGTGAAAGAGGCAGATGTTAAATTATCTTCTTCTTTTGTTGAAGATCTTGGGGCTGACTCATTAGACACTGTTGAGCTAATTATGGCCTTAGAGGAAGAGTTTGACACAGAGATTCCTGATGAAGATGCTGAGAAAATAGCAACTGTACAAAATGCGATAGACTATATTAATGCAAATATTGTTTAATCTAATCTAGAGGTCTATAAAAAACCGCTTAATATGAGCGGTTTTTTATTGCCTGCAATTACTCGATATATTTGGTTTAATTGCTTATGAACAGTGATAGTCAACTTCTTTGTTTTATAAATGGCGAGCCAACAGACTCGATCTCGGTTAATGATCGAGGGCTATCTTATGGCCATGGATTATTTGAGACCATCAAAATATCCAATAAAACGGCACCACTTCTAAGGTATCATCTTGAGCGGCTAATTGAAGGAGCTAGAATTATTGGCATCAATGCTGATGAAGCGCTCTTAAAAAAATATTTTTATCAGCTCTTAGAGGTAATGCCTGAAGATGGAGTTATAAAAATGATTGTTACAGCCGGCAGTAGCAAAAGAGGATATTTTTATAATAAACCAGGTAGCGCTTGTTATATTTTGCAGTGGTGCCCACTTGAGGTAAATTTTTCTTTGCCTGGAAAACAAGGAGTTTCATTGAGGTGCTGCCAGCATCGCTTGCCTATCTCTCCTTTGCTGTCAGGTATTAAGCATCTAAATCGATTGGATCAGGTTATTGCCCGAGCGGAGTGGGAGAATGAGTTTCATGACGGGCTAATGCTAAGTCAGGATGGCTATGTGGTTGAATGTGTAAGTAGTAATATTTTTGCTTTTAAAGCAGGGGTCTGGATTACTCCTGGGATTGCAGAATGCGGGGTCGCTGGCGTTATGCGCAGATACCTTATAGATGATTTGTTTCCCAGTGTTGGATCTATTATTGAAGAAGTTAAGTTGACTTTGGATGATTTGCTATCTGCTGATGAAGCTTTTATTTGTAATTCTATTGCTGGAATTTTACCGGTATTATCTGTTGATGGTTTCTGTAGTTGGCCTAGGGGCAGTCATACCCAGAAAATACAAAAAGAACTATATAAGGTTTTTCCATGCTACCAGTAAGGCATAGAAAGTTATTATGGGCGTTCTTGATAAGTCTCAGTCTTGCATTTTCGATGGAACGGCTTCTTTCTTTTCTAAATTCTCCAATTACAGGATTAAAAGAATCTTTAATCGTAGTTGTTCCGAAAGGCAGCGGATTAAGCGTTATATCAGACGAACTGTCAAAAAAAGGGCTTCTTTCATGGCCAAAACTTTACCTGGCTTATGCTCAAGCTACCAATCAGACGTCTATTTTTGCCGGGGAATACTTGATTCATCCAGGTTCTTCGCTAAAAAATATTCTTAATATCCTGGCTGACGGAGACGTAGTTAAATACAAATTAACTATACCTGAAGGGCTGCGTGCTAGAGATTTTTTGAACTTACTGTCTTTGCAGCCAAAGTTATCTCATCATTTAAATGGTTTAAGTGACACAGAGATTGCTGCGGTCCTTGGCGGAAAAATTTCGCAACTTGAAGGGGCTTTTTTCCCTGACACATATGTATACAGCAAGGGGGATAGTGACATTCAAATTCTTCAATTAGCATATGATATTATGAGTAATACCCTAGAGGAAGAATGGAAACAAAGAGCCCCAGATTTACCCTATAAGTCTTCCCATGAAGCCTTGATATTGGCCTCAATTATAGAAAAGGAGGCTAGCTTCAACTCTGAAAAGGAAAATATTGCTGCTGTTTTTGTTAATAGACTGAAAAAAGGGATGCGTTTGCAGGCAGACCCTACCGTAATATATGGCTTAGGAGACAAGTATCAGGGTAATATCACACGGCGTCACTTAAGGAGCTTTACGCCATACAATACTTATATGATTAAAGGTCTTCCTCCTACTCCAATTGCTCTGCCTGGTAGAAGCTCCATTTATGCAGCGCTCCATCCACTGAAAACTGATTCACTGTATTTTGTTGCAAAAGGGGACGGAAGCCATTTTTTTTCTGTCAGCCTAGATGAACACTTAAGCGCAGTGAAGCGGTATCAGTTAAATCGAAAATCAGATTACCATTCAAACCCGTGAGCCTAGGTTAGTTGTTTATGAATAAAAAATTGGGAAAATTTATAACTGTTGAAGGGGCGGAGGGCGTTGGAAAGACAACCAATATGACGTTCATTAAAAACTGGCTAGATGAAAAAGGTATAAAACACATATTGACTCGAGAGCCAGGAGGGACAAATATCGCCGAAAGTATTCGCGACCTGTTGTTGGTGCCCAGAAATGAGAAAGTAGATGAAAATACAGAGTTGCTATTAATGTTTGCTGCGCGAGCCCAGCATCTTGCTGAGGTAATAGTCCCAAGCTTGAGTCGAGGAGAGTGGGTGTTGTGTGATCGTTTTACTGATGCTACATACGCTTATCAGGGGGGGGGCCGAGGGGTTTCGATCGAAAAAATTTCTACTTTAGAAAGTCTTGTCCAGGGGGATTTGCGTCCAGATTTAACCTTATTGCTCGATGCTCCTGTCATGCAAGGGCTTAAGAGGGCTCTAAGTAGGGGCAAGGCAGATCGATTTGAGCAAGAAAAAATAGAATTCTTTGAAAGAGTAAGAAATAGTTATCGCTCAAGGGCATCTGAACTCCCTCAGCAATATCGAGTAATTAACGCCTCAAATACTTTGCCAAAAGTTCAGCTAGAGCTTGGGATTGCTCTGGAAGAATTTTTTCATAAGGTAAAATAAATTATGCCTGACCCTTGCTCATATGCGTCTAACATGCATTTTCCTTGGCAAAAATCTCAATGGGAGAAGTTGAATTCCGATATAGAGAAAGATCAGCTTCCTCATGCAGTTAGTCTGGTGGGCCCAAGTTATGTTGGCAAATATCAATTCGCTATATCGTTTGCCCAGAGACTGTTGTGTCTTAGTTCGCTAAATAACCATGCCTGCGGTCAATGCAAATCGTGTAAGCTTATTTTTGCAGAAAATCATCCTGATTTAAGGAGGCTGGAACCAGATAATAAGAGTAAAACTTTGGGTGTGGACAGTATTCGTGAGCTGGGTGAATTCTTTGCGAAAACATCGCAGCAGGGGGGATGGAAGGTGGTCATCGTTAACCCAGCAGAATCCATGAATCTTAATGCGGCAAATGCATTGTTAAAAAATCTCGAAGAGCCTCGAGAAAGAACTTTAATACTGTTGATCTGTCATCAGCCAAGCAGATTATTAGCGACTATCAAAAGTAGATGTCGGCTAGTAAGATTTCCAACCCCTGCACTTCTGGAAGTTAGATTATGGCTGTCAAAGAAGTTAGCGCCTAGAGAAGATATGGATGAGTTGATTCAGTATGCTGGCGGTAGTCCGCTGCTAGCTATCAGGCTTGCAGAAACGGATCTTCTTGAATCTCGTCGTAAGTTTGATAGATTGTTGGATGATCTTGCTGTACATAAGATTTCAGCCATAAGTGTTGCTGAAGCATATAAAGAAAACGATCCTTACATGGCTTTAGATTGGTTATATTACAAGTTAGTCTTTGAGATTAAATCTGGAGCTAAAATTACTTCTCCTTTGCTGTCTTTTCGCTATATGGATAAGTTGGTTCAATCGAAAAAATTATTGCAAAGCCCAGCCAATCTTAACTTGTTGTTGATTTTGGAGGAGCTGCTGATTAACTGGCAACAGTTATTTACAAAAAAATAAACAGGTACTTGAGTAATTTTTTAAACTATTTAGAGTTAAATAATCAACAGATATACAATATAAAAAAGGATTTTACAGTGTTTATAGACTCGCATTGCCACCTTGATTGTTTAGATCTAAGTGGCTATGAAGGTTCCCTTGATCGTCTGCTTGATGCTGCCAGAGAAGCAGGCGTGCATCGTTTTCTTAGTGTTGGGGTTGATATCGAGTCATCTAAGAGAATTCTTGATCTAGCTGTCAAATACAGTGATGTCGATGTGTCAGTGGGGCTTCACCCTCTACAGGACTCTATTCCAATTATCCCTAGTGTTGGTGATTTAATCTCTCTTGCTAGCCACCCAAAAGTGGTTGCTATAGGTGAGACAGGTTTAGATAATCACTATGGCAAAGAGTCTTCCGGCTGGCAGCAAGAAAGCTTCATTGTTCATTTGCGTGCTGCTAGTCAGCTCCTAAAGCCGGTAATTGTGCATACCAGAGCGGCGCACAATAAAACGATTGAGATTTTACGCAATTACGCAAACATAAGATCTGCCGGAGTGCTCCATTGTTTTACCGAAACACTAGAAATGGCTTGCGAGGCAATTGAGTTAAATTTTTATATTTCATTTTCTGGAATTATTACCTTTAAAAATGCGACCGCCTTAAGAGACGTGGCAAGCAAGATTCCATTGGATCGAATATTGATAGAAACTGACTCACCCTGGTTAGCGCCTATTCCTTATAGAGGTAAGAGCAATGAACCAAAATATATATCAGAGGTAGCCAAGCTAATTGCCGAGATCAAAAAAATTACCTTGGCTGAAGTCTGCGAAACAACATCCCGCAATTACCAACAGTTATTTCTTTCTCACTTATAAAAATTATTTTTCGCTAGAGATCGACTCAGTCTCGCTAATAATTAAATCTGCTTTCTGTGTACCTGCAATTTTTTCATACACAGCTTGATCGAGCGTGAAATATTCCTCTCTATCACTCCGGGTCACGTAAAAGCTATTGTTGGATTTAATGAATGTGTAAATCCATTTTCCTTTAGCGTCAGTAACACCTACTTGTAATGTTTCAGAAGCAACTGATCGGGCATCTGGATCAAATGAAGAAATTTTTAGGATTTTTAGGCTGGAAAATGCTTGATCTAATTCAGCTGCTTTATTTTGATCTAGCCTTCCAGGTGGGCTTCTCCCCAAAAGAATAGATGGCCCTGATTGGTCAAACTCCCAGCTTGCACCAGTTCTTTTGAGTCTGTAATCAGCGGCTTTCATCATGTTGATGTTATCTGCCGCAATCAGCGATTTATTAAACCATTCTCCAACATTTGCGCTGATATCAAGAGTATCCAGCTTGACGTTGTATACGGTATCGTTATTAATTTGACGAACATTTGATTGGCGAAGTCCTATGGAACTCCCGAATAACAACTTCCCGATAGAAACGTTATTACTGAAAAGCTCCACACGCCTAACAAATTTTCTGTCGGAGACCTTAAATCTTTCATGGCTATCACTCAGGGTTGCAACTGGCCAGCCAGTTTTTAATGATTCTAGGTTACGAAGAAAATCCTCAACAGATGCAGCACTTACAGGCAGCTGTTGATTTGATAACGACCATGAACTATTGGATTTTATTAAGGTGATCCCGCCACCTGTGTCTTCAATGGTGAGCTTGTCAACACTTGCCCAGTCGATATCCAAAATTGGCTTTGGTTTATGTGCGACAAATTCAAGGTGGTTATTCCATAGAAGAGTTGCTGCAATTAGCACCTGAAGCATCAATAGGTTTATTAGCCAGAATTTTAGCTGTTTCATTCTCGCTCTCCTTTATCGAGTCAGTAACGCTGTATAGCGAAGTTGCTTTAATTTTTTGCGGCGCATTCTTATCAACGCTATTGCTAGTAGCGACACAACAATTAATCCATAGTTTAAGTACTCCCAGAATAATTGGGCGCTATATTCCATTGAAGGTAGCGTGCGATTGAAGTGGCCGCGTGAGCGTATGCTAAGAAGGCCGGCATCCTCAAGAGCCCAGTCTATAGTGTTTGCAATAAGGTCCATGCTTCCTCGGTACTCACTACCAATAGCGGAATTAGCAATTGTTAGAGTTTGATCTCTAAGAAAGTCATTGGAACTGAATAGCATTATTTTAGAGGCCACTGGTGATTTTTCCAAGACATCTCGGGTAATGGTGCCCGTTTTGTCGACCTCATCCAAAGAAAGAGGGGACTCTTTTCCAGAAAAATAAGAAGAAAACTCACCTTTTATTGCAACGCCCAGCAGATAGGAGTTGAAGTCACTAGTGCGACTAAAGGGTGTCACACCTTCGTTGTCAATTTCCGGCATAATTTCAGTGTCATCTGAAAGCCATGATTTTTCAGAGCTCCTTATTAGCTCAATGATTTGCCTTGAGCTATTTTTTTCCTTATCGATACTGATGGGTGAACTCCAAGCCATTGTGACTTGTTCTAAATTAGCAGTAATAGGATTTTCAGAGTTGAGTCCATTGGAGCGAATATCTGCAAAGTAGGGGTATTCAATCATCCTTACTTCTTGGACTTGGTTGCCTCCAACTTTTCGCATAACAGGCAACGGAAATGCTTTGTTTTGCATATCAAGAACTAGTGTTTCTTCCATGAATAGGCCGTGATGTTTCAACCAGTCTTTGAATTCACCCTCAAGTTTCGCCAAACCTAGCCCTCCTTGACCTATAGTCATGGTGTAAGGGGAAGACATTACAACAACTGACCCCCCTTTCATTAAAAATTGATCAATAGCAAAGATTTCTTTGGGTTTCATCCCGTTTGGTGCAGCAACTAAAAGAATATCAATTTCTCCAGAAACGCCCCCATCGCTGATATCTTCATCCCTAATATTTAGATCTGTACCCAAAAAACCAGCCAACTCTGTAAATCTTGGAACAGATAAGCCAATTTGGGCTAATTTTGGATCGTCTTTAGGTTGGACTACGCCAATAGTTTTTATGAAACCTTTTCCGAAGCGCTTTATGGCTGCTTTGAGGTTTCGCTCTAGACTAACCTTGGTCCTGTCTTCTAGAGGAATCTGTATGGCCATTCCATCTTTTTCAAGAATGAGGTGAAAATAGAAAAAATCACCTGCGAACTGCTTGTTTAGCGATAAAGGCTGCAATCCATACAGTTTGGATAATTTTTTGGCACCAGCACTATTGTGCTCATAGGGGTCAATTATATTCAATGAGAATAAACCCTTGGAGCTGCTTACTAGTTCTTTTGAAATCTCTAAAACGTCATTTTTATGCAAGGTTAGATCGTTCGGTAGAAGACTGTCAGCAGAAACGTATGCGTTCAGTGTAAGCTTTCCTTCGATGGAGTCGAAAATATTGCCACCACTTCGATAGGTGTTTAGCACCTTCTTGATACTCCGAGTCAAGTCGTACTCTGGATTACGAAGAACTATTTCAAAGTTTTTATCTCCCTGCGCTCTTGTTTCAATCAAGTCTTGAAAATCTAAAACTTCAAATTCTTCACCGTAGCCTACCAAGATATGGAAATATGAATTAACTATAGCTGATTGATAACGATCAGCCACTTGAAGAGGTATCGGTCTAACGCCATACTTCTGGTTTGCCTCATCTTCCGTCTCTATGTTGGACGCAGGGTCCATGAATTGAATGCGTATTTTCCCCTTGCCAGCAACCTCATATTCACGAATCAGATCTTTTATTTGAGGAACCAGAGGAGACAGCATGGGGTGAGTCTTCCCGCTAAAGTAACCTCGTATTAACAAAGGCTCCTCTAGTTGGCTTAAGTACTCTCTTGTTGAAGAAGAGATAGAGTATTGCTTGCCTTGGGTTGTATCAATCCGAAGAGATGAGATCTGACCAAGCCATAAATTGACACTGACTATGTTAACGACAGCAAGGATGATAACGCTATACCAAATTTTATGGCGTGGTGTTGAAGTGTTTTCTGCCCAACGTTCTTTTTCTAGCGTGAATATATTAAGAGATAAAAAAACAAAAATAATACTTAAATAGTAATAGAGATCTCTAATATCTATTACCCCTCGAGTAATAGAATCAAAGCGAGCCCCAGTACCAAGCAATCTAAACCATTCGCCAGTCTGATTTCCAAAAAAATCAGTAATTGTAGCTGTTCCAATTAGATAAAATAATCCTGATAGTGAAACAGCACAAATAAGGCTAACTATCTGGTTGTCGCTTTTTGCTGATACATATAAACCTATAGAGAGGTATGCCGCGCCAAGAAAAAAGGCTGCTAGATAGCCTGCCAATATTGGCCCCCAGTCAAGCTCGCCAAGTTGAGATATAGTCAGAGGCAGGGGGGCGGTTATAATAAGTGCGATTGCAAGCAATGCCAAACAACCAACAAATTTTCCAATTACAAAATACCAGAGGGGTAATGGTTGAGTTAAAATATGTTCGAGAGTGCCAGTTCTACGTTCCTCACTCCAGAGCCTCATGGTCAAAGTGCTTGTAAGAAATAAGAGAAGAATTGGCATCCATTCAAATAATGGCCGGATATCAGCTATATTCCTTGAAAAAAATGACTCTCCCCAAAAAAATATAAATAAAGAAACTGCTGCAAATGTTGCTAAAAATAAGTAAGCAACAGGGGATGCAAAAAATAAGGTTATTTCTTTTGATGCAATACGCCAAATTAACTTCATATTTTTTGATGAATCATTCATTTTAATCCCCCATTCTATTTGTGCTTGAGGAGGGGTCATTAGCCTCCCTGAATAAAGTCTCTAGATCTTTAATCTCTCTGCTTATGGAATAAAGGTTAGCTCCAGAAGAAACAATTAATCTGGCGATTTGTCCAATAATGGCATCATTTTCGATTATATTTTTAAGCCCTATGCGATAAGAGAAAATAGAGTTATTTTCTGATAACTCATCAACAACGCTAATATTGTCGATAGGTAAAAGCACGGCAGTCATTTCATCCTTGGTTAGCGAAGATGAGAGCAACAAGTGATTACTTTTTCTTAGTTTGCTTAGCTCTGCATCAACAGCTACTTTTCCGTCTCGGATAATAAGTGCTCTACTACACAAAGCATCAACTTCTTGCATAATGTGTGTTGAAAGAATGACGGTTGCGTCTTTTGAGAGATCGCGAATCAATGTCCTCACAAGATTCGTTTGCTTGGGATCCAGGCCATTTGTCGGCTCATCCAAAATTAATAGTTTGGGTTTACCTAGAATAGCCTGAGCGATACCAACGCGTTGCTTGTAGCCGCGAGATAGAGTGTATATAGGAGAAAGAATCTTTGATTCTATATCTGTTGCTTGAATTACTCGTCTTATTTCTGATATCTTTTGGGTTCCAGTTATTTCTTTAATCTCACTAACATAATCAAGATAATCAGCCACAATCATTTCTGGGTAAATGGGTAAATTTTCAGACAGATATCCAATGTCTTTCTGTGCTTTTTTGGGGTTATCTTTGAGGTTGATGTTGTTGATTTTGATGGTGCCATGATTTGACTCGATGAACCCGCTAAGCATTTTCATGATTGTAGTTTTGCCTGCACCGTTGTGCCCAAGCAATCCGACTATTTCACCTTTAGCTATTTTGAAGCTGACGTCATCGACTGCTTTAAGATCACCATATAGTCTTGTCAATTTGTTAACTTCTAACATCATGCACTCCGTAATTCAAATTTCTATATTTTTTTTAAAAAGGTGTATAGCTGCCTTATGGCGTTTTTTTTGTTTTTATTGTAGCTGCGTGAAGGCAAATTTAAGAAGCTTTGCATACTACACTAAAAAGATACTTTTTATATATAATGGCGAGCTATGAAAGTCCTTGCGTGCTCTTAGTATATTACTAAAAATATGATGAGCTTTTCATAATCTAATCTTTTTTACCTAAAAAGTTAAATATTTTTTTAGGTAAGCCGCGACATGCATGTATGTATTATGGTGTCATACAGGATTAGTAGTATTTGTTGAGAGGGTATGATGATATGACCACCTATAGTGCGCCATTAGATGATATAAAATTTTTACTTAACAATGTACTGGAGA
This sequence comes from uncultured Porticoccus sp., assembly GCA_963925605.1. Classification (GTDB taxonomy): domain Bacteria; phylum Pseudomonadota; class Gammaproteobacteria; order Pseudomonadales; family Porticoccaceae; genus Porticoccus. The sequence goes on along the minus strand of CAWURY010000024.1, from coordinate 19,351 downwards.
TGCCCAGCATAACAAAACTTCCTGGATTCGAAGATGCTACTCCAGATATGGTGGAGGCTATCCTCGATGAAGCTGCGCATTTTTATGGTGAAGTTTTGGCACCAACTAACAAACTTGCTGACTCTCAAGGGTCAAGACTAGAGGGCGACAGGGTGATTACTGCCCCTATTTTGGACGGCATTTATAAGCAAATTGTTGATGCGGGCTGGCCAGGATTAGCAGGCAACAGGGATTTTGGTGGACAAGGTTTACCTATGTTGCTGTCTGTGGCTGTAGACGAGATGTCTCAGTCAGCAAATATGGCATTTAGCCTCTGTCCGATGTTAACCAAGGGGGTGGCAACTGCTTTAAATCTGTATGGTAGTAATGATCAAAAAAAGATGTATTTAGGTAATCTTATTTCTGGTGTCTGGTCTGGCACTATGAACTTAACTGAACCTCAGGCTGGATCAGACCTATCGGCTGTAAAAACGAAAGCCACGCTCAATGGAGACCACTATCTTATTAGTGGTCAAAAAATCTATATTACTTGGGGTGAGCATGATTTTACCGATAATATTATTCACTTAGTTCTTGCACGTACTCCAGGTGCGCCTGAAGGTGTAAAGGGGATCTCTTTATTTGTAGTGCCTAAATTTTTAGTTAATGAGAGCGGAGGGATCGGAGAAAAAAATGACGTCCGTTGTGTTGGCGTTGAACATAAGCTGGGTATACATGCTAGTCCAACTTGTACTTTATCTTTTGGAGAAAAAGGTGGTGCTCTAGGATACCTTGTTGGCGATGAAAATCAGGGCCTGGTTTATATGTTCGCAATGATGAATGAAGCTCGTCTTGCTGTTGGCTTGCAGGGTATCTCAGTTAGCGAGAGAGCCTACCAGCAGGCAGTATATTTTGCCAAAGAAAGAATTCAAGGAAGCACCGCCGATAACAGAAATACAGCTATCATCCATCATCCGGATGTCCGTCGCATGCTAATGACAATGAGGGCTCTGATTGAAAGCGGCAGAATCCTTACTTACTCTGCGTTTATGCATGAAGACTACATGCATAAATCAGTTGATAAAGAACGGAAAGCATACCATCAACGACGTATAAACTTACTTACGCCGCTTATTAAAGGCTGGTGTACAGAAAATAGTGTTGAGATTACATCTCTAGGATTGCAGATCCATGGCGGTATGGGGTTTATTGAGGAAACTGGTGCAGCCCAGCATATGAGAGATGCTCGAATACTGCCTATTTATGAGGGCACTAATGGGATACAGGCGCTAGATCTTGTAGGTCGCAAGCTTTCCAGAGATAAGGGTAAGGCAGCAATAGAGCTTCTAGAGGATCTTTCCCTTATTATTCATGATTCCAGGACCGCTAAGTTTGATGCTATTGCAGACAGCCTAGAGACCTCACTAACGGCCTGCAAAGAGGCGGTAGCCATCTTGTTGACTGAGGGGCAGAAAGATTGGACGATTCCTTGTGCATCTGCTTTTAATATGATGATGCTAATGGGGGGAACGGTAGCAGGAGCAATGTTGGCAAAAAGCGCTGTTATAGCAAGCAAACTAAATGATGAAGGCTCGGGAAATGCTATTTTTAACAAAAATAAAATATTAACAGCTGTGTTTTATACAGAGCAAGTAATGCCGCGTAATGCTGCCTACTTAGAAATGATTAAGGCAGGCTCTAAGAGCATAATGGCATTGGATGTGAGGTATTTCTAGAAAGAGTTAGCATTTAAAAAATATTATAAAATTAAATAATAATTAGATGGCACGCGGATAATTAAGATGGCTGGAAAGACACTGTACGATAAATTATGGCAAGCTCATTTGGTTAGCCAGAGAGATGACGGCTCTGCGTTACTTTACATTGATAGGCATATTTTGCATGAAGTGACCTCGCCGCAAGCTTTTGAAGGGTTAAGGCTGGCAGGGCGAAAGCTATGGCGTCTCGATATGAATCTTGCCACTCCAGATCATAATATTTCTACAGATCCGGAGGAACGAGCGGCTGGGATTGATGCTATTCCAGATAAGACATCACGGATTCAGGTTAAAACTCTTGATGAAAACTGCGATTACTTTGGTATTCGTGAATTTAAAATGAATGAAATGGGACAAGGAATCGTACACGTAATGGGTCCAGAGTTGGGGGCCTCACTGCCTGGCATGACAGTAGTATGCGGGGATTCTCATACCGCTACACACGGAGCATTTGCCTGCTTGGCTCATGGAATAGGGACTTCAGAGGTGGAACACGTTCTGGCAACACAGTGCTTGGTAACAAAAAAAATGAAGAACATGCTTATTACCGTAGATGGTAGCTTGGGTCTAGGCGTTACACCAAAAGATGTTGTGCTAGCTATTATTGGGAAAATTGGCACTGCCGGTGGAACTGGTTATGCCCTTGAGTTTGCTGGCCAAGTTTTTTCAAATATGTCTATTGAGGGCCGCATGACAGTATGTAATATGGCCATAGAGGCTGGGGCTAGAGTAGGTATGGTTGCTGTGGATAGCAAAACTATCGAATATTTTAAAGGTCGTCAATTTGCTCCAACCGGAGATATTTGGACTAAAGCAGTTAGCTATTGGAATTCATTGCAAAGCGATAAAGACGCTGTATTTGATGCAGTTGTTAAGCTAGATGGTGCAGATATTGCGCCGCAAGTTACCTGGGGCACATCACCTGAAATGGTGCTTCCAGTTGATGGAGTTATCCCTGATCCAGATGACGAAAAAGATCCTCAGAAAAGACAGACAATAATACAAGCCTTGAGTTATATGGGTTTAAAGGGCGGCACCCCTATAACAGATATTCCTGTGGATGTTGTTTTTATTGGTTCCTGCACAAATTCACGTATAGAAGACATGCGCGCAGCAGCTTCTATCGTTAAAGGCAGAACGATTGCCGGTACTATAAGATATGCTCTGGTGGTTCCTGGCTCTCAGATGGTTAAAGCGCAGGCAGAGGCAGAGGGTTTGGATAAGGTATTCATGGATGCCGGAATGGATTGGAGGGAGCCTGGCTGTTCCATGTGTTTGGCAATGAATGCTGATAAGTTAGGTTATGGTGAGCATTGCGCGTCAACATCTAACCGTAATTTCGAGGGAAGACAGGGTAGCGGAGGAAGAACGCATCTGCTTAGCCCAGCTATGGCTGCAGCTGCAGCCATAGCTGGCCACATCACAGATGTGCGCTTTTATGGTGAGGTGACTGAATGAAAGCTTTTTCGCTACATAGAGGGCTAGTGGTTGGGATAGATCGCTCTAATATTGATACCGATATGATTATCCCTAAGCAATTCTTGAAGTCCATAAAACGCAGCGGGTTTGGCCAGAATCTTTTTGATGAATTGCGTTATATGGACGAGGGTAAACCTGGAGAGGATTGCAAGCTTAGAATCCTAAGAGATGAGTTTCCTCTTAACTACCCACGCTACACTGGCGCTTCGATTCTTTTGGCTCAAGAAAATTTTGGTTGCGGCTCTAGCCGCGAGCATGCTCCCTGGGCTTTAGAGGACTACGGATTTAGAGTGATTATTGCACCAAGTTTTGCTGATATATTTTTTACAAATTGCCTTAAAAATGGTCTGTTACCTATTGTTTTAAATCAAAAAATAGTTAACTATATTTTTGATCAGCTAGAAATTATTGAGGGTTACCAATTATCTGTAGATCTACAAAAACAGGTTGTTACTACGCCTTCCTCCGATGAGTTTTTCTTTGAAATTGATGAATTTAGCAAGCGCGCCTTATTGGAGGGTTTGGATGAAATTGACTTAACACTCAAAGAAGTTGATCTAATTTATGCCTATGAAGCGGAACACATGAAGAACGCCCCATGGGTTTTTGGTGCAATTAAGTAGCTTTTTTCGTTAACACACAACTATTTTGATTAGAAAAAGGAAAAATTTTAAATGGACAGGAGGTTACTTATTCTTAAGGGGGATTGCATAGGTCCTGAAATCGTAAATGAGGCAATAAAGGTTCTTCATAAAATTTCTCAGCTATATTCTATAGATTTCGAGATGACCGAAGGCTTGCTTGGCGGAGCAGCATACGATGAGACAGGAGATCCTTGCCCAAAAGAGACCCTTGAAAAAGCACACCAATGTGATGCTATATTAATGGGGTCTGTAGGCGGGCCAACCTGGGACGGCCTGGATCGTCGTTTTAGGCCGGAAACAGGACTCTTGAAATTACGCTCAGATCTTGAGCTTTTTGGTAACTTGAGGCCGGCTATTTTGTATCCACAGCTTGCAGCAGCTTCATCGCTTAAACCCGAAATAGTTTCAGGTCTCAATATTCTGATTGTTAGGGAGCTCACTGGTGGCATCTACTTCGGAGAGCCACGAGGTATTCGTATACTAGAGAATGGAGAAAAAGAAGGCTTCAATACATATAAATATTGTGAGTCTGAAATTCGCCGTATCGGGAATTTAGCTTTTGATATTGCTATGCTTAGAGATAAGCGTGTTTGCTCGGTAGACAAAGCAAATGTTCTTGAGGCATCAATGCTCTGGCGAGAAATTATGGAAGAGGTTGCTAGCGACTATCCTGAGGTTGCTCTTTCTCATATGTACGTAGATAACGCAGCAATGCAGTTAGTGAAAGCACCCAAGCAATTTGATGTGATGGTTACAGGAAACATGTTTGGAGATATTCTGTCTGACGCTGCAGCAATGCTAACAGGGTCTATAGGAATGCTCCCTTCCGCATCACTTGATAAGAATGGCAAAGGGCTCTATGAGCCTTGTCACGGATCTGCTCCAGATATTGCCGGTCAAGGAATCGCCAATCCATTGGCAACTATCTTGTCTGTCGCCATGCTGTTGCGCTACTCTTTTGGTGAAAATGAAGCAGCAAACGCTATTGAGAATGCAGTAAGTGACGTCTTGGATGCTGGTCTGCGTACCCCGGATATTTACAGTAAGGGCAATATAAGGGTGGGTACTTCAGGTATGGGTGACGCGATAGTTGCTGCGCTGTAGGTAGTCTTTGATGCATAAAACATAATTGCTTAGGCAAAAGAATTCTTAACGGTTGAAATCAAATGAAAAAAGTAGGTTTTGTTGGTTGGCGTGGAATGGTTGGCTCGGTATTGATGGATAGAATGCTTCAAGAGGACGATTTTTCTCAAATTGAACCAATTTTTTTTACCACCTCTCAGTTTGGAGCTTTGGGTCCAATCATTGGAGGGGGATCTACGCTACAAGATGCAAATAACATTAAGTCTTTGTCCAAGTTAGACATTATTGTGACCTGCCAGGGCAGCGATTACACAAAATCCGTTCATGCTCTATTGCGGCAAGCTGGGTGGGATGGCTATTGGGTTGATGCAGCGTCTAATTTGCGCATGTCTGAAAGCGCAACAATTGCTTTGGATCCAGTAAACTTAAGCTTAATAAAAAATGCCATCACTCATGGAGTCAGAGACTTCGTGGGTGGCAATTGCACTGTTAGTTTAATGTTGATGTCACTTGGAGGTCTTTTTAAAGAGGGCTTGGTGGAGTGGGCTTCTTCTATGACTTATCAGGCAGCCTCAGGTGCCGGCGCAAAAAATATGAGAGAACTTATCGCCCAAATGGGGGGGATATATCAATCGGTACAGTCTGAACTTATGGACTCTTCATCAGAGATTTTAGAGATTGACCGTAAGGTGTCTGAAATTATGCTTAGTGAAAATTTTCCAATACATAACTTTGGTGCGCCGCTAGCAGGCAGCCTTCTTCCCTGGATTGATGCTCAGCTTGAAACCGGTCAAAGCAGAGAAGAATGGAAAGGGCAGGCAGAAACCAATAAAATTCTTGGGTATTCTTCTAATACTTTGATACCAATCGATGGTATCTGTGTTCGAATTGGTGCGATGAGAAGCCATAGTCAGGCACTCACAATTAAGCTTGCCAAAGATGCTCCAATTGATGAAATAGAGGATATTTTAAGTAGCGCAAATGACTGGGTTAAAGTCATTCCAAATAGTCGCGATTCGACGCTATCTGAGCTAACTCCTGCCGCTGTAAGTGGTAGCTTGCATATCCCCATTGGACGATTAAGAAAAATGAATATGGGAAATGATTATCTTTCAGCTTTTACTGTTGGAGACCAGCTTTTATGGGGAGCTGCAGAGCCTTTACGCAGAATATTAAAAATATTATTAGACACGCCTTAGATTCTAATTTTTTTAAAATATTCTCCTAAAACAGGATACAAATACATTAACTCTATTAAAGATAAAGCTTGGGTGTACACACCAAATTGCCAAGTGCCAAATGGAGAGAGCTTGCCAGACGGGGTAACACGAATAGCAGCTGCCATTGAGTATGATGGAAGTGATTACTGCGGCTGGCAAAGACAAAATCATAGTCCAAGCGTGCAAGCTGAAGCTGAAAAAGCATTTTCAGTTGTAGGAAATGAGGCTATTGTTGTAATTTGTGCTGGCCGAACAGACACTGGCGTACACGGAACCAATCAAATTGTACATTTTGATACCCGCGCAAAAAGATCTTCTCGACAATGGCTTCTTGGGGTAAATGCAAATTTACCTAGGGGTATTCGTATTCATTGGGCTGAAGAAATAGCTGCTCAATTCCATGCTCGCTTTAGCGCAACAGCAAGAACATATCGCTATGTTATCTCTAATCAGTTTTATCGCTCTGCCTTGTATCACCGTCTGATTACATGGGAAAGAGTTCATTTGAATGAAAGGTTGATGGAGGCTGCCGCCCAACAATTATTGGGCGAGCATAACTTCACTTCTTTTCGGGCTACTGGCTGTCAGTCGTTATCCCCCATTAGGAACGTTTATTCTGTTAAGGTTTGGAGAGAATCCCAGCTAGTAGTTTTTGAAATTATTGCCAATTCATTTCTTCATCATATGGTTAGAAACATAGTAGGCAGCTTGATTTCTATCGGAAAGAAGGAGCAGGAGGTTGAATGGATTGGGGAGTTGTTAGAAAATTGTGATCGATCCAAGGCTTCTGCTACCGCTCCTAGCAATGGATTGTACTTGTGCGGGGTGAGCTATCCCTCAAGATATAAGATTCCTAAATTTAACTTAGGCCCTCAAATTATTCTATCTCAAAATTAGACATAAAGCGGTATTTAGCATGCATAGGTTTTCTCTAAAATCATAGGTTTGGGGATATCTTTTTGCTACAATAAATCTTTGATATTTCATCAATCTTGTGAATTGAGTTTATTGTGAATAGAACTAGAGTGAAAGTCTGCGGAATAACTCGGCTGGAAGATGCCACTATGGCAGCTAATCTTGGTGTAGATGCTATAGGGCTTGTTTTTTATTCTGAAAGCCCAAGAGTTATAGAGATAGAGGCCGCAGCCGTAATAGCTACTGCTGTTGGCCCCTTTGTATCAGTTGTAGGGCTTTTTGTTAACGCCTCCGTGGAACAAGTCAAAGAAACAATTGGTTCGGTTGAATTGGATGTTTTGCAGTTTCATGGCGATGAAGATGAAGTATATTGCAATCAATTCTCTAAGCCTTATATTAAAGCGATACGAATGCATCATGACTTAAGTCCAAATAAATCAATTGCAGAATATCCTTCTGCTCGAGGATTTTTATTTGACTCGTGGTCTAAGGATAAATACGGTGGTACAGGGAAAATTTTCGATTGGAGTCGTCTCGCTTCTCTTCGAGGTCGCCCTATAATTCTTGCAGGCGGGTTAAATCCAGATAATATTGACAAGGCTATCTCGACACTAAAACCTTATGCGCTAGATGTAAGTGGCGGCGTGGAAGTGTCGCCTGGCATTAAGTCTCCTAAATTAGTTCAACTATTTGTTGATCGTTGCTCTAAAGTTTAAGTGTTTTATCCGCATAGATTATGTTTTTGGAGAAGTATGCAATGAGTATCAATTTTGATCGGGTCCCAGATGAGAGCGGCCATTTTGGACCTTACGGAGGCAGATTTGTTTCTGAAACACTAATCTACGCATTGGATCAGCTTACATCTTTGTATGAAAGACTAAAAGATGACCCTGAGTTTCAGGCGCAAATTGACTATGATCTAGCGCATTATGTTGGAAGGCCTTCCCCTCTTTATTTTGCAGAACGATGGACCAAAAAGACCGGAGGGGCTCAGCTTTTCTTAAAAAGAGAGGATCTCAATCATACTGGTGCGCATAAGATAAATAGTGCTATTGGTCAGGCTTTGTTAGCTAAACACACAGGGAAAAAACGAATAATTGCAGAGACCGGGGCAGGGCAGCATGGCGTTGCTACTGCGACTGTAGCGGCTAGACTGGGGTTGGAATGCCATATCTTTATGGGCGAGGAGGATATTCGCCGTCAATCACTTAATGTTTATCGCATGAAGCTACTTGGGGCCACAGTAGTTCCTGTTACTTCTGGATCAAAAACGTTGAAAGATGCGCTTAATGAAGCCTTAAGGGATTGGGTTAGTAATGTAGACGATACTTTTTACATCATAGGTACCTGCTGCGGGCCGCATCCATATCCAGAGATCGTTCGTAATTTTCAGTCTGTCATGGGGCGTGAAGCTCGTCAGCAATCATTGGTTCAAACGGGAAAGCTCCCAGATGCTCTGGTTGCCTGTGTTGGTGGTGGCTCAAATGCAATTGGCTTATTTCACCCTTTTCTTAAAGATGAGTCTGTTGCTATGTATGGCGTTGAGGCTGGAGGATTTGGGTTGGCCTCAGGAAAACATGCTGCACCATTAAATGATGGTATTCCTGGTGTTCTCCATGGAAATCGCACGTATCTCATGGAAGATGAAAATGGACAAATCATTGGAACTCACTCAATATCAGCTGGCTTGGATTACCCTGGTGTCGGCCCCGAACACTCTTGGTTAAAAGATCTTGGTCGAGTGAACTACGTTACTATTAACGATGATGAGGCTATGGCTGCTTTTCACACCCTAACTCAAATAGAAGGGATTATTCCTGCTCTTGAAACCAGCCATGCAATTGCATATGCAGAAAAGCTAGCAAAAACAATGGACTCAGATCAAACTATTATCATTAACCTTTCTGGTCGGGGTGACAAAGACATACTCACAGTTGCAGAGATTGATGGCATTTCATTGTAAACTTGTGTCTACTGCATTGGGCTAGTCTCACACTCAATAAAATCAATAGCTGAAATAGGAAACGCTGTTTGTGAACAGAATTAATAAATGTTTTGAGAATCTTCATCAAAAAAAGAAGAAGGCTCTTATTTCTTATGTTGTGTTAGGTGACCCTGCAAAAGATGTGACGCTTCCCGTCATGCATGCTTTGGTTGACAGCGGAAGTGATATCATCGAGATTGGGGTTCCTTTTTCAGATCCAACAGCGGAGGGTCCAGTAATTCAACGTGCCCATGAGCGGGCGCTAGAAAATGGCAGCAGTCTTGATGAGGCCTTAATTTTGGTAAAAAAGTTTCGAGAAACTAACGCCAACACTCCGGTGATATTGATGGGTTACACGAACCCGATTGAAAGAATGGGATATGAAAAATTCATAGAACGTATGGTTGTTTCTGGGGTAGATGGAGTCCTTACAGTCGATCTTCCACCAGAAGAGGCGAAAGTATTCAATGAGCAGCTAAAGGCGTCGAATATAGAGAATATATTTCTTTTGGCACCCACAAGCAGCCAGATAAGACAAAAGAAAGTAGCCGCTATGGCCGGGGGTTTTATTTACTATGTTTCATTAAATGGTGTTACTGGAGCTGCCAACTTAGATCTTGATTCTGTAAAAGAGCATGTCAGCAGCATCAGAGCACTAACCAGTCTCCCAATTTGTGTAGGATTTGGCATCAAAGATGGGCCAACTGCAAGGGCAGTGGCAAACGTGTCTGATGGTGTGGTGGTAGGCAGCGCTATAGTGAACAAAATTGCTGATCTTGCAAAATTGGGGGAAGCTAACCCCTTGGCGTATGCTGAAACAGTTTCAGTTGTTATTAAAGATATACGAGGCGCTCTTGATAAGTAGCAATTAGGCTTGCGCGCCAATGATTAAACGAGAAATATTATGAGCTGGTTGGAAAAAATTCGCCCGAAAGGTCCTGATACCCAAGCAAAGGATCGAACCCAAAACGTCCCTGAGGGAATATGGACAAAATGCCCAAAATGTAGCGCCCCTTTGTATCGTCCAGAGCTTGAAAAAAATCTAGAAGTTTGCCCTAAGTGTGAGCATCATCTTAGGATAAGCGCAAGGCGCAGACTAGACATATTTTTAGACAAAGAAGGTCGACAGGAGCTAGCAACCGAGGTCCAGCCTATCGATAGGCTTAAATTTAAAGATACCAAAAAGTATAAAGACAGAATCGCTGAATCGCAGAGATCCACAGGCGAGGACGACGCTTTGATTGCAATGAAGGGGACATTAAAAGGTATGCCTATTGTGGCTATGGCTTTTGAGTTTTCATTTCATGGTGGATCTATGGGTTATGTGGTTGGAGAACGATTTACTCGTGCTGCTCATCTAGCTCTTGAAAATAAAATTCCAGTGGTTTGTTTTTCTGCAACTGGTGGCGCGCGGATGCAGGAAGCCTTAATTTCTCTTATGCAAATGGCAAAAACTAGTGCTGTAATAGAGAAGCTCAAAAGTAATGGAGTTCCATATATCTCTGTTATGACAGATCCAGTTTATGGTGGTGTTTCGGCAAGTCTTGCGCTACTTGGCGATATTAATGTGGCGGAGCCAAATGCTAGAGCTGGTTTTGCTGGGCCCAATATCATTGAACAAACTATTCGCCAGAAGCTACCGAAAGGATTCCAGCGCGCAGAATTTTTACTCGAACACGGTGCAATTGATCTGATAATATCCAGACATAGTATGCGAGATGTACTTGCTTCTTTGCTTGCTAAGCTTGCATACGCAATTACAAGTGATAGTGCAAATGCCGCAAAAAACTCTATCTGAGTGGTTAAGTTTTCTAGAGGTAAGTCATCCAACAGAAATTGAGTTTGGATTAGATCGTATAGGTCGAGTTGCACTAAAACTTGGCTTTTCATCTTCCAAAATAGATGAATTAGCTAATCTAAATATCAAAAAAGAAGGTTATCCGCGTTGCGGAAACAGCCCCAAGGTTACCCCTAAATATCTCAGCATCGCTAAAAAAATTATTATGGTTGGCGGCACCAATGGTAAAGGCTCTTGCGTTGCTATCCTTGATAGTATTTTTAGAACTGCCGGCTATACGGTCGGTACATATACTTCACCGCACCTAATCAGTTATAACGAACGAATAACTATTAACGGCCGCCATGCAACTGATGCAGAAATTTGCTTCGCATTTGAAGCAATAGAGCTCGCAAGAGGCTCCATTAGTTTAAGTTATTTCGAATTCTCCACTTTAGCAGCATTGCTGATTATGGCTTCTGAAGAGTTAGATTTTGCAATACTTGAGGTTGGGCTTGGGGGGAGGTTGGATGCAGTCAATCTCATGGATCCTTGCATGTCAATCATCACTAGTATTGCACTGGATCATCAAGACTGGCTTGGCCATGACCTTAACGGCATAGGGGCTGAAAAAGCCGGAATAGGAAGGAAAGGAGTCCCTCTGATTTATGGTGATATTCAGCCTGTTCAAGGAGTTCTGGATGTTGCTAGCAGCTTGGGGGCGGAACTTTTAATAAACGGGCAAGATTTCTCTTTTGAGAAATTTGGTGTACTGACACCTAAATTTCTTCCAGCTGCCAGCGTGGCATGCGGCCTGCAAGCCGCAGTACTTTTAGATCCAGATTTAAGTTCAATCCTTCTCGAAGAGGCTCTGAATCTTGTGCGGCTAGATGGACGCTACCAGAGGTTATGTGTAGATGGCGTAAGCGTTATTTTAGACGTATCACATAACCCACAAGCATCAGAGTTGCTGGCTAAACGATTAATACATTCAGAAAAAGGCCAGATTATAGCGATAGCAGGAATGATGTCAGACAAAGACATCTTAGGTATCTTAAAGCCAATGATGCCGATAGTTGGTACTTGGTACTTTTGCGATATACCTGGGAACTCTAGAGCTTCGACGGCTTCTGACATTGCTTCTATATATGAGGGTAACTTGCAAGCGGTGATTTGCGAACAAATACATAGCAATTATCCTAAATTGGCAGATAGTTTTGCTATTTTTTCAGAAAAAATTGAAGTTTTTGAGCGTCACTCTTCAGAAAAAACTATTGCTGAGGCTCTAGGTAATGCAAAGCCTGGAGACACAGTAGTTGTTTTCGGTTCTTTTTTTGTTGTCGGCCCTGTTCTTAATTGGTTAAGGAATATGAATTAGTTTGGGTTTTTTAAGTTACTATGCACTTGGGGTATTATTTATGAGAGTCGCCGTAAAATTAACAATAATGTATGCCGTTGCATTGACTGCTTTAGCAGTTATTTTTGTACCATTGTTTATTGAAGGCTTTATGTCTAAAAAAGTAGATGAAGCCTCTGCGATCCCTCCAGCCCCTAGTATTAGAGCTCTTGTTTCAATGCCCGTTAGGCCCAAGAATATCATTTCGGCGAAATCCGATGAAAAAATATTCCAGCCACGAGGTGAGCCAAATCAACCAGGAAACTCTCTTGACGACAAGACCCCATCACTGTCACCTGAAGGAATTCCTGCGGCTTGGGTATTACAAGTCGGTAGCTTCCCGGAAAAAAAATCGGCGATAGCCCTCTCTGAAAAACTTCTAGCTGATGGGTACCAATCTTTTATTAGAGACTTGAAAGATAGTAAGACCGTTGTCACCCGTGTTTTTGTAGGACCAAAAATTATAAAGCAAACGCTGATTAACGATAAAACTGCCTTAGATGAAAAATATGGTTTTAATTCCCGTTTAATGCATTTTGAGCCCTGAACTTCTGCGAGAGCTCTGCTACAATTCTTTTTTGTTGAAAATATTACCCTTATTTATGTATTACAATATGGCGCCTAAATCATGAATTCAGCTGACTGGATAATTTTGGGATTAACAAGTATTTCTGCAATCATCAGTGCAATCAGGGGCGCTGTAAAAGAGGTTGTATCTCTTGTTGTATGGGTGTTAGCTGCAATTATTGCATCTATATTTCATGATGATCTTGCCGTGTTGATGGTAAGCTTGATCGATACTCCGTTTCTAAGAACTTTAGTTGCTTGGGTTATCTTGTTTCTTGTCTGCCTGCTAACGGGAAGCCTTGTAAACTACTTGCTGGGAAAATTAGTTCAGGTTTCAGGTTTATCTGGTACCGATAGATTGCTAGGTATAATCTTTGGGGTTGCACGTGCTCTGATTATTATCATGGTATTTTTAACCTTAACCCCAAAAATTTTTCCTGCAACGCATGCGCAGTGGTGGATTGAATCAACTTTTATTCCGTACCTGGTCCCCCATCAAGACTGGGCCCAAGAAACAGGATCGTTCGCTTTAAATTTTCTAAAAAATCTGTTTTAAGTAAACTAAAGTAGACTGACTAACATCTGCAGAAAGAGGTCAAAAAATTCATGTGTGGAATTGTCGGAATTTATGGAAAAACAGACGTAAAGCTGAAGCTCTACGATGCTTTAACCATGTTGCAGCATCGCGGCCAAGATGCTGCAGGGATAATGACTTGCCATAATGGTCGATTCAATCAAAGAAAAGGTGTCGGGCTAGTGAAAGATGTCTTTCACTCCCGTCATATGAATGAACTGCAAGGCAACATCGGTATTGGCCATGTCCGCTATCCAACAGCTGGCAGCTCCAGCGCAGCACTTGCGCAACCCTTCTATGTAAATTCTCCGTATGGAATTTGTATGGCCCATAATGGCAATTTGACCAATACAGATGAATTAATGGCATTACTCTTCAGTACTGATCTGCGCCACATTAACACTGACTCTGACTCTGAGGCCTTGCTTAATGTGTTTGCCCATGAACTGCGTGCACAGGAAATGACCAAACCCTCGACGGAGGATATTTTTGATGCTGTTGGGCGCGTTCATAGGCGATGTAAGGGTGCCTATGCAGTGGTAGGAATGATAGCCAATTACGGCATGGTGGCTTTTAGGGATCCTCATGGCATACGCCCTCTTGTTTACGGCCAGCGCGAAACAAACACAGGAATAGAATATATGGTCGCATCCGAAAGTGTGGCCATGGATGTTCTGGGTTATACCGTTGTTCGAGATCTGGATCCCGGGGAAGCTTTATATATTGACCAGGAAGGGGGGTTGCATTTAAAGCAATGTGTTAAAAATCCTCAACTTAACCCATGTATTTTTGAACATGTTTACTTCGCTCGACCTGATTCGGTTATTGATAAAATATCTGTCTATCAGGCTCGGTTGAGGATGGGCAAGAAGCTTGCGCAGAAGATAAAAAAATTATCTATATATAAAGATATTGATGTAATTATTCCAATCCCAGATACAAGTCGTGTTTCTGCTCAAGCAATTGCTGAAGAGCTAGGGATAAAGTTTCGTGAAGGCTTTATGAAAAACCGTTATATTGGCCGAACCTTTATTATGCCGGGACAAAAAGAGAGAAAGAGGTCTGTTCGCCAGAAGCTAAATCCTGTGAAGGTTGAGTTTGAGGGTAAAAATGTATTACTGGTTGATGACTCTATTGTTCGCGGAACAACATCAAGAGAAATTATACAAATGGCAAGGGATGCTGGCGCCAGTAAGGTTTATATGGCATCGTCAGCCCCCCCCGTCCGCTATCCAAATGTCTACGGTATTGATATGCCGTCCGCACAAGAATTGATAGCTCATAATCGAAATGCAGAAGAAGTTGCCTTTCTTATCGGAGCTGATTTTTTGGTATATCAAGATCTAAATGATCTGGTGGATAGCGTCAAAGAGGGTAACCCAGGCATCAAAAAATTTGATTGCGCGGTATTTGATGGGCATTATGTTACTGGAGATATCAGTGATATTTATCTTCAAAAATTAGATCTCGAAAGAAATGATTCAGCAAAAAATGGCTCAAATGAAAACGAAACAGGGCTTAATCAGTCTATTGGTTTGCATAATGCAGGCATAGATGCATAGTAGAATTTTAATTACATTGGTCTTGCATAAAATGGCAGGTTGACTAATTTTGGAAGAAAAATAGATGAATATAGATGATGTTAATGATCCTCTTTCCGATTTTAAGTTTAACACACTAGCTATCAGGGCTGGTCATACGAGGACGCATGAAGGCGAGCACGGAGAACCCCTGTTCCTAACTTCTAGTTACGTCTTTGGGGATTCAGCTGAAGCTGCTGCTAGATTTTCTGGTGAACAACCAGGAAATGTTTATTCGCGGTATACAAATCCAACAGTGGGCATTCTTGAAAAAAGAATTGCTGCACTAGAGTGCGCTGAGAGAGCAGTCGCTACTTCTTCTGGTATGGCGGCTATTTTAAGCACATGCATGACCTTTCTTAAAGCAGGTGACCATATCGTGTGTTCTCGCAGTGTTTTTGGGACAACCACTGTTTTGCTGGACAAATACTTATCCCGCTTCGGGATAGAAACAACTTTTGTTTCGCTTACCGATCCTGGTCAGTGGCAGCAAGCCATGCGACCACAAACTAGGATGCTCTATCTAGAAACACCCTCAAATCCATTGTGCGATGTGGCTGATATAGAATCAGTTGCCACTATTGCCCGAAAAAATCATGCATTATTAGTGGTAGATAACTGTTTTTGTACTCCTGCATTACAGCAGCCGCTAAAGCTTGGTGCTGATTTAGTTATCCACTCAGCTACAAAATATTTAGATGGCCAAGGCCGCTGTCTCGGCGGTATAGTTGCCGGCAATAAAGAACTTATAGATCAGGTTTTAACTTTTATCCGAACAGCAGGCCCTACCATGAGCCCATTTAATGCATGGGTATTTCTTAAAGGGCTGGAAACTCTGAAGCTACGAATGCATGCTCACTCAAGTAGCGCTATGGAATTAGCGCTTTGGCTTCAAGGTCAACCAAAAGTAGAAGAGGTTTTTTATACAGGCCTTGAAAGCCACCCAGGTCATAAATTGGCTTGTAAGCAACAGACCGCTTTTGGTGGCGTCTTATCATTTAAGATTAAAGGGGGCAGAAAGGAGGCATGGAGGGCCATCGATAGTGTAAAATTAATGTCGTTGACTGCTAATCTTGGAGATACAAAAACAACGATAGTTCATCCAGCTACAACGACCCATGGACGCTTGAGCCTAGAACAAAAAGAAGAGGCAGGAATCACAGATAATCTTATTCGTGTAGCTGTTGGGTTAGAAGATATTGAGGACCTTAAAGAAGATCTCTTGCAGGGATTGAATGCGCTGTAGGTTTGGTTCACAAAATATGCTAATCATTTTATGAGCATATTTTGTGCACCTTTGACAAAATCATCTTTTTTAGCATCTTCTTCGTACTCAGCAGGCGGGCTATTAATTCCTTTCATGAAAGCAGGCCGTTCGCCAAGCCGGCTAACCCAAGAAGATAGATTAGGGAAGTCTTCTATTTCAACTCCAGACCACTCATGAATTCTGACCCATGGCCAGCTTGAAATATCAGCTATGCTTAACTCTGCTGAAAGATATTCTCGTCCCTTTAGGTGGGTATCCAATACTCCAAATAAACGCTTCACTTCATTTTGATAGCGATCAATAGCAGGCTGGTAGATTTCGTGCCAATATCGAAAAAATACATTTGCCTGCCCCATCATTGGCCCTATGCCGCCCATTTGAAACATCAGCCATTGCAAAACACGCGATCTTTCATCAGGATCTTTAGGTAGCAGCCGACCTGTTTTTTCAGCCAAATAAATTAGAATAGCTCCGGATTCAAAGACTGTGAAGTTATTATTATCATGGTCAACAATAGTCGGAATCCTACCATTTGGATTAAGCTTCAGATATTTAGGTTCTTTTTGTTGATTCTTACTCAAGTTCAATTCGTTAAGGTTATAGGTGAGCCCAAGTTCTTCTAGCGCAATGCTGATTTTGTGCCCATTGGGGGTCGCGGCAGTATATAATTCAATCATCAAAACCTTCTCTGTGTGATTACATCAAGCTGTGGTTATTTGTTAATGTAGGGTAAATTAGCACAGAAGAGTGAGCAAGAAACTAATTTTTTTCTTACAGGTGTTGGATGGGGTGAGGTTGAGTATGTCTGGTGATTCAGTTAAAAGCGCAATGATTGATGCAGAAAATGCACTGCTGGGGCGAAGTCAGAAGGAAATCATTGATTATACTCATTGTGTTCATGGGCGTACCTTGACTCCACCTTTCCCATGTGACTTACACGAGATTATCTTAGGCTTAGGTTGCTTTTGGGGAGCCGAAAGAAGGTTCTGGGTTCAGCCGGGAGTATATACTACAGCCGTAGGGTATGCCGGCGGTTATACTGAAAATCCAACCTATGAAGAGGTTTGCTCTGGTTTAACTGGACATACAGAAGTAGTAAAAGTTGTATTTGATCTCGCGCAGATAACATTGCAAGAGGTGTTAAGTATTTTTTGGGAATCGCATAATCCTACCGAAGGTATGCGACAAGGAAATGACCAAGGAACACAGTACCGTTCTGTGATTTATTGTTACACAAACGAGCAGCTGGATTTAGCATTAAGCAGTAAAGATACTTATCAGAAAAACTTAGAGCAGTCAGGGTATCCGGTTATAACGACAGAGATATTATCAGGCAAGATTTTTTATTATGCAGAAAAGTATCATCAACAATATCTAGCGAAAAATCCTAACGGATACTGCGGACTAAAGGGCACAGGAGTTAAGAGCGCTTAAGACTTTAAGGCTCATAAAAAATTCAAACGACAATTTTATAAAATATCGATATATAGTAGTTTTTTAAAATTTTTAGCAAAATTAGTTAAAATTTTGATATTAAGTGTCTTCTGCCTATAGATTTATTGGATAAAGGTCATTAAAATCGGCATCCGACTGCTATAAACAGTGATTTAAAATTACTAAGACTGTATAAAGTCATTGTGGGTTTTTGAGTTAACAAAGTTAAAATTTTCACTTTATGATTATTTTGGTTTATTTTTGAACTGGATTTTTTGAGAGGAATACGAGTATGAATTTTATTAAGTTACTTGGCGTGTCTGCGCTAGTTTTAGGTCTAGCCGCATGTGCTGAGAAGTCAACAGACATAACTGCACTAGAAGTAGATGCACCAGAAGAAATGAATGATAATATCAGCAAGTTTAACACCGAAAAATTCGGTAGCTCATCTGATCCTTCAACTGCACCAGCTCCAGCATTCGCTATTTCAAAAAACTTGCAGCCTGGCGAGTACGTTAACGAAAAAGGTGAAGTGATGAAAAATAGAGAGCTCGAAGGCGTTGTAGAAAATCCTTTGTTGCGTGCAATACCAGAAGGCATCGAGGAAGGCAGTGTAGAGCACACTATGTGGCTTCTTTCACAGGAAGAGTAATTCTTTTAGCATAGAAAATATTGAATCCCAGCGAGTTTTTAATCGCTGGGATTTTTTTTTACTAGCAGTATCCTGGCTGTTTTTATAATAGTTTTAACCTTCATGGGTTCATCAGTTGATCGAGTGTTGGATGCCAATTACAATTAATGGAACAATACCTTGAGTGATACAAGCTTCCTCTCTCTTGGCTTAAATGAAGATTTAATTAAAAATATCTCTTCTTTGGGTTATGTTAAAATGACGCCTATACAAGCTAAAAGCTTGCCTGATATCTTAAAAGGCTTGGATCTTATTGGACAGGGGATTACTGGTTCAGGAAAAACAGCTGCATTTTCATTAGGTCTTTTAAGTAGGCTTGATGTAAAAAATTTTCGTATACAATCAATAGTCCTTTGTCCGACTCGTGAACTGGCAGATCAGGTTGCCAATGAAATACGGAAACTTGCGCGCACGATTCATAATATTAAAGTTTTAACCCTCTGTGGCGGGACACCATTTGGCCCTCAGGTTGGCTCCCTGGAGCATGGGGCTCACATTATTGTTGGCACGCCAGGACGAATACTTGAGCATTTAAATAAGACCACTCTAAGTCTGAATAGCGTAACCATGCTGGTGCTTGATGAAGCTGACCGTATGCTGGATATGGGTTTCCAGCCCTCACTTGATGCTATAATCGATCAAATCCCAAAAAAACGTCAAACCTTGCTTTTTAGTGCTACATATCCAGATGAAATTCAATCTATTTCCTCGCGCATCATGACCAACCCAGTTGTCGTGCGAATCGCAACTTCCGAAGAAAAAAGTACCATCAAGCAGCATTTCTATAAAATAAATGATGAAGTGCATCGGTTGACGGCATTGCGACTGTTGCTTCTTGAAAATCGCCCAGAATCAGCTATCGTCTTTTGTGAGACTAAAAAAGAAACCCAAGAGATTGCTGATCAGCTTGCATGCTTTGGATTTAGTTCGGTGGCTTTACATGGAGACATGGAGCAAAAAGATAGGGACCAAACTCTGATTCG
>CAWURY010000023.1:0-35645 GCA_963925605.1 uncultured Porticoccus sp. | reverse complement strand
TGGGACTTATTTATTTTCGGTTTAAAATACTTTATCTCAATGTGAGTCTGAAGCTTATAAAAATCTATTCAGTCATGGATGCAATAGTTTCCAAATACTCATAAGGCAACTGAGTTGTATTTTCAGCGACTTTTTGATGGCCAGGTACGAACTTCCACCTCATCTCTGGACAATCATTTGGGTCGCAATCAGACCATAAGAAAATCAAGGAAAAAGAAATGTCAGAAGAGACTAATCAACCGCATTTTTCGATGCAAAAAATTTATTTGAAAAAAAATCTATTTACGTCCCCTAATTCAGCAAGTGTTTTTGGCACTGACTGGAAGCCGGAAACTACGTTAGATCTTAATATTACAAACACAGCTATAGATAGTGACGGGCGCTACGAGGTCATCGTCACTGTTAAGGTGACAGCAACAAACGAAAATATTGTAGCTTTTACTCACGAAGTTGATCAGGCGGCACTGTTTTTGATTAGCGGTTTTTCAGACGAACGTTTGGATGAGGCGCTTCACTCTGCTTGCCCTTTAATTATATTCCCTTATCTTAGGGAGACACTAGATACTGTGCTACTTAAGGCTGGATATCCTCCGATGATGCTTGCACCCATCAACTTTGACGCGATGTACAAAGAAAAGCAGGCAGGCAAAAAAGCCAAAGAAGCCCTAGAGAAAGAAAAGAAGCATTAATTTTTTTGGTTAGATAAAATTTTTTGTAGGAAAAGGGTCAAGAGCATATCTTCGACTCTTTTTTTATGCCCTCGTAGTTTGACTTCTAAGCAAAGTCGCCCCATATGGATTGAATGATGCTGATTGCAGCAACCGGGGCCGTTTCTGTACGTAAAACTCTTGGCCCAAGTGTTAGTTGTTCAAAGTTTTTATGTGTAGATGCTTGGATTTCTTCCTCGGTAAGGCCGCCTTCAGGCCCCACCAAAAGAGAAATACTCGAAATCTTTTCTTCTTTGATGGCCGAGAGGGTATTTTCTCCACGATGATGAAGCACCAGTTTCTTTTCTGATTTGTCGTCAGCAATCCACTGGTTCATTTTTATCGGTAAATGTATTTGAGGAATTTTAGTTCTATAGGATTGCTCACAAGCGCTAATGCAAATTTTTTGCCAGTGAAATAACTTATTTTGTATTCTATTTTCGACCAACTTTACTTCTGTTCTTTGAGTAATCAGTGGCGTTATTTCAGTAACTCCAACTTCAGTGGCTTTTTGTATGACCCAGTCCATGCGATCGCCACGCGAAAGACCAACACCCAAATGAATATGTAATGGCGACTCTCGGTTGATCTCCAGGTAGTCACCAATAAGCACAGTCACTTTTTTCTTGCTAGATCCTCTGATGGTTGCTTTAAATTCTCCGCCTTGACCATTAAATAATATGACCGGATCTCCCGTAGTTAACCTTAAAACGGTTCCCAGGTGTTTGGAGGTCACATCATCAAGGGTTATCTCTAGTCCGGACGAGAGGGCTTGGTTTGTGAAAACTCTAGTGTTTCGCATCAGCGTCAAGAAAACCCAGTCTTTTGCATAAAGAGAGACTCACATCTGCTTGGTTCATTGTATAGAAGTGCAGACCGGGAGCCCCATTTGAAAGCAGGTTCTCGCAGAGGCTGGTTACAATGTCTAACCCAAAATCTCTGATGCTGTCGATATCATCACCATACTGATGGAGTCTTTTTTTGATCCAGCGTGGAATGTCAGCACCGCAGCTGTCTGAAAATCTAATCAAATTATGGTAATTAGTAATGGGCATAATGCCAGGAATGATTGGAGCTTCAATGCCTACTTTTTGGCATTGTTCTATAAAATAAGCATAGCTGTCAGGATTATAGAAATACTGAGTGATTCCACGACTGGCGCCAGCCTCAAATTTTTTTTTCAGCCAATAAATATCTTTTTCATAGCTTTCAGCTTCGGGGTGAATCTCCGGGTAAGCAGCAACTAAAAGCTCAAAGCTGTCGCCAAAATGCTCACGGACAAAAGAAACAAGTTCATTTGCATAAATAAGCTGCTTGATTCCACCCATGCCGGAGGGCAGGTCGCCTCGGAGCGCCACAATTTTTTTGATTCCTGCATCTTTGTATTCATGAAGCAGTGTGAGTAACGATGATTTTTCATCTGCACACACAGAGAGATGAGGGACTGCACTGGAACCTGCAGCCTGAATCGCCAATACAAAATCCCTAGTAAATTCTTTGGTTGAACCGCCGGCACCATAGGTCACTGAGAAAAACTCTGGCTGGAGTCTACTCAGTTTGCGATGCACATGGATAAGCTTCTCCTTTCCTTCGGGGGTCTTAGGCGGGAAAAACTCAAAGCTTAGATGATGATTGTTCATAATTTACCAGGGTTATTGTTAGCAGCATTGTTGTTAAATTTACTAATTAATATTTGTAGCTATCATCCTTGAAGGGACCATCGATAGGCACATTTATGTACTTAGCTTGCGAGGCTTTGAGGCGAGTGAGTGTGCCGCTAAATCCTTTCACCATCTCAATAGCCACTTCTTCGTCTAGTTTTTTCGGTAGCACCTCTACACGCAATAATTTTGCTTTAGTAACATTATCTTGATGCGCAAAAGCTTGCTTGTAAATATGCATTTGAGCTAACACTTGGTTTGCAAATGATCCATCCATTATTCGACTGGGATGTCCGGTGGCATTTCCTAGGTTAACCAGCCTTCCTTCGGAGAGTAGCAGCAAGTAGTCGTTTGTTGCAGAGTCTCTAAAAACTTGATGAACTTGTGCTTTTACTTCAACCCATTTCCAGGTTTTGCGCATATAAGCAGTATCAATTTCATTATCAAAATGACCAATGTTGCATACAACGCAGCCTGCTTTTAGGTTATTTAGGATGTCTGCATCACAAACATTGTAGTTGCCAGTGGCGGTCACTAATAAATCTGTTGTTCTTAGCAAGGCGCTGTCTACACCGTTAGACGGATCACCATCGACATAGGTGGATACTACTTCAAATCCATCCATGCAGGCCTGCATCGCACAAATTGGGTCTATCTCAGTGACTTTTACAATCATGCCCTCTTGACGTAATGATTGTGCAGAGCCCTTGCCAACATCACCATAGCCGATAACGAGCGCCTTTTTCCCTGAAAGCAAGTGATCAGTTGCACGCTTAAGAGCATCACTGAGACTGTGGCGACAACCATATTTGTTATCATTCTTGGATTTTGTAACAGAATCATTTACGTTAATGGCAGGTATCTTTAGCTCGCCATTGTTGAGCATTTCATGAAGACGATGCACGCCAGTTGTTGTTTCTTCTGTGACTCCATGAACGTGTTCTAACACTTGCGGATATTTTTCATGAAGCAGTCCTGTTAAATCACCGCCGTCATCAAGAATCATATTTGCATCCCAAGGCTCCCCATCTTTCAGGATTTGCTGCTCAAGACACCACTCGTATTCTTCTTCAGTTTCACCCTTCCAAGCAAAGACAGCCGTGCCATTTGCAGCAATTGCAGCTGCTGCATGATCTTGTGTTGAGAAAATGTTACAAGACGTCCAGCGCACTTCAGCTCCTAAAGCTTCGAGCGTTTCGATTAATACAGCTGTTTGGATGGTCATATGAATACAGCCGAGAATCTTCGCTCCCTGGAGGGGTTGCGCTGCATGATATTTTTCCCTGAGAGCCATTAATGCAGGCATTTCTGTTTCTGCTATGGCAATTTCTTTGCGGCCATAATCTGCTAGAGTAATATCTGCGACTTTGTAGCCATTGTTAATAATCATATTGTTCATTTTCTGTTCCTTTCGATATTAATTTGAATTTTAGTAAAATAATCTCTTATAAGGAGACTTTTAGAGCATCAGTTTTATTGGTCAGCTCCCACGTGAAGTTCTCTTCCTCTCTGCCAAAGTGCCCATAGGCTGAGGTAGCTTGGTAAATAGGTCGTTTTAGATCCAGCATGTCAATGACGCCCTGTGGGCGAAGATCAAAATTTTCTCGCACCAAGCGTACAATATCGTCATCACCAAGTTTTCCTGTATTAAAGGTATTGATGCTGATGGAGGTCGGCTCTGCAACACCAATTGCATAGGAAACTTGTATCTCGCAACGGTCAGCAATGCCTGCTGCCACAATATTTTTTGCCACATAGCGCGCAGCATAGGCTGCAGATCTATCAACCTTGGATGGGTCTTTTCCTGAAAATGCTCCACCACCATGGCGGGCCATTCCGCCATAGGTGTCAACAATAATTTTTCGACCGGTGAGCCCACAATCCCCCATAGGGCCACCAATAATGAACTGTCCCGTGGGGTTGATGTGATACCGGGTGTCTTTGTGAAGCCATTCTTCCGGAATAACCGGCTTAATGATTTCTTCAAGCACGGCTTCTCGAAGGTCCGATAGCGAGATATTAGGAGCATGTTGAGTGGAAAGTACAACAGCATCTACTGCAACAGGCACGCCATTGTCATAGCGCAAGGTTATCTGGCTTTTGGCATCAGGACGCAACCATGCTAGCGCACCATTTTTCCGCAATTGGGCTTGTCGCTCTACTAGCCGGTGCGCATAGTAAATGGGCGCCGGCATCAGGACTTTTGTTTCATTGGTTGCATAGCCGAACATCAAACCTTGATCTCCGGCTCCTAGCTCTTTTCCTTCGCCTTCATCTACGCCTATAGCAATGTCATTAGACTGTTTGCCGATGGCATTAATTACTGCACATGAGGCACCATCAAAACCTATATCAGAGCTTGTGTAGCCAATGCCTGTAATGACGTTGCGGACAATATCCTCCAAATCGACATAGGTGTTTGTCCTTACTTCCCCAGCAATGACAACCATACCTGTTTTGACCATTGTTTCTGCGGCAACCCGAGAATTAGGATCATCTTTAAGAATAGCGTCTAGGATCGCGTCAGAAATTTGATCAGCCATTTTGTCTGGGTGTCCTTCGGAAACAGATTCCGAAGTAAAAAGACTGTAATTAGACATATATATTTTTCCTGTTGTGACAAACAGTCACTTAGTTTTTTTAAAAAATTGCCGCAGCTGTATTTGAAAACCATTGCGCTGAGCGAGATAAAGGCTCTCTCCTTCAGTTAACCCCGCAGCGTCAGCCCAACCGCTTAAGTCATTGGGTTCAAAGCCAAGCCATAGATCGCCGCATGATTCATACGCCCAAGTTTGGTCGTGACGACAGAGTTCTGTAACTAGTAAGACACCATTTTTTTTAAGTAGTCTAGCCAAATCATTGAAGATAGCCGCTGGGTCCGGTGCATGATGAAGCACCATATTTAGAGTGATGCAATCAACCACCAGTTCTTCTTCTAAGGCTAGCCGAGTGTCGCCATGGATTAGCTCTACATTAGCTAATTTTTGGTCTTGGATTTTTTTTTGAGACAGCACAAGCATTTCTTTTGATGTATCGAGAGCAATTACCCGATCAAATCGTTTCGAAAGGCCTGAAAGAAAAGCCCCTTCTCCTGGCCCCACTTCAAGAACTTGCCCCTTTTTTGTGGACGTCGAATCCAAAAACTCAGTTACTGTTTGGCCATATTGTGCATAGCTGGCAATTAGGTCCTGATTTGCATGAAACTGACTAGCATTCTGCTCAAAAAATTCCCGTGAAGCTCGAGTACGCTCAAGGTTTATAATTTGAATTCGTTGTGCTAGGTCAGAACATACCTCAATCAAGTCAATAGTTGCAAAAAGACCACGATACAGTTCTTGCATAGCTAGCCTTGCAGGTAGCGGAGATCGCCTATAAAATATTGTGTTGCCTTCTCTGCGTGTAACAACAAGGCCGGCATTAGCAAGCACCTTTAAATGATGACTCATACCAGATTGCTTTACCTCAAAGAGCTCGCTGAGCTCAAGGACCCCATAGGCATTATGTTGCAGGACTCTGAGAATGTCTAAGCGAAGTGGTTCTCCAGCAGCCTTGAAGAAAACTGCCAAGGCAGTTGTATTCAAGGCTGTTTGGTTGAGATAAGAGTCGTTTATTTGTTGAATAGTGTTTATCATTTGCGGCCATTTTATCACAAATCTATATCTATATCAAAAAATATTGATATAGATTAAAGTATATAATTAGAATGTTTACGGGATCCTCTTGGTAGGAGAGAATGTCACCCCGTTTTTTTGAATGCCTCAATGATTTATTTAAGTAGGAGTCTTTAAATGTTTTCTAGACGTGATCTTGCCAATGCAATTCGCTCACTTAGTATGGATGCTGTCCAGAAGGCCAATAGCGGGCATCCTGGGGCCCCCATGGGGATGGCAGATATCGCTGAGGTGCTATGGAATGACTATGTGAATCACAATCCTGCAGATCCGTCTTGGGCTGATCGTGACCGTTTTGTGTTATCTAATGGACATGGTTCTATGTTGCTGTATTCATTGTTGCATTTAAGCGGCTACGATCTGTCCATAGAAGATTTAAAGAGTTTTCGTCAGCTACATTCAAAAACACCTGGGCACCCAGAGTATGGATATACGCCAGGTATAGAGACAACAACAGGTCCGCTTGGGCAAGGATTGAGTAATGCTGTAGGGATGGCGTTAGCTGAGAAAGTTTTAGCCGCTCAGTTCAACAGAGAAGGGCATGAGATTGTAGATCATTACACATATTGCTTCTTGGGTGATGGCTGTCTTATGGAGGGAATTTCACATGAAGTGTCTTCTTTTGCTGGCACCCAAAAATTGGGTAAATTAATCGCCTTTTATGACGATAACGGCATATCCATTGATGGCGAAGTTGAAGGATGGTTTACAGATGACACGCCGGCTCGCTTTGAGGCATATGGTTGGCAGGTAATTCCTCATGTTGATGGGCATGATGCTGATGCTATAAAGGTGGCTATTGAAGAAGCTCGCATGCAAAAAAATCAACCCACCTTAATATGCTGTAAAACTATTATTGGTTTTGGTTCTCCCAACAAACAAGGCAAGGAAGACTGCCACGGCGCACCACTAGGCGCCGAGGAAATCGAGCTAGCTCGTAAGCAGCTGAATTGGCAATTTGGTCCGTTTGAGATTCCGGTAGACATGTACACGCGATGGAATGCAGTTAAAAAAGGTGTGGCCTCTCAGTCGGAATGGAATAAAAAATTAAGCAGTTATCGTAATGCCTATCCTGAGCTTGCTATAGAGCTTGAACGTCGTTTGAGTGGAGGTTTACCTAAAGATTTTAATGAGAAGGCGAATGTTTACATTACTCAGTGCCAAGAAAAGATGGAAAATATTGCATCTCGAAAGGCATCGCAGAATTGTTTGAATGCCTATGGACCCTTGCTGCCAGAATTGCTGGGAGGCTCTGCTGATTTGGCAGGCTCCAACTTGACCCTCTGGTCTGGATCAAAAGGTATTAGTAGCGACGATGCGTCGGGAAATTACTTGTTTTATGGTGTGCGTGAGTTTGGCATGAGCGGCATGATGAACGGTATTACACTGCATGGTGGATTTATTGCCTATGGCGCTACGTTCCTAATATTTATGGAATACGCTAGGAATGCAGTACGTATGGCGGCCCTAATGAAGCAAAAGAGTATCTTCGTCTATACTCACGACTCTGTAGGGTTAGGTGAGGATGGTCCGACACATCAGCCGGTAGAACAATTAACTGCCCTGCGATCAACTCCTAACTTAGAAACCTGGCGTCCTTGCGATACCATAGAGTCGGCAGTATCCTGGAAGAGAGCCCTCGAGAGAAACGATGGCCCGAGCGCTCTGGTATTTAGCAGGCAAAATTTAACTGCACAACTACGCAGCAAGCAGCAGGTATCTGATATATCTAGAGGGGGCTATATATTGCATGAGGCTTCAGGAAATTTAGATGCTGTCATTATTGCAACTGGTTCGGAGATAGATTTGGCGCTTGATGCTGCGGTCCTATTATCTGAGAAAGGCATTAATGTCCGAATTGTATCAATGCCTTGCGCTGAAATTTTTTCTGCACAAGAATCAACTTATCGTGATGCAGTCTTGCCTCCTACTCTAAGAATTCGGGTAGCGGTAGAGGCAGGCCATGCAGATTATTGGTATAAATATGTTGGGCTTGATGGGAGAGTGATTGGCATGACAACCTTTGGTGAATCAGCCCCAGGTGGCAAGGTAATGGAGCACTTTGGGTTCACAGTGGATAATGTAGTTAATGCCGTCTTAGCGCAGCTGTAATTGATTCTGGAGCAGACTATGGGTGGCACTCAGGAGAATGTATTGTGATTCGTGTGGCTATTAACGGTTATGGTCGCATTGGACGTTCTGTATTGCGCGCACTATATGAATCCAAGCATCGTGAGCATATACAAGTGGTCGCCATTAATGAGCTTGCTGATTGCAAAACCATAGCACACCTGACTAAGTATGATTCAACTCATGGCCACTTTCCTGGTAGCATTCAACTTGAAGATAGTACTTTACTGGTTAATGAAGACCGTATTTCCATATTTCAGTTCAAAAATATAAATCAGTTGCCTTGGGCCGCCTTAAGTATTGAGCTAGTCTTAGAGTGTAGCGGTGCTTTTACTGATCGCTTAACGGCAGAACAACACATATTGGCTGGAGCTAAAAAAGTACTCTTCTCTCAGCCAGCCGAGCCAAATGTAGATGCCACCATTGTCATTGGCGTTAACGAAGACAGCTTAAATGGTAATGAAATTATTGTTTCTAATGCGTCTTGCTCGACTAATTGTGTAGTGCCAGTGATCAAGGCTCTTCATGAGGCCTTTATGGTCGAAGGAGGTGTAATTACAACCATCCATTCCGCCATGAATGATCAGCCAGTTACTGATGCCTACCACCATACTGACCTGCGAAAAACGCGTGCTGCAATTCATTCCATTATTCCGGTGGATACCGGTTTAGCTTTGGGTATTGATAGGATGTTGCCCGAGTTAGCTGGGCGCTTTGAGGCCCAAGCTATGCGTGTGCCTACGATTAATGTATCGGTCATCGACTTATCTGTTTTGCTTAAAACAGATGTAGACGTTTTTTCTGTGAATAGGGTCTTGGAAGAAGCGGCTCATGGTGCCTTATCCGGTATTCTTGGATACACAGAAGAACCTCTCGCCTCTTGTGATTTCAATCATGACATGCGGAGCGGCATTGTCGATGCTAGCCAAACGCGTGTTAGTCAGCAGCGACTAGTGAAAGTCTTAATCTGGTTTGACAATGAATGGGGATATGCAAATCGTATGCTTGAGCTAGTTAAGCATTGGGTAGATTTGAGAAAATAAGGATAGTGTGATTTTGAATGTAGTTAAAATGACAGACTTATGCTTGAAAGGAAAACGTGTTCTGATTCGTGAGGATTTTAACGTTCCAATAAAAAATGGTGTTGTTGCTTCAGATGCGCGTATCCGTGCCGCATTGCCAACTATTCAGTGTGCTCTGAGGTCTGGCGCTAACGTAATATTAATGTCTCATTTGGGACGACCCACCGAAAATAAGTTTGACCGTCAGTACTCTATGCAGCCGGTTGCTAGACACTTAAGCGCATTACTTGAGATGGAGGTTAGGGTTGTTTCAGATTGGACGGAACGACTTTCCTGTCATGACGGTGAAATAGTATTGCTAGAGAATGTTCGTTTTAATGAAGGAGAAAAAACGAATAGTGAAAGCCTAGCAAAGGCTTATGCTTCTATTTGTGATATTTTTGTTATGGATGCTTTTGGTTCTGCACATCGATCTCAGGCTTCTACCCATGGCGTAGCAAAATATGCTCCAGTTGCTTGCGCCGGACCTTTGTTGGTTCGTGAATTAGAAATGCTTGAAAGAGTCTTGGAGAATCCAGCGCGCCCTATGGTGGCGATTGTGGGAGGATCAAAGGTTTCTACAAAACTTGCCGTGCTCGAAAAAATGTCAGATAAAGTCGATCAGCTCGTGGTGGGCGGCGGCATCGCCAATACTTTTTTGGCAGCACAAGGACTGTCGATAGGCAATTCACTTTGCGAGTATGATTGTATTGCTGATGCACAAAGAATCATGTTGAAAACCAATATACTTCTCCCAACTGATGTTATGGTGGGTCAAGAATTCTCAGAATGTGCTACAGCTACTTTAAAAGCAACGGAAGAGATTTCCAGCGAGGATATGATTTTGGATATTGGTCCTGTTTCAGCAAAAAAATTAGCTAACATACTAAAGCACGCGGGAACCATTTTATGGAATGGACCTGTTGGTGTATTTGAATTTGATCAATTTGGAGAAGGCACTCGAGCAATTGCAGAAGCAATTGCCGACAGTAAAGGATTTTCTATTGCTGGAGGCGGAGATACTTTGGCGGCAGTACATAAATATGGTATTGCTGATAAAATTTCGTATGTATCCACAGGCGGAGGCGCTTTTCTGGAATATGTAGAAGGGAAAGTTCTTCCTGCCGTAGAGATTCTTGAAAGCCGATTTAGAACACAGGCTTGAGTAGGTTAAAATATAAAAAACTGTAACTGTTCATCAGTTATCTTAAAGGCTGGGCGACTGGCAGAATTATTAGGAAATAAACTCATGGCTCTTATTTCAATGCGACAATTATTGGATCACGCCGCCGAAAATGGATACGGTGTCCCTGCATTTAACGTAAATAATTTAGAGCAAATGCGTGCGATTATGGAGGCTGCAGATATCACTAGCTCGCCAGTAATTGTTCAAGCCTCGGCGGGCGCCAGGAAATATGCTGGCGCTTCTTTTCTGAGGCATTTAATCTTAGCGGCTATAGAGGAATTTCCTCATATTCCCGTGTGTATGCATCAAGATCATGGTACGAGCCCTGATATTTGTCAGCGCTCTATTCAGCTGGGCTTTAGTTCGGTAATGATGGACGGCTCTTTGATGGAGGACGGAAAAACTCCAGCATCTTATGAATATAACGTAGCAGTTACAAAAAAAGTAGTTGAAATGGCTCATGCATGCGGGGTTTCTGTAGAAGGTGAATTAGGTTGCTTAGGCTCTTTGGAGACTGGTCAAGCTGGAGAAGAAGACGGCGTTGGAGCTGAAGGAACTTTGTCCCATGATCAAATGTTAACTGATCCAGAAGAGGCTGCAGACTTTGTATCGAAAACGCGTGTAGATGCCCTCGCTATTGCTATTGGAACATCCCATGGCGCCTATAAGTTTTCCCGTCCGCCAACAGGAGATATTTTAGATATCAGCCGGATAAAGGCTATCCATTCGCGTATTCCTAATACGCATCTGGTTATGCATGGCTCATCATCGGTGCCGCAAGAATGGCTGGCAGTTATTAATCAATTTGGTGGTGATATTCCTGAGACTTACGGCGTTCCAGTAGATGAGATCGTAGAAGGCATAAAGCATGGAGTTCGAAAAATAAATATAGATACAGACCTTCGATTAGCTTCTACCGGAGCTGTTAGACGCTTTATGGCTGAAAATAAGTCAGAATTTGATCCTCGAAAATACCTTGCGGAGACAACCCTAGCCATGAAGAAGGTTTGTATTGATAGATATGAGTCGTTTGGCACAGCCGGCAATGCGAGTAAAATAAGAGTATCTAGTCTAGATAAAATGTATCAGAGCTATTCTAGCGGAGAGGTATCCTAGGTAGGTATTTTTTGCCTATGATGCCATAAGATAAAAAATGGCAGTATTTCGCCGCCATCCTGTGTTAATTTAAAATTATACAGGTGCGGCAGCAAGAGAACATGATATTCACGTTTGAATTATTAGAGATTATTCGCAAAGAACTTCAAAACTTAAGTTTTGATGTAGACTTTGATCGGACAGTCAAAACGACATCTGAGCTTAGTTATATCGATCATTATGGATTATCTTTTTCCTTTGAGCACTCCACAATAAGTCATTGCTTGGGCTTATATGCATCTGGCGATTTTAAGCTTGTCGCCCAGTATTGGCTGCCCGATAAGCCCAAAGGCACCTATTTTATTATTCATGGCTATCTAGATCATGTAGGTCTTTATGGGCATCTAATCAGACATCTTGTCAAACTAGGTTATGCGGTAGTTGCATTCGACTTGCCGGGACATGGGTTATCAAGCGGAAATAGAGCAACAATTCAGAACTTTGATCGCTATGTGGACGCTTTTTCTGATCTGTTGTACGGTTGTGAGGCTCGTTTTCCTAAACCGTGGAAAGCAGTTGGTCAGAGCACAGGAGGGGCCATTCTTATTAAATATCTTTTGAGTCCCAAGGCGCATCATTATGAAAATAATTTTGTTGAGGTAATAGCGCTTGCTCCATTAATTCATCCTGTAAATTGGAAGAAAAATTTGTATATATACCACTTGCTACGTTTATTTTTGAAAAAAATAAAAAGAAAATATAACGCAAACACAACCAATGAAAAATTTAATCAATTTGTAGAAAACCATGACCCACTTCAGTCCAATTTTATTCCCATAGAATGGGTTGGGGCTATGAAATTTTGGATCGAAGAGTTTTTAGATGATCCATCAAGCGGTTACCCCTTAAGAGTTATTCAGGGGGATAATGATAAGACTGTTGACTGGCAATATAATTTAAAAGCACTAAGAAAGAAGTTCTGTAATATAGAGATTGAACTCATACATAGCGCACAGCACCATATGGTAAACGAGGCTCCTTCGCTAAGGAATAGTGTTTTTAAATACCTTGATTGAGTGCGTAGAATTTTTCAGCACCGGAACTGATTGTTGTATTTACTTCAACTGAACTGGACATTTCTCTGGCTAGCAATAAGAATGTAATCCAAACAAACAACGTCGATGATTTTGCGGTAGAACCTAAAGGCTGGTGGATTTTGTCATTTTTTTTTGAAAAAAAATATGTGGATATAAATAGCATTGGCGCACGTTTGACCGCAATAATGGTCACGTTAAGCGCTACGGTATATTTGATTAATATACCCCTAATCTTGGCGCTAGCAGCCAAAGATTTGGGGCTTACCCAGACAGCACCTTTATGGCTTGGAGGGGTTTTTTTGGGCGGAGTTGCTCTGGCTATGTCGCTGTCGACTTTATTTATTTTTCTAGTGAGTTGGAGATCGCTGATATGCATAAGCGGGATTATGGGCTTAATGAGTTTTGCGCTACCTACGCTTGTGTCGGGCTTTACTTTTTTATTGGTCTGCCAGGGATTAGCGGGTTTTTTTGTTGGCACTAGTTGCGCAGTAGCCATTACCTGCCTTGGGGCAAGTCTTAATCCTATCCGTAGTTATGCGTTGATTTTGAGTCTTCAAGCCGGTGCAGTTGCACTTGCAGCCTATCTGTTACCTCCGCTGAACGCTGAGAAAATCAACTTTAATGATGCACTAATCTCGGCTTCATGCGTATGTTTGGTGTTAGTGATATTAAGTCGAATGATGCCCACAGGATTGAAAATAGGGAGAGTAAAATTTTTTGTTGATGATGAAAGAAAGGCCTTGGTCTTCTTTGCACTGCTTGCAGTGTTGTTAATATTTTTTGGTGGCAATATAGTGCGCGGCACCATAGAGCCTATAGCTTATGGGGCAGGCCCTCATATGGCATTGTTAGCATTAGCTAGTAGTTTGGGGGCTTTGATTGCAGCATTAATGGATATGCAATCTAGTTATACTAAGCCCGCAATAGTAGCTTTAGGGCTTGCTGTTGTTGTTTTGATGATAGGATTATCTGGAAATTTACCACAACGACTCATGTTAGTTGCCTTTTGTTTTATTGGAGGGGCTTGGAATTTTGCTGCTGCCTATGCGATGGGATTGACAGCTAAACTAGACTGTAGTCACCGGTATGCGCCGCTAATAGTTACGATGCAGATTATAGGTAATGTTGCTGGTTTAACTATTATTGGATCACTTGATGCCGGAAAGCCTTATATTGCCACCTGCTTCGCTTGGGCGTTAGCTATTTTGATTATTTTTTTGTTGGCAAAACTCAAGAACAGTAAGCTGTGCAAATGATTAACGGTAATGTGCAAGAACCAGACGAGGATGCAGCTAATAACAGTGATCCATTGGCGCACCCATTTGATAGTCTGACGCCTGATTTTATTCTTGATGCTATGGAAAGTTGCGGCTACCTCAGTGATGGCCGACTGTTTCCCTTGAATAGCTATGAAAATCGTGTGTACCAAATTGGCATCGAAGATGAAACTCCATTGATTGGAAAATTTTATCGTCCAAATCGATGGACCACAGAACAAATTCTTGAAGAACACCAGTTTTGTTTTGAGTTAGCAGAACAAGAGCTACCAGTGGTGGCGCCCATATTGAACGATAAGGGGCGCAGTTTATTTCAACATGAAGGATTTAGTTTTGCTCTTTTCCCCAGAAAGGGTGGACATGGTCCCGAACTAGACAATCTTGATAATTTATATTTGCTGGGCAAACTACTAGGTAGAATACATGCGATAGGTGCCCTGAGACCATTTAATTTTCGCCATACGCTAAATAGCCATACCTTTGGGCATGAGCCATCCATGTTGGTGAGTGAGCAATTTATTCCAAAAGAACTAAAAGCATCTTATGACTCGCTCATCAGAGATATCATGCAGGCCGTAGATGAAAGTATCAGCAATGCCGGTGCTATTCAGAATATACGCGTCCATGGTGATTGTCATGCAGGCAATATTTTATGGAGGGATGGTAATGCCCATTTCGTGGATCTTGATGACACGCTTATGGCTCCCGCCATTCAGGATATATGGATGCTGTTATCAGGAGATAGAGACCGGCAAGCTGCCCAGTTATCAGAAGTCATAGATGGCTATAATGAATTTTTTGACTTTCATCCGCGGGAGCTTCAGTTAATTGATGCTCTGAGAACACTGAGAATGATTAATTATACCGCCTGGATAGCCAGACGGTGGAGTGATCCTGCCTTTCCTATGGCTTTTCCTTGGTTTAATACTATTCGTTTTTGGAGTGAGCATATTTTGGAATTAAGAGAGCAGTTTGCAGCTCTAAATGAGCCAACATTGCAAGTGCTCTAATAAATTTTTTAAGCCATAGTTACGATATAACAGGGCTATCTTTTTACAGGGTAAAGAGTTTTTACGCCATCTTTGGTGCCTAGCAGTAAAATATCTGCAGGCTTTATTGCAAAAATGCCATTAGTCACAACACCAGTAATATGGTTAATTTTTTCTTCCATTGCGCACGCTGAAGCTATTGGATGCAGGTGATGAACATCTAGAATGACATTTCCACTGTCGGTTATAGTGCCTTGACGATAAACCGGATCCCCTCCTAGCTTGACAATTTCCCTTGCAACATAACTTCTGGCCATAGGGATGACTTCAATCGGTAATGGAAAGGTGCCTAAGCGCTCTACCCATTTGGATTCATCAGCTATACATAAAAATTCTTTCGCTACTGCAGCAGTAATTTTTTCCCTTGTTAAGGCACCGCCACCACCCTTTATAAGCTCTAAGTATTGATTTGCTTCATCGGCACCATCTATATAAATAGACACTTCATTGGCGGAATTTAAATCATAAACCTCTATACCGTGATGTCTGAGCAGTCGCTCTGAAGCTTCAGAGCTAGCAACCGCACCTTTAAATTTATTTTTATGCAACGCTAACAAGTCAATAAAAAAATTAGCAGTAGAGCCGGTACCGATTCCAACAATACTGTCTATGCTGGTTTTGCTTAGGGTGTAATCAACTGCTGCTTGCGCAACATCTTTTTTGAGAATGTCTTGTGTGGTTAAGTCCATGTCTAAAATCATAGTTGAGATCTTTATTGTTGAGCCGCAAATGATGCGCTTATTTATTATTATACGGATCAGGATACGAAATGATAGAAAATGTCGATCAGTGCTGGCTTTGCATGTAGTGAAAATTTACTATTAGCGCTAGGTGGTCTAATTGATAAATTTTAAATTAAATAAAGAGCAAAAATGCCTAAAAGTTATGTAAAACGAATCCTGGATGCTCAAATCTATGATCTGGTTGTAAGAACCCCTATAGACGAGGCCCCGCAATTATCCTTAAGACTTGGCAACCGCGTTCTATTAAAACGAGAAGACTTGCAGCCAATATTTTCTTTCAAATTACGCGGGGCATACAACAAGATGTTGTCTCTTAGTGAAGCTGAGCTAGCCAAAGGGGTTATTGCAGCCTCAGCAGGCAATCATGCTCAGGGTTTGGCTATGGCAGCACAAAAAATAGGCGCTAAGGCAACTATTGTCATGCCAACTACTACACCACAAATTAAAGTAAATGCAGTAAAAGCTCTTGGGGCTAAAGTCATATTACAGGGTGATAGTTATGATGAGGCTTCGGATTATGCTCAAAGACTAGTAGCTGAAAAAGAGATGACTTACATTCACCCTTTTGATGACCCGGAGGTAATAGCGGGCCAGGGTACTATTGCTATGGAGATCTTGCAGCAAGTCCCTGAGCGTTTAGACGCTGTTTTTATCGCTGTAGGCGGCGGAGGCCTTTGCGCAGGCATGGCCGCTTATATCAAGACTGTTCGCCCTGAAATTAAAGTGATTGCTGTTGAGGCTGAAGATTCTGCTTGTTTAGACGCAGCTATGAAAGCGGGGCGTAGAGTTCGTTTAAAGAATGTTGGAATTTTTGCAGATGGCACCGCTGTAGCGCAAATTGGAAAAGAGACTTTTCGTATTCTAAAAGATACTGTTGATGAAGTTATAACAGTTTCTATTGATGAAATTTGCGCCAGCATTAAAGATACTTTTGATGATACCCGTTCTATTTGTGAGCCAGCTGGAGCGTTAGGGTTAGCTGGATTAAAGAAGTATGTAGAGCGGACTGGGGCAAAAGGGCAGACATTGCTAGCTGTGGAGTGCGGCGCAAATATTAATTTTGATCGTCTCCGTTATATCTCTGAGCGTACTGAAATAGGAGAGAAAAGAGAGGCTATTTTAGCTGTCACTATCCCTGAAGAGCCAGGTAGTTTTAAGGCATTCTGCGCTTCTTTAAACAAGCGTAATATCACAGAATTTAATTATCGGATGGGCAGCGCCTCTCAGGCGCATATTTTTGTTGGCGTCCAGGTCGTTTCAGATGATGATCGATACAGTCTAGTTGCAGATCTTGATGGTAAAGGATATCCGGTAGCAGATATGACAGATAATGAAATTGCTAAACTGCATATTCGTCATATGGTCGGAGGAAGAGCTAAAGAAGCTACTGATGAAATGATATTTACGTTTGAATTCCCAGAACGCCCGAAGGCATTAATGAGGTTTTTGACAAGACTCGGTGACCGTTGGAATATTTCTATGTTTCATTATCGTAATCATGGCTCAGCTGATGGGCAAGTGCTGGCAGGGCTGCAGATCCCAGCAAAAGACAGGAAACAGGCGCACATATTCTTTGATGATTTGGGTTATAGCTGGGCCGAGGAAACAGAAAACCCAGCTTATCAATTCTTTTTGAGTTAAGTATCATTCTGATCGGGGCGGCTACTCTGTATCAATGACTAGCAGATCTGACAATTGGCGAATTTGTATTGCATCAATTCCTGATCCAGCCAAAGCATCCGATATTACCACAACCCTATCTTCGGGTAAAAATTCTGCGCGCGTCATAAGAATTTTGGCAGCAGTTGCTAGAGTTTTTTCTGGATCCTCACTAAAAGTTATTCGAAAACTAAGCACATTTCGGTTCAGCACTAGCTGGCGACGAGTGCGGCTGTCGTTAGTAAAAGCGCAAATAATAGGAGTTTGAGGATGGCAATTGGTCACATAGTTAGCCATTTTTCCACGTCTTGTAGGAACAATAATAGCTTTTGCTTTAATGGATTCAGCTAATTTTACTGCAGCAGAAGCAATCTCTGCATGATCATTCTCTAGCACCAAGTCTTTAACAAACTGTAGGCCCGGACTCTGTTCTATTGATTGAGTAATTCGAGAGAGTATTTCGACACACTTCACAGGATATTTCCCCATGGCGCTCTCACCTGACAACATTATGGCATCGACCTCTTCGTAGACAGCATTAGCTACATCCGTAACTTCCGCTCTAGTAGGTATTGGATTCTCTATCATGGATTCCAGCATGTGTGTTGCAACAATTACACGTTTGCCTCGTTGTGCACAAAGTCGAATAATTCGACGCTGAACCCTTGGTAATTTTTCAATTGCAATTTCAACACCAAGATCTCCCCGCGCCACCATTACACCATCTGATATGTTAACAATATCGCTAAGATTCTTTACGCCTTCTTGGTCTTCTATTTTTGAGATAATCTTGATTTTATCAACCTTATTACCCAGTAGCGTCCTCAATTGTTCGACATCTTCTGCATTTCTAACAAATGAGAGCGCGATGAAGTCCACTTCTTGTTCTATGAAAAATAAAATATCACGCTTATCTTTTTCAGTAATTGCTGGCAAATTGACTCGAATACCGGGAAGATTAACATGACGTTTACTTTTTAAAATGCCACCATCGATAACCTTGCACTGCATAATTCGGTCCTCTTTGCTTAGAACCTCTAGATTGATTAGACCGTTATCAACTGTAATCATATCTCCGATAGTTACATCGTTTATTAAATCCTCGTAATTGACGCTTATTGAAGTCGACTCAACATCTTCTTCCCCGCGAGCTACGATAGAGATTACATCATTTTTTTTCAGGTTAAGTTCTTGTTTTATATCCCCTGTGCGAATTTCTGGACCCTGAGTGTCCATAAGAATAGCAATAGGGTTGGGGAGCTTTTTGTTTAGGGTGCGGATTGATTTTATAACCCGCGCATGAGACTCATGGTCTCCATGAGACATGTTCAGGCGAACAATATTCATGCCGGCTTCAGCCAGCTGTTGTAGCATAGAAAATGACTCTGAAGATGGCCCGATGGTGCAGATAATTTTAGTTTTTCTCATAGTAATTTTTCTTATTTTTTTATTGATTCTAGTGATAGTAGTTTATGCTTTGAGTGCATTTATACTGAACAATTTTAACTAGGATAAATGACACTTTTTTCGGTCACAATAGCTTGTAACTGAATATCCCAAAGCTGCTTATTAATACTACCAGTTTCTTGGCAGCTGTGTGCGAGTCCTACAAGCTTGGTAAGGTGTTGCTGAAACTGCAATGTCCTATCATAAAAACCCCCACCCATGCCTATCCTATTGCAAGAATGGTCAAATGCAACCAATGGCAACAGAATTAAATCAATGGCAAATGCCGGTGTAATATTTGCCCCTCGAAGGAGAGGTTCCTTTATTCCATATTGATTAATTGACAGAGAGTCAGTGCTGTTATGCCGAGCAAAATATAAACGATTCTGTTTGAGTGGATGAAGTATGGGTAAATAGCACTCTTTTCCGGCAGCTTCAGCTATACCCATAGCAAATCCTGGGTCTATTTCTCCATCATGGGCAATATAAAACGCAATGCGTTTGCTATTGCAAAAGGGAGGAAATGTGGAAAGCTGTTTAGCGATGTTTTCCCCAGCATTTTTTTGCTGCTTTGGAGTAAGCAAACGTCGTCGTTCACGCATTAGTTGGCGTATGGCAATCGTATCCATAAAAAGTTCTTTTTTATAGGTGTCCCCGAAGATACCGCTATTGATTGTGCCTTGAACCGAAAGGTTCAAGGTGGCAGGTTTAGCGATACATCAGGCTTTCCGTCATGCGGACATGCACACCGTATCGGCTTAAACCTCCCAGGTTATAAGTTATCGGCTCAAGGACTCGTCAACTGGCGAGTACTCCAGGGGGTAAAAGTATTATACCCTGAAGGGATTATAAAGTGGACGATTCTTC
This sequence comes from uncultured Porticoccus sp., assembly GCA_963925605.1. GTDB lineage: Bacteria > Pseudomonadota > Gammaproteobacteria > Pseudomonadales > Porticoccaceae > Porticoccus. Next base: position 15,996 of record CAWURY010000023.1, on the reverse strand, counting down.
CAGACTTTGGAGGGCGGCAGAAACTTTTTTATCGAGATCTAGCATAAGTTTACTGGAAAAACCTCCTGCAGTAAGTTTAATTTCGAGTTTAGAAATTTCATGGGTCAGATTCAATGCCGCCATTACGGCAATTCTTTCAGCACCAATAACACTACCACTATTACGGATGGCTCGCATTTGCTCATCAAGTTTTTTCGCAGACTCCATGAGCGCGGTATGCTCTTCTAGAGGACAACTTACCTGATAGTCTTTGTCTAAAATATGGATATTAACTGTTTGTTGGTTCACGATTTTTTAGTTCTCATTATTGAGGTTTTTTAGCCTCATGATCATCTGCTTCAAGCGATTTCGAGTCATTTCGCTTTTTTCCAGAAGCCTGCTTCGCTCCAGTAGTAAGCCAGACTCTCTTTTTTTAAGAGACAGATTTTCTTTTTTCAATTGAACGCATATAGCAATAATGCGATCTATTTTATGCTCAATTTTCTCTAGATCCTCTGACATTTACCCGCCCACGGCTAAGTTACCATGGTTAACTATAATTGCGCACCTATGGATTGGTCAACAAACTTAAAGTTAATTCGTTAAAAAGAAGCTAACTAAATGTATGGAATGATTTTTTTGTTAATCGTCTGATCTGAGGTGCTTGCTTTCCTCAAGAGTGATAGGATAAGGCACTGTTTTTAACAATGTAAGTGCTAATAATAATGGATTATGATGAAATTGCTGATGCCTTTATTCGAGCGAACTTAATAGGTAGTCCGGCGGAGTTACATGGTTTTCTGTGTGGAGAAATCAGCGGTAGAGAGTTTTTTTCTGAAGATTTCTTGGCGACGACTGTGGCAGGGTTTCTTGATATTCAGCCTGAAAGGGTAGAAGACTTGGGCGATACGCTAATTGACTTGTATCGATTTTCTGTAGACCAGATAAATAGCACTGATTTTCAATTTTCACCATTACTTCCTGACGATGACTTTTCTTTGAATGAGCGACTGGTTTCATTAAGTGAGTGGTGTCAGGGATTCCTTTATGGGTTGGGAAATGTCAGATCATCCTTAAAAAAAGAGTCTCTTGGTAATACAGCAGAAGCCTTGAATGATTTGGTATCTATTTCTAATGTACAGCTTTTAGATGAGAGAGATGGTGGAGATGACGATGACAACGAGGCTAGCTATATTGAGCTAGTTGAGTATATTAGAGTTGCAGTAGCAACTATTTGCGGAGAGATGAGTGTCCGCGATAAGATTGATTTACAAGCGCTATCATTAGATAGAAGTCATTCTTAAATTACACTTTTCCAGATAATATTTTTTGAGAAATAAAAATACACAATGATTACGAATCAAGAGTTTGATCGGCGAAGACGTCAGTTGATGTCGATGATGCCCAATAATAGCATCGCCATTCTTTCGGCAGCACCTGAGAGATCTCGCAATAGGGATGTGCTTTATCCTTATCGCCAGGATAGCGATTTTTTTTACCTAACTGGATTTGCAGAACCAGAGTCTGTGCTAATTTTGATATCCGGTCGAGAGCAGCAGCAATTTTTGATGTTTTGTCGAGACAGAAATGAGGAAAGAGAAATATGGGACGGACGCCGAGCCGGACCGGAAGGTGCTCGCCTAAAGTATGGTGCTGATGATGCCTTTCCTATTGAAAGTATCGATGAAATTTTACCAAAGTTGCTTGAAGGCCGAGGAAAGATTTATTACACCCTCGGTAAAGACACTAACTTCGATTCTTTTTTGACAAAAAAAGTGAAAAATAACAGAGGTAATGCTGGCTCGACAGGTTCATCTGTAGAGTTGTTTTTGAATCTGGAACAACTGCTCCATGAGTTGCGTTTGTTTAAGAGCACAGAAGAGCAAAAGATCATGGAGCAGGCCGCAACTATTTCTGCGCGAGCTCATTGCCGAGCAATGAAAAGCTGCGCTCCAGGGATCTATGAGTATCAACTGCAAGCGGAAATTGAACATGAGTTTGCCATGGCCGGAGCCAGCTCCCCTGCTTACGGAACTATCGTTGGCGGCGGCGTCAATGGTTGTGTTCTTCATTATGTAGAAAACAGTTCAAAACTGAAAAATGGAGATTTGGTATTAATTGATGCCGGCTGTGAGCTACAAAATTATGCTGCAGATATAACTCGAACTTTTCCTGTTAACGGAAAGTATACAGATGAGCAGAAAGTAATTTATGACATAGTTCTAGAAGCTCAAATGGCAGCGATAGCGGCTTGTTCCAGCAATAATTTCTGGAATGATTCTCACAAGACTACAGTAAAGATTATTACCGAAGGATTGCGTGATATAGGTATTCTTGACGGCGAGCTTAGCGAGCTAATCGAGACTAAAAAGTATAGTGATTTCTATATGCATCGAGCTGGCCATTGGTTGGGTATGGATGTGCATGATGTGGGCAATTACAAAATAAATGAAGAATGGCGAGCGCTTCAACCAGGTATGGTGGCTACAGTGGAGCCAGGAATTTATATTTCTCCAGATAACCAAAATGTTGATAAACGTTGGCGTGGAATTGGTGTTCGCATTGAGGATGATGTGCTGGTTACAGAAAATGCCCCTAAGGTGCTATCCAGCGATGCACCCAAAACCATATTAGAGATTGAAGCGCTAATGGCTTCAAAGTAGCAAATAGGGTCGATAAGAATATGCCTAACCAGTCGCTAATTCGGCAACATGTTGATATTTCAATCATTGGCGGTGGCATGGTTGGAGCTAGCCTGGCTTTACTTTTGTCTTCTTGTAATTGCGGTTGGCGCATTCAGATCGTGGATGCTCTGCCAGTGCAGACGGCCCCCCCTATTGATGGCCTGGAATCGTATTTTGATGCCCGTTCTACAGCTCTTTCGCAAAGTAGCCGTGAGATCTTTGGGATCCTTGGATTGTGGGAGGATCTGAGCGTTAAGCTTACCGAAATAAGTGAAGTGCATGTTTCTGATCAAGGTTACCCAGGTAGCGCTAGATTGTGTGCCGAAGATCAAAATTTGCCCGCTCTAGGTTATGTTGTTGAAAATAGATGGATTAACTCTGCTTTATCAGCAGCATTAATAAAAGCTGAAGATATTGAGATTGTTGATTCAGCAAAGATAGCTGGACTTAAAGCTGTAAAAGGCGGTATGCAGTTCTCTATCTCCATGACTGGGGTCAACACAAGCAGAGAAGTGAGCTCAAAGCTTTTAGTAATCGCAGATGGTGCTAAGTCGGAAACTCGGAATATGCTAGGTATTGATTTTACTGCAACAGATTACGGACAAGTGGCTATTGTAGCGAATATTTCATTATCTCAGGACCATTTTGGTATTGCCTACGAGCGATTTTCTAGTTCTGGGCCTATAGCTATGCTGCCGCTGGAATCGATAGATGGAGACTATCGTGTTGCGCTAGTCTGGACAGTCTCTCCAATTCAAGCTGAAAAATTATTATTAGAATCTGAAGATGCATTCCTGAAAGAATTACAATTATGCTTTGGTTACAGGCTGGGAACACTTCAACGAGTTGGTACGCGTTACAGCTTTCCTGTGCAGCTAGTCACTAGCAATGAGCAAGTCCGCAGTAATGTTGTGATTGTTGGTAATGCTGCGCATTCTTTACACCCAGTTGCAGGACAAGGTTTCAATTTAGCGTTGCGTGATGTGGCTATGCTGGCTAATGAGCTAGGGAGGGCAGCCCTAGAAGGCAATTCTTCATTGGGGGAATATAGCGTACTAGAAGGCTATCTTAATAATCAGAAATTAGATCAAGAGAGAACAATCTTATTGAGTGATTTATTGCCTAGAATATTCGGTAACAGAACTTTTCCTATGGTGCTGGCAAGAAATATTGGGCTACTGGCACTAGATGTCCTTCCTTTATGCAGGAGAAGTTTTACGCAATTAGGTATGGGGCTTCAGACCAGAGGACATGAACTGGCTAATTCTAGACCATTAGGCGCTCTTATGCCTGATACGGAAATAAAGTGATGGATGACAAAGAGTATGATGTTGTTGTTTCTGGGGCTGGGATAGTGGGGCTAATTTTTGCCTCATTGCTAGCAACCCGCCAACACTCGAATTGCGTGAATTTAAAAATAGCTATCCTTGAAGCAAAGCCCTTTAAAAATCTCGATATTAAATCAAGTTTTAATCCTAGGGTGGTGGCATTAACCGAATCTTCTCGACACCTTCTCGAAGATATAGGAGTGTGGAGTAGTATTGCTAGCCAGCGCGTTTGTCCTTACCAGCGAATGGAGATATGGGAGTCTGACGGGACTGGAAATATTGAGTTCGATTGTAAAGATATCCGTCAGTCTAGCCTGGGTCATATTGTAGAAAATAGCTTGATTATTAAAAGTGTTTTGCATCGAATTGAAGAGCTAGAAAATGTCGAGTTACTATGTCCCGCAATGGTTGTAGATGTAGATCAAAAGTCTTCGTCAAGACAGTCAGAAGTAACAACTCTCACTCTAAGCGACGGAACCACTATAAAAACAAAGCTTCTGGTCGCGGCTGATGGAGGCGAATCCAAGGTGCGTGATTTATGCGGTTTCCAGTTGCGAGAATGGAATTATGGGCATCACGCCATCGTCACTAGCGTCGTTACGGAAAAAGCCCATAATTTTACGGCCAGACAGAGATTTTTGCCGGATGGACCGTTAGCTTTTTTGCCTCTTCAGATAGAGATAGGGAACTCTCATCACTGCTCTATCGTTTGGTCTCAGAAAAATTCCGTAGCAGAAAAATTGATGTTACTTGATGATCTTGCCTTTTGCGAAGCTTTGGAGTTGGCAGGTGGTGGCTGTTTAGGAAAAATAACCAAAGTTAAAAAGCGCTCTAGTTTTGCACTTAAGCAAAGGCACGCAATAGATTATGTTATGCCAGGAATTGCACTAATAGGAGATGCCGCACATACCATACATCCGCTAGCTGGACAGGGAGTTAATTTAGGAATTCAAGATGCAATAGCGTTAGTTAAGGAAATAGAGGGTGCATTATGTCGAAAATTATCTCCGGGTAATTTTTTGGCGCTTCGTCGTTATCAGCGCAATAGAAAGCCTTATAATCTCGGTATGATGGCTGTAATGGAGGGCTTGAAGAGGTTATTTGAAGATCAACACTTGCCTATGCGGTTACTACGCAATGACGGCATGAAGCTTATAAATAAGCTTGGTTTTATTAAAAATAAAATTGCGAAAGAAGCGATGGGGATTTTATAGCGTGTGTTTTTAAGTACAGTTAGCTCAATAGTTATACTTTAGTTTAGGGTTAATCAGGGTTAGAATCTTTAATATTTTTTTAAAGTCATATCGTTTTGGTCAAACGACCAGAAATCAAGAAGTGGAATAAGGAAATTGCAATGAACAAAGCTCCATCCGGTTTAAAATACGCCGCTAGCCATGAATGGGTTCGTGATGAAGGGGACGGCACAGCAACAATAGGCATAAGCGAGCATGCGCAAGAAAGTCTTGGGGATGTTGTTTATGTTGAGCTGCCACAGCTCGGAATGAACATTACTGCAGGAGGAGAAGCTGGAGTCGTAGAGTCCGTTAAAGCAGCTTCAGATATTTATGCGCCTATTTCTGGAGAAGTAGTTGCAATTAACGCGCTGCTAGAAGATGAGCCCGAAATTATTAATAGTTCGCCATATGATAGTGGTTGGTTCTTTAGGGTGAAAATATCAGATCCAACTGAGTTCATTAATTTAATGGATGCTGAGGAATACGAGTCTTTGGCTGCTGATAGCTAATTAGAGTTCACGCTACAAAGGCAGTCTAAAAGCACTACTATTGATGCTAATTGCTACAGCAGGATGGAAAATAAGATGAATCTTAGTGACAAAATGGAAGAGATCAGGCTGTTAAATCAGTTTAGCCTGAAATCAAAGACATACGGCCTAAAGATACACGAGCAAGAGGCTTCTTCGGACTCGATAAACGCGGCAGCCAGACTGTTTCATAAAGGGTTAACTGATCATCTCGACGGGGGTTATTTAACAGATCTAGGGATAGTTGCAGCCGGGCATGCGCAAACTCTTTTGAAAATTCTAGAAGATTAATCTTTAAATACAAGCAGACTCTTGTCTGTTTGTATTGAAAATAATAGTTTTTAATTTACTTGTTGAGTATCTTGGCGGCCTCTTTAGCAAAATAGGTTAAAATTCCATCAGCTCCAGCTCTCTTAAAACACAAAAGAGATTCAATTATTACCTTTTCTCGATGAAGCCAGCCATTTTCGAATGCTGCTACATGCATGGCATATTCCCCGCTCACTTGGTATGCAAATGTAGGTGCTTTAAGCTCTTCTTTCACTCTGCGCACTATATCCAGGTAGGGCATACCGGGTTTGACCATAATCATATCTGCCCCTTCTTCCAGATCTAACGCACATTCATGTAGTGCTTCGTTTGTGTTGGATGGGTCTATCTGATAGGTTATTTTTTCTGCATTTTTAATATTTTTGGCAGAGCCTATAGCCTCTCGAAAAGGTCCATAGTAGCTAGAAGCGTATTTGGCAGAATAGGCCATGATACGTGTATTGGCATATCCGGATTCTTCTAGGTTTTCTCGAATATATCTGATACGTCCATCCATCATATCTGATGGAGCAACAATATCTGCACCTGCCTCGGCATGCGAGAGAGCTTGTTTTGCTAGAGTCTCGATAGTTATGTCGTTCAAAACATAGCCGGTATTCTGGTCAACGATCCCATCCTGGCCGTGTGCTGTAAAAGGGTCAAGTGCTACATCAGTGATAATTCCTAGCTCTGGAACTGCCTGCTTAATGGCTCTGGTAGCTAGCTGCGCTAACCCGTCTGGATTGAATGCTTCTTCCGCTAAAAGAGTTTTATGTTGTTGTTCAGGAACAGGAAATAAGGCGATTGCAGGAATACCAAGATCTACTAGCATTTGAGCCTCTTTCACTAAGAGATCAATAGAAAGCCTTTCTATTCCAGGCATGGAAAGTATCTTTTCACGACGATTGGTGCCCGCTATTGCAAATAAAGGGCAGATTAAATCATCAGGAGTCAGCGTAGATTCTCTGATGAGGCGGCGTGAGAAGTTATCAGTTCGATTTCGGCGCATGCGCGTATATGGGAATACTCCTCGGGTGTGATTAAAACTCATGATTTCTCCGGATCTTAATTTTACTTGTAGGCTATAAATCATTATCTGTCAGCATACAGAAAACAAATATTTACAGGTTATAAATGCTTGAATACCTTCGCTGCCGCATTTAATGCAAATGCTATATCTTCGTCTGTATGGGCTGCGGACATGAAGCAGCCTTCATAGGCGGCAGGAGCAAGATAGACGCCAGCATCTAGCATACCACGGAAAAAATGACCAAAACGCTCAGTATCACACGCCATAACCTGCTGGTAATTTGTTACAGTAGGTTCTTCGGTAAAAAAGAAGCCAAACATACTACCCACATGATTTGTGGTCATAGAAATATTGGCATTGTTTGCTTGCTCTTGAAGACCCCTGATAAATTTTGTAGTTTTCGCGAACAGTGAATCATAGAATCCAGGTTGAGTAATTAACTCTAAAGTTACCAATCCAGCCGTCATAGCTACAGGATTTCCTGAAAGTGTTCCAGCCTGATAGATCGGCCCAACTGGTGCAATTTGATTCATGATATGGCGTTTGCCTCCAAACGCCCCCACCGGCATGCCACCACCAATTACTTTACCAAGAGTAATCAGGTCAGCATCAATACCAAAGAGCCCCACCGCACACTGGGCGTCGACTCTAAACCCGGTCATGACCTCGTCGAAAATGAGCAGCGTACCCGAATTAGTGCACTCTTCGCGCACAGCCTCCAAAAAACCTTTAATTGGCGGGATACAACTCATGTTGCCTGCGACTGGTTCTATGATCACACATGCTATTTCAGAGCCAATTTGAGCAAAGGTATTTTTGACATCATCAATATTATTGTAGGTTAGCGTTATGGTTAAATCGGCTAACACAGAAGGAACCCCTGGAGAGCTAGGCACTCCCATGGTTAGGGCTCCAGATCCGGCTTTAACCAAAAGAGAATCGGAGTGCCCGTGGTAGCAGCCTTCAAACTTTATAATTTTATCGCGACCAGTAAAACCTCTGGCTAGACGAATAGCACTCATGGTAGCCTCAGTGCCAGAATTAACCATACGAACCATGTCCATTCCTGGCACAAGAGCGCAAAGCTTGTCCGCTAATCTTGTTTCTAGCTCGGTAGGCGCACCAAAAGTGATACCTTTGTCCATTTGTGTTTTTACTGCCGAAATAACCTTAGGGTGCCCATGCCCTAAAATCATTGGCCCCCAGGACTGAATAAAATCTATATAACGCTTGCCATCAGCATCAAATAGATATGCTTTGTCAGCCTTTTCAAAAAATATGGGAGAGCCGCCAACAGCTTTAAAGGCTCTTACGGGAGAATTAACGCCACCCGGTATGTGTTCTTGCGCAGCTTTAAATAGTTGTTGAGATCGTTGCATGGATTGGGTCGCCTAATGGCTTTAGAATGAAATATTTAGTGCTTATTATCCTTGATTATAACTCTGTGTGCCAAGCAATAAAGAAGAGATACTGAAACAAAGTTCTCTATTTTTTGAGAATTCTGGCGCTATGAAAAGGGCTTTACTACTACTAAAATAACAACACTCACCAGTATTATCACTGGAGCCTCATTGAACCATCTATAAAAAATATGACCATGGACATTATTGTCATCCCGGAATTGACTCATTAGCTTCTGACAAATGTAGTGATATATAACCAATAAAATAACCAAGAAAATCTTTATCTGAAACCAGAGGGCCTCTTTATAGTAGTCAGAAGAAATGCAAAAAAGAGCTATTCCCATAGAAATGGTGATCACCATAGATGGGTTTGCAATGCCCCTATATAGTTTCCGCTCCATAGTTTTAAATCGTTCATTGCTTATCCGATCGTCAGACATGGAGTGATATACAAACAACCTTGGCAGATAAAACAGCGCAGCAAACCAACAAACCATTGCAATAATATGCATTGCGACTATCCAACTATGACTCGCTATGAGAAATTCTTTTATCCAGTCCATTCGCTCATCACCTATATTCTGTGAGACTACGTTTAATCTTAGTTTGTTTGGGTTATTATAAACACCTATAAGGGTTGATGATATGAAGAATAGCGTAGTGATTAAAATCGGTGTTGTGGGTGCCACGGGATACACTGGCGTCGAGTTATTAAGGCTTCTGGCGATGCACCCTAATGCGAAAGTGTTGGCGATAACTTCTCGTACCGAGGTTGGCCGCCGAGTAGATGATTTATTCCCCAACCTTAGAGGCCATTATGATCAGAGCTTTATTGACCCAAATTCTGATCAGTTGAATAATTGTGATGTCATATTTTTTGCTACTCCTCATGGGGTTGCTCAAGAAGCTGCACCAGCCATGCTAAGAAAAGGCATCAAAGTTATTGACCTGTCTGCTGATTTTAGGCTAAGAGATCCTGCTTCTTGGGCCCAATGGTATGGGCAGGCGCATGGTTGCCCAGAATTGTTAAATAAGGCTGTGTATGGATTACCAGAAATTAATCGACAGGAAATAAAGAATGCCGATCTAGTTGCTTGCCCTGGGTGTTACCCTACCAGTGTACTGCTTGGATTTAAACCGCTACTGGAGTCCAAGCTAGTAAATCTTGATGACCTTATTGCCAATACTGCATCTGGCGTTAGCGGTGCTGGTCGTGAGGCTAAGATAGAAAATCTTTTGGCGGAGACCAGTGATAGCTTTAAAGCCTACAGTGTCGCTGGACATAGACATTTACCAGAAATTAAGCAAGGTCTCGAGGATATTGCAGGAGAGCCTGTTAAGTTGACATTTGTGCCCCACTTGCTGCCAATTATCAGAGGAATACACTCTACACTGTATGCGACACTTAAAGTTAAAGGTGTAGATATACAGAAAATCTATGAGGATTGCTTTAGAGGCGAACCATTTGTTGATGTTTTGCCAGCGGGCAGTCATCCTCAAACGCGCACTGTTAAAGGCACTAATAAGTGCAGAATTAGCGTATTTTGTCCTGGCGGCGGAAATAAGGTTGTAGTTCTTGTTGTTGAAGACAATCTTGTGAAAGGTGCTTCTGGTCAGGCAATACAGAATATGAACATATTGTTTGGCTTGCCAGAAAGTACGGCCCTAGAAAGCCCCGCCTTGCTACCCTAGGGCTGACCTTAAGCTAGCCAGTAAAGGTGTAACAGATGGAAAAGAAGAAGTTCTAGGCTTGAGCCCCTTGATAGCGTACCTGATTCTGCTGCTAGGAAATAAGAGTTTAAATACTTTAATATCCTAAAAGGCATTATTAGGGTTATCGGTAGGCCTTGCCCCGCAGCATGCGCCTACAACAATATGGCACTACGGCGATTATAAAATAAGTCGTGAGCATGAGCGGAAGATTGATAAAAATTAGCATCGCCTAGACTCAGATCAAAGCGTTTAGCGAATAATATAAAAGGAGAGAAAGATATGTTTGCAAACAAGACTAGAGATTTTTCATCAGAAAGCACAACGTTAATTTCTGAAACCACTCGTATTGTTGGAGATCTGCACTTTACTGGAAATTTAGAAATAGAAGGCCAGATAACTGGCAATGTCCTCTCTAGCGTAGAAGGTAGTCGAGCTAGTATTTTGCCTACAGGTGTGGTTACAGGAGACATTCATTCTCCTGTAACCCTAGTTAGCGGACGCATAGAGGGAAATATTTATTCCTCAGAAAAAGTCCATCTAACAGCTAGCTCTTATGTGGAAGGCAATCTTTACTATGTGTCGGTTGAAACAGAAAAAGGTGCCAAGATAAATGGAACTTTTATTTATCAGCCCAATCCGGACGACATTAAAGTTCTGAAAAACGACGATATAGTAGAATCCAGCGAGTAAGTTGTTAGTGTATACTGTAATGGCTTGGTTATTTTTTGGTTGCAATAATTTACAGGAATATAAATGTCAGGTATTCAAACGTTTGCACCTATGCCTCTCTATGTGTCAGAGAGCGCAGCAGCAAAGATAAAAAGTTTAGTTGAAGAAGAAGGTAACCCCGAACTCAAACTAAGAGTTTTTGTTACTGGCGGTGGCTGCTCCGGCTTTCAGTATGGGTTTAGTTTTGATCAACTAGTGGCTGAAGATGACACTGTTGTCGAAGAAGAAGGTATTTTTGTGCTTGCGGATTCCCTGAGTATTCAGTACTTGACGGGCTCCACTGTAGATTACGAGGAAGGCCTCCAGGGATCGAAGTTTTCTATCTCTAATCCAAATGCTACCGCTACATGTGGGTGCGGATCTTCTTTTTCAGTGTAGAATATATCTCCTAGGATTGGCTTTATCTTCTGTAAATTGCCCCTAGCACAGAGGCTTTTTTTGCCCCAGTTACAGTTGGTATATTTCCAGGCATCCCTTCGATAGTTTGTTTCGCTAGCCAAGCAAAAGCAACAGCTTCAACCCAGCTTGGAGCAATACCCAGTGTTGATGTGCTTGCAACTGGGGCTGGATATAGCAATCCTTCAAGACGTTTAACTAAACTAGTATTATGCGCGCCACCACCGCAAATATACACTTCATCTATCTTGAACCCATGAGAATGCAAGGCTTGAGCGATAGTTTGAGCTGTAAATTCTAACAATGTCGCCTGAACATCTCTTGGATTATAGGATGGCAATTTGCTTAGATGCTTTTGTAGCCAGTACAGGTTAAATAACTCTGGACCCGTGCTCTTGGGGGCCGGCTCTATGACATAAGGAGCGCTCATTAGGCTAGAAAGTAATGCCTCAGCAACGTTCCCTTCGGAAGCCCAGGCGCCGCTTTCATCGTAATTGTCTCCAAGATGCGTCTTGATCCACTTGTCCATTAATCCATTGCCTGGACCTGTATCATAACCAAGAACTGATGAGACTATTCCGTCACCGGGTAATAAGGTGACATTAGAGATACCCCCTATGTTGATAATGGCGCGGACAGAGCCGATCTTTTCAAAGAACTCTAGATGAAATCTTGGGACAAGAGGAGCCCCTTGTCCGCCTAATGCGATATCGCGACGACGAAAATCAGCAACGGTAGTGATACCAGTTAACTCTGCAATAGTATTTGGGTCACCTATTTGCAAGCTATAGCCTAGGTCATTATTAGGAATTTCTCCTGGCGGATAATGTCGAATAGTTTGTCCGTGGCTGCCGACTGCTAAAATATCTTTTATCCCTTTTAACGATTTTGATAAACATACTAGTTCATTGACAGCTTGCGCAAACAGCAGCCCAAGAGATCTGTCTAGCTGGCTCATTCGGTGTATTTCATCTGCTCCTGAAATATTGAGTGAGTTGATCTGTTCTTTTATATTGTCCTCTAATTCAAGTGAATACGTAAGCAGCACCTCAGGTTTATGAGAGCCTAGGTCTACCAGGACAGCGTCAATGCTGTCTGCACTTGTTCCAGACATAAGGCCTATATAAAGTTGTTTCTCGCCCATAGTGTTGAGTGTCTAATTATTAGATGATGTTAATATCATAGCCAGTTGTGATGTCTGTTGGTGGCTTCTAAGTTGTGCAACTAAAGGTTTTGTGAGCTCCTCGAATCTGGCTCTCTCAGAGTTTTTGATCGGGCTGACCTGAGGAAGAGTGACCGTGCGAGGATTTCTGTGAACACCATTAATCAAAAATTCATAGTGTAGATGAGGTCCTGTAGCGTAACCCGTCGAACCTAATGTTCCAATTATTTGCTTTTGTGTGACCTTTTGCCCTTTTTCCACTTTTCGTTTATTAAGATGAAGGTATTTGGTAGTTACCCCTTGGCTATGTTGTATAAACACATAATTTCCATTGGCTTGACTGTAGCTGCTAGCAATGATTTTGCCATCACCCGCTGCAAAAATTGGGGTACCTCGGGGGGCAACATAGTCTACACCTCGATGAGCAATTATTTTTTTGTGTATGGGGTGCTGACGTTTTAAGTTAAAACTAGAACTTATGTGAGTAAAGTCAAGCGGCGCACGAAGGAACGTTTTCCGCATATCATATCCTTCGGGGGTGTAGTATTGTGCTTTTCCGTCACCACTTGAATAGCGAACAGCCATAAATGATCTACCTTGGTTGACGAATTCAGCAGCCAAGATATGGCCTCCATCTATTTTTTTTCCATTTAAAAATTTCTCTTCATATAGAACAAAAAAGCTGTCCCCTTTTCGTATGTCTAAAGCAAAGTCGATATCCCAACCAAAAATATTAGCGAGCTCCATAGTTACACTATAAGGCAGGTGAGCGCCCTCACCGCTAAGGAATAGAGAATCTTCAATTGTTGCATCGCGATAAGTAGAAATTACCTCGGGGCTTAAAATAATATGCTTTCCGATAAATTTAACCCCTTCTATTTGATCGGTCTTGACATAAAGATAAAATTCTAGTTTGGATTTAATATATTTAAGCTGTACGAGCTCTCCTTCAGGAGATAAGCCAAGTTGTATTTTTTGCCCAGGCTGCATTGCTAATAAAGGCTTAGATGAAGGGATGGATGTTAAGTTAAGAACGTCTTTTGCGCTTAAAGAGGATCTTTGAAAAATGGTGCTGAGGTTGTCACCATGCTTAATGGTTTGATCTTTCCATATTAGATGTTCGATATTGCTATCAGAAAACGACTCTGGACCGAGGAAGCTAAGTGCCAAGATATCCGATTCTGCTTTTATTTTTTCTCCATCGCCAAAACTGACAGTTATATCTTTTGTGATACGCTTTATGGGCGCTCTTTCTGCTGAAAAATAAAAGATCATCACTAGTATAGCAACGGCATAAGTCAATGCTGTTGCATATATCTTGAGGTAAGCCAATGCTGCTGTATATGCCTTGAAATAAATCAATGATACGGTAGTGTATGGTGGGGATGTGAATGGTCTAGCAGACCATATTGAATAAGCCTGCTTGGCATTGTGATATCTATTTTGGGGCATAATGGCTTACATACTACTTTATATATTTTGGCGTTAATACCAGAACTGCATGTTAATGGCAATCAGCTTAAGCCCACAGTTGGAGTTTTGTAAGTCTAGCCTTAGGGATGTTTGTTTTTATAGAGAGATAATGTATCGTTTGCATCCTTCGTGATTTGTTCAAGAAAGAGACTTTAAAGATGGGTAAGCACAGTGAGCAGTTACTAGACGACCTTCAAGCACGAGGCTTGATTGCCCAGATGACCGCAGCTGAGAAGCTAGCCGAACACCTGTCAGCTGGTTCTCGCACCCTCTATTGTGGATTTGACCCAACAGCAGATAGTCTTCACATTGGCAGCTTGGTTCCTTTGTTAGTTTTAAAGCGCTTTCAGCAGGCAGGGCATAAGCCTATTGCTTTGCTGGGCGGTGCGACAGGATTAATTGGAGATCCAAGTTTTAAAGCTCAAGAGCGTAAACTTAATACGCCTAATGTAGTTGCAGACTGGACCATTTTAATTAGAGAGCAGATATCTAAATTTGTAGATTTTAATATTGGCGCCCATTCTGCTGAGGTGTTGAATAACCTTGATTGGATCGGAAAAATAGATTTTTTATCTTTCTTGCGAGATGTAGGTAAACATTTCTCTGTCAACAATATGATTAACAAGGAGGCTGTAAAACAAAGACTCGATAGAGATGGTGATGGTATATCTTATACCGAGTTTACTTACATGTTGCTTCAGTCCTATGATTTCTCTCAACTCAATCGACTATATGATTGCACTGTGCAAATTGGCGGATCAGATCAATGGGGAAATATAACCGGTGGCGTTGATCTTTCGCGACGCTTAAATGGTAGTCAGGTTTTCGGTATGACGTTGCCGTTAGTAACAAAATCAGATGGCACTAAGTTCGGTAAAACTGAAGCCGGCACCATATGGCTTGACCCTAAAAAAACGTCGCCTTATGCATTTTATCAGTTCTGGTTGAATACCGCAGATGCAGATGTATATATCTTTTTACGATACTTCACCTTTTTGTCACTAAGTGCTATTGATGAGATAGAGAAGGCTGATGCAATGATTCAGGGTAGAAAGTCTGCTCAGGAGGTGCTTGCAAGAGAAGTAACGGAGCTTGTACATGGACCGACTAGTCTTGCTTCGGCACAAAGGATAACTCGCGAGCTTTTTTCGGGTGAGCCGGCATCTTTGAGCGAAGAGGATTTAGTTCAACTTAAACAAGATGGCTTGCCGTCAAGTAGTCTAGAGCTGTCGGCCCTAGATGGGCAGACGATGACGGGACTTTTTTCAGAGTGCGGTCTAGCTCTTTCCGGTAGAGAGGTTAAGGATGCGCTTTTGCGCAATGCTCTATTTATTAACGGGGTCGCCAAGTGCTATGAAGATAATATGAAGGTAGCAAGATGCTTTTCCTTGGATTCTGCGCTTTTCGGGAGATTTTTTATAGTTAAGCTCGGGAAGAAAAAATATCATTTATTTGAATTGAGCATTTAAACGAGAAAATTATAGAAATAATGTTCAAAGCATCATTGCTTGCTCAGAAATAAAGCCAAAATCTTCAGTTCCTGTGAGCATATTGATCAAATCAAAAAAAAAGAACTGCTTTTATAAAGAAATAGTTTGACAGTTAGGCATGAAAGACTAGAATGCGCGTCCGTTTCAAGGTTGGTTGGAGACGAAAAATTAACAGCTACAAGTCGTAATTTTTTTAGTAAAAAAACCATCGATGCTGTTGACTTTAAGGAAGCGATCCGTAGAATACGCAACCCGCTCCATACGTGAGCAACGTTCTTTAACAATTAATCAGATAATGAGTGTGGGTGCTTGCTGAGATGATTCATGTGACAACGAATCATCAAATACAAGTAACTCACCAAAGTAAGTAATTTGGTAAGCCAAAGTGTTTGGCCATGTTTTTGAGTAGTGTCGCAGGTTTTTGTGAAACTGCTCCCTCTTAATCTAATCTTTCTAAGATATGAAAGAGGTTAAAGAATTTTAAACTGAAGAGTTTGATCATGGCTCAGATTGAACGCTGGCGGCAGGCCTAACACAT
>CAWURY010000022.1:0-11769 GCA_963925605.1 uncultured Porticoccus sp. | reverse complement strand
GCTTCGCAGGCTTCCTGTGAAAAAGATTGGCTAGTTGGCGGCATACGAACCCTATTTTGATTGTTAGTTATAAACAGTTTTTTGGTTTTGGTAGTCCAGCTAGCTTGGCTACTATTTTGGCTGGGCTTGGCGGAAATAATTGCATTAAATAGATGCTGCGCGCTTTACTAATATCTAGGTTGATAGCTATAAGCTTGACTAATGGCCGCATAGATGGCGAAAAGCCGTAATCAGCATAAAATTGTCGGGCTAAATATAATATTTCGATGTGTTGTTCGGTGAGCTGAATGTTTTTTTCAGCAGCAAGCTGTCTGGCAGTTTTTTCAGACCAGACAGCAAGGCTACTGAGAAGGCTAATATCTTTTTCTATTACGCGTTCCATACATCGTTAGTCATCACGCATTCCTATGAGATGCAGCAGGCTGACAAATATATTATAAAGCATCAAATACAAAGTAACGGTAGCAGAAATGTAGTTGCGCTCGCCGCCATGGATGATGGCGCTGGTTTGCCACATGATGACACCTGATGCGATCAATAAGAATATACAAGAAAGCACCAAAGATAATCCTTGAATTTGGAGGAAGACGTTCGCTATCGCAGCAATGAAAGCGATAATCATGCCTGTCATTAGAAATCCGCCCATAAAAGACAGTTCCTTTTTGGTAACAAGGACATAGGAAGAGCAGGCGAAGAAGATAAGCGCAGTCCCGCCTAAGGCCGTTAAGATTAACTGAGGGCCAGAGGTTGACAGATAGAAGTTTATTATTGGGCCGAGAGTGAAGCCCATCCATCCAGTCAGCGCGAAAACCCAGAACAAGCCTGCCGTACTATTTTTGTTTTTCTCCACCATCCATAGGCAACCTATGTATGGGATAAGCATCCATAGACCCATGTAGGGCGCATTAACGGCCATCGCTACTGCACACATAGCGGCACTAAATACCAAGGTTAGCGATAGCAGAGTGTAGGTGTTACGAAGCACCTTTACTGCTGCCGGGTTTAACGAACTAGAGACGATTGATTGTTCTAAAGCCATAGCAGTGTTTCCTTTCATTTAGGATGTTCAATTAGATCTATTCTACAATGTGAAAATTTCAAATCAACCACTATCGTAGTAATAATACATTGCACGTCAATGGATTTTTTATTATTTTGGTCACTCGTTAAGGAATTCAATGATAGCTTTCTGTTTTGCTAAACCATCTTTGTAGCCCAACTCTACTAGTTTGCTGCAAAATCCTTTAGAAAACATTACATAGCTGGCAATCTCTATTCCCCCGCTACGGGTTGTTATACCCATTATTTTAAAAAATAATCGCATACTTAAAGGTAATTCTTTGAAGTAGTTTCTAGCCAGAGCGCCAATACTCTCAGAGGGCGAGATCGCTAGAAATTTAATAGGCCGAAGATCACTAATACCTTCTGCTTTTCGTGTTTCAGCAGGTAGGATTTCAGTAAGCCTGTTAATGTTCCTGAGGGTTTCTAGGTCGCTATCAATCGCATCTACAAAGGCGCTATTGAGTATATGGCCAATAATTTTTGCGCTGGATGGCGGATTATGAATGTGTAGATTTTTAGTGTCATTTAGTGCAGGTAATTTATTTGAAGCGTTGTTATTTACTCCAATAATGAATATTTTGTTTGCTCCAAGATGCAAGGCGGGACTGATAGGCTTGAGCTGCTGAATAGCCCCATCGCCGAAGTATGACCCCATGATTTTAACTGTAGGGAACATGACAGGGATTGCCGTAGAAGCCATGATGTGATCTATAGTGAGTTTTGAGCGGATACCTATACGCCTGGATCTCACCCAAGGCTGAAGCTCTTCCTCCCCATCATAAAAAGTGACTGATTTGCCGTCGCTATAGCTAACAGCGGTAATGCTTACAGCTTTGATCCTTTTATTGTTGATAGATTCGTTGATGGCCTCAAAATCTATCAGTTGCCTCAATAGCTGCCTAAGAGGTGTGTTATCTAATAATGCTTTGGGTTTTTCTTGCGTATAGCTTTTATTGAATATAGAAAAAAACATAATGAGTGTATTTTTTAACACACCTAACAGATCTGACCTATAAATATTGTTGGCCTCTAGCCCACACCAAATGGACTCAATTTTTTTTATTCTAGATTGAAAAGTACACTGATATTCTGAGCCATGGCAGCCGGCAAGAGCTAAAGCATTAATAGCACCAGCTGAGGTCCCGCAAATAATCGGGAAGGGGTCACTGATTTCTGGGGGCAGTAATTCTGCCACAGCTTTCAGTACGCCAACCTGGTAGGCTGTCCTTGCGCCTCCCCCAGAAAGTACTAACCCAATTTTTGAGCCGCTAGTGTTGATTTCTTTAGTCATAAGTAATGCTGAAACCTTGTTAAAAAATATTTTGAACTATTTTAGGTTAAATGGCCTCAATATCTAAGGCTGGCTATGTTTTTAGCATGTGACTTATCATATTATCTTTCTCTCAATTTTTCTTGAGAAGAAAGCTGTATCTGTACGATTATGTAATAATTAAAAAAAATTGATTCTCGATAAGAACAATTTATAGCATTAGCATGCATTAAAAAAGCCCATGAGCTTTTCTTTTGGTAAACTAATTTTTGTACCATAAATTTAGGAAGTAATTGTGGCCCAACAAGAACCTGATGTGCAGCATCCAGAAATATCTAGTTTGCAGATTTACATAAGATTGTTGTCTTATGTCAAAAAATATCTCGGTATTTTCTTCTTAAGTATTTTGGGTTTGATTGTTTTCTCGTCCATGGAAATTGCTTTTATTGATCTGTTTGGATACACCGTCAATGCTATTGGTGGTTTGACGGCTGATTCTGCGGTTATACCAGAAAATGTTAAGCAAAATAGCGGGCTAACTGTATTTTTAGTGGAAGCTTTTACAGAAGAAGGTGAATTGATAGATACCCGCTGGGTCGTGCCCCTAATCATGATTCTGATTGCTGTGGTGAGAGGGTTATCTTTTTTTATTGGTGGATATTGCATGACCTATGTATCACAAATACTGATACACAATCTCAGAGTGGATGTTTTCAATAAGTACACCTCTCTTCCCGCTAGTTATTTTGATGCCAGTATGACTGGGCACTTGGTTGCTCGAGCAACTTATACGGTAACTCAAATCACTCAAGCCGCTACAAATGCATTAAAAATCATGATTCGTGAGGGCGCCTTAGTAATCGGTTTGATCAGTTACTTGTTTTACCTTAACTGGAAGCTGGCTTTAATCTTCATGATCGTCCTGCCTCTTATTGGACTGATAGTCTTATCTGTTAGTAAGCGTTTCAGAAAGTTGGCTTTGAAAATACAGTTATCTATGGGCGATTTGGCCCAAGTGACTCAGGAGCTTGTTAGCGGTTACAAGGATATGCATTTATACGGCGCAAAGTATTTCGAGCGTGCACGCATGAACGCTGCCAGTAAAAATAACCGCACACAACATATGAAATTATCTGTGACGGAATCAATAAGTACCCCGGTGATCCAGCTATTAGTTGCAGCCTCTCTTTCATTTTTGATGTGGCTTGTTCTTGAGCCTGGCGTCTTGTCGCAAATGAGTGGTGGTGATTTTGTGAAATTTTTGGCATCAGCCGCGTTGCTCGCTAAACCTATTCGGGCGCTATCGGGAATAAACAGTAAGATCCAGCAAGGAATCGTTGCTGCCGGAACATTGTTTGCCACTCTCGATACAAGCGAGGAAGTTGATGAAGGCATCCTTGAGAAAAAACAAGTTAATGGACAGTTTGAATTCACAAACGTCAACTTTGCATATGCCGCTAACGAAAAAAATGTACTAAACGGGATAAATTTCAGCGTAAAAGCGGGCGAGACAGTTGCTATTGTTGGTCGTTCTGGTAGCGGTAAGAGTACGCTAGTAAGCATGATTCCTCGTTTTTATGAGATGGATAGCGGAAAGATTACTTTAGATGGCAAAGATTTAAAAAGCTATAAGCTTGAGAATTTGCGGAGCCATATGGCGATAGTTTCTCAAAAAGTGAATTTGTTTAATGACTCCATCTATAACAATATCGCCTATGGCGCTTTAGCGAAATACTCAGAAGAAGAGGTTAAACATGCCGCCAAAGCAGCGCATGCTTTAGAGTTTATTGAGCAGCTACCTCAGGGCTTTGATACCATCATTGGCGATCAAGGCGTAAAACTATCCGGAGGACAGCGCCAACGCTTAGCCATTGCTAGGGCGATTTTAAAAGATGCTCCAATATTGATACTCGATGAGGCAACATCAGCACTAGATTCTCAGACAGAGCGGTACATACAAGAAGCACTAGAGGGAATCATGCAAGGACGAACTACATTCGTTATCGCTCACCGACTTACAACAATAGAAAATGCAGATAGAATTTTGACCATGAATAAAGGACAGATTGTCGAACAGGGAAAACATTCAGAACTACTGGCATTGAATGGTCATTACGCTAAGCTGCACAATAAGATTACTGTAGAGCAAAAGAGTTCTCCTAGTGATGGAAAATTACAATAGATGAGCATTTCTTTCATGCTTCAAAAAGCTTGGAGTCGAGACTTAGGCTGGACAATTTTATTGGTTCCTTTCTCATGGTTATTTTGCCTGCTGGCTGGTATACGTCGTTTCTACCAAGTTAGGCTAGCGCCAAATCCTCCGCTAGCAGTTCCCGTGGTTGTGGTGGGAAATATAAGTGTTGGCGGCACTGGAAAGACCCCATTGATAGCGGCACTCGCACATTGGCTGCAAGAGCAGGGGTATCACCCTGGAATTATTAGTCGGGGATATGGAGGAAGGGCTTCTCAGTATCCTTTGCTGGTGACAACCCAATGCTCATCCTTGAGTGCTGGAGATGAACCATTATTCTTGGCAAGTGTATGCCCTGTTGTGGTTGATCCTGACCGTTACCGGGCGGCTATATTTTTGCTTGAAAAGACAAATTGTGATCTGATTTTAAGTGATGACGGGTTGCAACATTATCGGCTGCCTAGAGATATAGAAATTGCTGTGGTAGACGGAAAAAGGCAATTTGGCAACGGACAGTGCTTACCAGCAGGTCCCCTAAGAGAGCCTGTGAAACGATTAAAGGAAGTGGACTTCATTTTAACAAATGTGACAAATTTTGATGTCCCGGAAACAACACAGGATCGCAAGACAGTCTCTTGGAAAAACAGCACCTTCTTTACTATTAAGCCAATCCAGCTAAGACAGTTAAATTCTGGCGAGGTTTTGTCAGTGATAACGTCACTCGATCTCAGCCAGTCAGGGGAGACATGGCTTAAAGACTGGGGGTATGGCCTAAAGGTTCATGCAGTTGCAGGCATTGGTAGTCCTGAGAGGTTTAGAGACACTTTAGAGAACTTGGGTCTTAATCCCCAGCTCCATCATTGGCCTGATCATCATAATTTTAGCGGTGACGAGTATTCTTTTCAAGATGACTGGCCGATCATCATTACAGCAAAAGATGCAGTAAAGTGTTCGCATATTATCAATGATAAAATTTGGGTGCTGGATGTTCAGGCTGTGCCTGATTCTACGTTCCTAAAGAGTATATTAGAGCGATTGCGTGAGCTAAAGTCCTGAAATTTTGCAAAAATGAGAAGGCTGGTAGAAGTTAAATTTTAACCAAAGCAGAGTGTAAGCAGTATGAATTTTACAGTTATTATCCCTGCCCGTTATGACTCCTCAAGATTACCAGGGAAGCCTCTTATGAATATCGCTGGAATGACAATGATCCAGCGGGTGCATACTCAGGCTCAACAAAGTAATGCTAATCAGATTATTGTGGCTACAGATGATCAAAGAATATTTGACCATGTAGTGAGTTTTGGCGGCCAAGCTACCATGACGTTAAAAAATCATCAGTCTGGAACGGATAGACTGCAAGAGGTGACAAAAAAACTCGGGCTGCCCGCCGATCATATTGTGGTCAATGTTCAGGGGGATGAGCCGCTGATTCCTCCTGAAGTAATTAACCAAGTGGCTAGTAATTTGGCAGCAAATTCTTTGGCGGGAGTGGCCACTCTCTGCGATTCTATTGATAATGATGCTGACCTTGTTAGTCCCCACGTGGTTAAAGTGGTAACGGATAATAATGGCTTGGCATTATATTTTAGTCGTGCATCAATTCCGCATCGCCGCGAAACGACAGACGTTCAGACTGACAAGGTATTGTCAATCTTCAACCCTATGCGCCACATAGGCATATATGCCTACCGAGTATCAATGCTGAATCAATTCGTCTGTTGGCCGGTAGCCCCTATTGAAAAGTTGGAACTTTTAGAACAGTTGCGATTTATGTGGTACGGAGAAAGAATACACGTAGGACAGGTGACCTCCCATGTACCTAGCGGTATTGATACAGAGGAAGACTTGCAGCACCTAATTGGTCTATTAAAAAAATCATCATAGGTTAGAGTTAGTGAAAGAACCCATCAGAGTATTATTCGTGTGTCTCGGCAATATATGCCGATCACCCACCGCGCATGCTATTTTTGAAAAAAAAATCATCGATGAGGGCTTGCAGCATAAAATTATTGTAGATTCTGCTGGAACAGGAGATTGGCATATAGGACGAGCCCCAGACCCTAGAGCCTGTTTAGCAGCCTCTGTGCATGGTTACGATCTTACGCAATTGCGGGCGCGCCAAGTAAAACCAGAGGATTTTAATAAATTTGATTATGTGGTGGCTATGGATAAGCGGAATCTTTTGGATTTAAAAATAATGGCTCCGCCGCAATTTGCAGGTCATCTGGGATTATTTCTAGACCATAGTCGCAATGAGAACAAAGAGGTTCCCGATCCATATGCTGGCGGAAAAGAAGGTTTCGAAGATGTATTGAATCTGATTGAGGATGCCTCTAATGGTTTGCTTGAACATTTATCTGGGCAGCTAACCTAATGCTGCAAATTACCAAAAAAGTCTCTCTTCAAAACTACAATACGTTTGCTCTTCCATCAACAGCAGAATATTTTTGTTCTGTTTCTTCGCAAGCTGAATTGTCTGAAGCACTTGCTTGGGGAAAAAAGCACAAGCAATCAATTATTGCATTGGGGGCGGGCAGTAATGTTCTATTGGCTGGAGATCTAACTGGGCTAGTTATTCATATAGCAATACTGGGCATTGAGTTAATTTCTCAAAAAGAAGACGACCTAGTGATCAAGGTTGGTGCTGGCGAAAACTGGCATCAATTGGTATTAAGAACCCTTGAAATGGGTTGGAATGGCCTTGAAAACCTATCATTGATACCTGGCTGTGTTGGTGCGGCACCTATTCAAAATATTGGTGCATATGGAGTTGAATTGAGCGAGAGGTTCGATTCTCTTGAGATGATGTATAAGGCGACAGGCGATGTGAGAAAAATGGATTTGAGTGACTGCCAGTTTGGCTATCGAGACAGCTTCTTCAAACAATCAGGTCAAGATGAATATATCATCACAGCAGTGAGTTTCCGTCTTTCGACTAAATCAGACATTTGTATTGAGTACCCGGCGCTCAAGCAAGCCTTAATGCAGCTTCATACGCAACTGCAGATGAAGCATGGCCAGAGTTTTCATGAAATTTTAACCCCAAAAATGATCTCCGATATCGTGTCCTCTATTCGTCGCTCCAAGCTTCCTGATCCCGCCAGTATTCCGAACGCAGGTAGTTTTTTTAAGAATCCAGTGATCAGTCTGGAGGCTCAAGCTACTTTGAAAAAAGAGTATCCAGATATAGTTAGCCAAGATTTACATAATGGCAGCATGAAGATTGCCGCAGGTTATTTGATTGAAAAAACTGGATGGAAAGGGTTCCAGAGAAATGGAGTAGGGGTGCATGATCAACAGGCTCTTGTGCTTGTCAATTTAGGTGGATCTGGATATGAGCTCTTATCTTTAGCATCAGACATTCAAGCGTCTGTGTTAGAGAAATTTGGTATTGTATTAGAGATTGAACCAAGGGTGTATCGATAGCCATGGTTGCTGATAGCCCGTCGTTTGATGCACAGTCTTTTCTAAAGGGGCTTACCCAAAGACCAGGCATTTATCAAATGTTAGGTGAAAATGGAGTAGTTCTTTATATAGGAAAAGCAAAGAATTTACAGAAGCGTGTGGCCAGCTATTTCGCTAAAACAGGCCTATCAATAAAGACCCAGGCATTAGTCAATCGTATTATCACCATTGATGTGACAGTGACGCAGACTGAAATTGAAGCTTTGTTGCTCGAACAAAATCTCATTAAGCAAAATCTACCTCCTTATAATATTTTGCTGAGAGATGATAAGTCTTACCCGTATATATTCCTTTCAGATCAAGATGAATACCCGCAATTAGCATTCCATCGTGGAAGCAAGAGACGATTAGGTAGTTATTTTGGCCCTTTCCCGAGCGTTCAGGCCGTACGCGAAAGTATGAGCTTTTTGCAAAAAACCTTTAAGGTTAGACAGTGTGAGGACAGTTTTTTTAAAAATCGCACTCGCCCTTGTTTGCAGTATCAAATTAAGCGATGTACGGCACCTTGTGTTGATCTAGTAACGCCTGAAAGTTATCAACAAGACGTTGGTTACACCAAAATGTTTCTTGAGGGAAGAAGTGATAATCTCATTAAAAAATTTGAAGTAGAGATGGACTCGTCTTCCAAGAATTTAAATTTTGAGCGTGCTGCCATTTTGCGAGACCAGATTACCGCATTAAGAAAAATACAGGCAGAACAAGTTGTTGAATCAGGCAGTAAAAATATTGATATTGTGGCAGCCTCTCAAGACGGCTCACAGGGCTGCGTCCATATCCTATATATTCGACAGGGAAGAATTTTAGGCAGTAGGACATTTTATCCGCGCGTGCCATTGGCGACATCTCCAGGAGAGATTTTAGAGCATTTTGTTCCACAATATTATCTGCGAGATGGTGGAAAAGGAGATTTTCCAAAAGAAATTATCGTGAATGCTAAGCTTGATGATAGCGAGCTTTTT
Organism: uncultured Porticoccus sp.; assembly: GCA_963925605.1. Lineage (GTDB taxonomy): Bacteria > Pseudomonadota > Gammaproteobacteria > Pseudomonadales > Porticoccaceae > Porticoccus. Next base: position 2,822 of record CAWURY010000022.1, on the reverse strand, counting down.
GCCTTAGCTGTCTCTTCTGTTGCTGGATATAAAATTGAATTTAAGTGTAGAGGTCGAGCTATAAGGAAAAAATGGATTGAGTTAGCGGAACAAACAGCGAATCAAAACCTTAAAAGTCTCACCATCTCCAAACAAAATTTGCTGCAAAAATTCGAAGCTCTACAAAAATTGCTCAATCTACAAGAGCTACCAGGTCGGCTTGAGTGCTTTGACATTAGCCATAGCAGCGGAGAGGCAACGGTTGCCTCCTGTGTTGTTTTTGATACCAATGGCCCTCTCAAGTCAGATTATCGTCGTTTTAACATTAAAGACATAACAGCAGGGGATGACTATGCTGCTATGGAGCAAGCATTAACTAGGCGCTACAAGCGATTGCAAAAAGGCGAAGAAAAGTTGCCAGATATTTTGTTGATAGACGGTGGCTTGGGTCAGTTAAAAAAAGCGGCCAATGTTCTTGAGGAGCTAGGTGTTATCGGGGTTGAAATTGTAGGAGTGAGTAAGGGGAGAACCAGAAAAATAGGCTTCGAGACGATTTTTTTGGCCTCTTCATTGGACTCGAAAAATACCACGGATGCTAAAAAGGACTACACAGAGCTAGCTCTAGAAAGTGATTCTGCCGCATTATTGTTAATTCAACACATTAGGGATGAGGCACATCGATTTGCCATCACTGGCCATAGGCAACGAAGAGACAAAAAACGAAAAACTTCAAGCCTGGAAGCAATAGACGGCGTTGGCCCTAAACGTCGACGTGAACTGTTGCGTTTTTTTGGCGATATTAATGAGGTTAAACGAGCGAGCATCGCAGAGCTTATGCGTGTTCCAAGTATAAGTAAAAAGATAGCTGAATCTATTTACAGTATCCTGCATAATGAATAGATTGTATGTTTATTTTCTGATTCTTTCGGTAGTTAAAGTATGTGGAATTTGCCAAATATATTAACGCTTCTACGGATTGTGTTGATCCCAGTTTTTGTGGTTATTTTTTATCTTCCCTGGGAGTGGAAGCATATTGTTGCTGCCTCTATTTTTGGTATTGCGGCAGCGACTGATTGGCTAGACGGCTATTTAGCGAGAAAGTTTGATCAGCACACACCATTTGGGGCTTTTTTGGACCCTGTTGCAGATAAATTGATTATTTCAGCCGCATTGCTTGTATTGGTTCAGGTTCATGCAACGTTTCTATTTGCTCTTCCTGCGCTGGTGATAGTGAGCCGAGAAATTGTGATATCCGCACTGCGTGAGTGGATGGCAGAGATTGGAAAGCGAACTAGTGTGGCTGTAAATTATTTGGGGAAAGTTAAGACTGCTCTTCAGATGATTGCGATCACAGTGCTTCTTGCTACAGATTCAATAAAGCACCCTGAATGGGATATATTAGGCACTATATTGCTGTATATTTCCGCTGCGCTTACTTTATGGACCATGGTTATCTATCTTCGCGCCGCATGGCCAGAGCTATCCTTAGTGCCTGATTCGCAGGACTAAATATATTTTCTTTGAACTTATTGTTGTATTAGTACAGCTTCAGACTGTTCTTTGATGAACCTCTCGGGTACAATTCTGCCTCCAAAAGGCGCGGTGGCAGAGTGGTCATGCAGCTGACTGCAACTCAGTGTACGCCGGTTCGATTCCGACCCGCGCCTCCATTTAGACTGAAAGAATAGAGCAACCAGTATGGTGAGACTCTAGAGTAAAGATTGGTAGTTTAGCCCATCCACTGACTATGCCCGGATGGCGAAATTGGTAGACGCAAGGGACTTAAAATCCCTCGGTGGCAACACCGTGCCGGTTCGATTCCGGCTCCGGGCACCATCTTAAGTTTTTTCCTAGTCCAAACACGTCCATATGGTTCTTTAGTAAACTTTAACTTTACGTTAAGTATATGATTTAATTGATTAATTAATTTTTATTTACAATACAGTTGTCTATATCTATCTATATTTCTTGCCCGTAACCAGTATCTGCCCATTGTTTTAGTGCAGACAGGAAAACCCCCTCTAAAGCGTCTATCTCTTGTGTTGCTTTGCTAATTATGAGGTGATGCGTGTTAGATGGTTAGAGAATCTTTACGACCTTGCCGTGATTTTTTACACTCAAGATCAAATACACAGTTTTTGATGTGATGTTCAAGCATACCATTCACCTTCAGTAAGCAATGATGAGTAGACCTATGAGAAATCGACTGTCCCAAGAAATCTCCCCAACCATCGCGACGCTCGACGATCTTGCAAAGTTGGCAAACTACTCGCTGATGGACACGCTCAACTGCGATCCTGACGCGAAAGCAGACGGAGCCGATCACGCGTCGCGACAAGTTTTTACGGGCCACTATGTTCCCATCAATCCCACGCCAATTAAAGATCCCGAGTACGTCGTTCACAGCAAAAACTTTTTCCGCGAACTTGGCTTCGCCGACAGCATGGCTCAGTCGGCCGACTTCATCCGCATGTTCTCCGGCGACATTTCGCACGTTCCGAAGCCGATGCGCAAGGTGGGTTGGGCGTGTGGGTACGCATTGTCCATTTTCGGCACCGAATACACACAACAGTGCCCGTTCCAAACCGGCAACGGATATGGCGACGGTCGCGCAGTTTCCGTGCTTGAGGCCGTCATCAACGGTCGACGCTGGGAAATGCAGCTAAAAGGTGGAGGCCGGACGCCATACTGCCGCGGTGCCGATGGTCGCGCCGTCCTGCGCTCAAGTGTTCGGGAGTTCTTGGCGCAGGAGCACATGCATGCGCTCGGTGTGCCAACGTCGCGATCTCTGAGTTTATATGTTTCAAAAACGGAGAAGGTGAAGCGGCCGTGGTATTCGGAGG
>CAWURY010000021.1:0-10271 GCA_963925605.1 uncultured Porticoccus sp. | reverse complement strand
CCTTGTGAACCAGAGGCTGACCGCCGGAAGCCTCAATATGAATAGTGGCTCATCTATTACTAACACCTCTGGCTATGCGTCTGTAGAGATAACAGGAACAAGCATAATCGCAGGATCCATTTCTACTAGCGGAATTAATGATCAGTTTTTAAAAGACGATCCAGTGCTTCTGGCAAGAGAAAACACTTACCAAGCAGCGATCCTAGAAGATCCTGATCTTGTAGAAGTAGGTCGACCCGTGTACGCACAAGCTGAGTGGGGTCAGTTTTATGGAGGACAAGTCACTGTTCGGGGCGATAGCACCTTGACTTCAAATGGTCAAAATATTCAGTTCAATAAGATCAATGGTGCAAATACCGGAGATTTTGATCTGACTATTAACGCAGGAACCGGATGGGTGGTACTGAACGGTGAGATTGGTGATAAAGCAACTACGGTTACAGGCAATGCATTGGTTGCTTCTCTTAATGCCGGCCGAACTGTTTATTACGGCAATATGAATTATCTGACCGAAACCTACTTAGCAAACAATGAAATTGCTAACTTAGCAGTAACGGGGAACGAGATATTTATTCGTGATGATGTAACAACCTACTTAGATCAAACTTATACAGGCCATGTCCAGATTGGTAATAATGGGACGATGGTTAATGGTGCGCTGAAAACCAGCGTATCGCTGATGTCTGTCGACCCTACAATCAGTTTTGTGGGACGTTCAGTCCTTTATGCGGACAATGAGTTGGGTGCGATTATCTATAAAGAGTCCGAAGAAAAGTATTCATTCGATGATGAATTTTCAACCCCAACCCATTCGTTATCTCTGAGTGCCAAAGGGGCTTGTTGGGTAAGTGGAGGGGCAATAGTAGGGTGCCAAAATACAGGCCAGGGAAATATATATAAAGGGCTTGATGAAAACAATGAAGACACAGCCTATTACAATGCATTAAGACCACTTGCATCTTTAACGGAGGATAATATTACAATGCTCTTCCCAAGAGGTATTATTAATAACAACATTGATATTTCCCAGCTTGATATTCCTCAGGGGTCTATAACTAATGGCGCAGGCTCGGTCTCCTCTGAGTCAATCGCATATAGTGGGGCGCTCAGTCAAAATGCTTTTGAGTCAGGACCTCCTCCGCCTAGGGTAGCACCAAACGTAGGTCGCGGCGGAAGAGCAGCAATGCTTGCCAGTGCATCTAAAATCACTGGAGCAGGTGTGCTTGGAGGGCAAATTAGTCGTGCTAAATCATCTAGCCCAACTAAAATGATGAACTTAGAATATACTGGTGACGTAGTTATTGGTACAGTTCGATCCAGCTTTAGCGAAGACGGTTTCGATGACGTAGTATTTTCTTCTGACCCAAAAAGCTCAAACATTTCCAAAAAACGAAACTCACAAATGCAAGACGTTGTCGATGGGGTTAAAGCGCGCCCTGCTGAAGACAAACAAGATGACGATCAGGAAGACGATCAGGAAGACGAAAACAAAAATACAACCCCGCTAAATTAGATTGCCGATTACTCAGCAATGACACTTTACCCAATTATTGATAGTCATTTATGTTAGCAAAACTTAAAAACTGTTTAAGCCGATTTGACATAAGAGGCGCGATTATTTTGTCAATACTCATTCATGGGATATTGATAACAGATCTTTTGATTTTAAAATTTGATAAAGCTGAAAGCAGCAAAGAACTGATGAATTTTGAGGCTATTTTATTATCAAAAAATACTCCAGAACCCCTCCCTCCTTCAACAGAACAAGCCACTGAGGAAGCTGACTCAGAAATAGTAGAAGAACCCGAACCAGAAATTCCGGAAGATAGTGCTGTAGCTGTGAAGGAAGAAATAACCCCTGTTGAACCGGAAGTCAAACAGCGGAAAGAATCAGCAGTGTCCGCTCCGGAGCCGGTGGAGGTTCCAGAAATAGGAGAAGATGATACAAGAAACGCTGGATTAATAGCATTAGATGATTTTAGTCGGCAGCTAGCAATGCATATTGCAAAATATAAAAAATTTCCCAGAATTGCGCAACGTCGAGGATGGCAAGGGGAAGTCATCCTGCAGGTTAAATTGACAGGTCAGGGGCAATTGATTGAAAAAAAATTAAGACAATCAAGTGGATTTAAAGTTTTAGATGAAGAAGGATTAAGTATGATCGATAGGGCAATACCATTTCCAACACCGCCAAGTATTTTAAGTGGAAGAACATTTACAATTCTAGTGCCAATTAAATTCACATTGCTTTAACTTTATTAGGAGAAAAAATTATGTGGGAAGTAATCCAAGACGCAGGTTGGCCAATATGGCCATTAATTTTCACTTCCATGGTGGCTTTCGCAATTATCGTGGAACGGCTGGTTGCTTTACGAGATAGCGTCGTCATTCCAGAAAATTTAGTTAGTGATCTAGAATTGCAGTTACGGAATAGCTCGCTAGACAAAGAGGCCTTAGAGCGGCTCAGTAAAAGCTCTTTATCAGGCCTAATGCTAGCTACTGCTATTGAACATCAAGGCGAATCACCGGAAGTTCGCAATGATGCTCTCGTGAGGACGGGTACTTCTATTACTCACCAGTTAGAAAAATATCTTTTTATTTTGGCAATGATTTCAACAGTGGCACCCTTGCTGGGGCTATTCGGCACAATTGTGGGAATGGTAGAGCTATTTAGTTCTTTCACAAGTAACGGCCAGGATGTTGAGCAGTTTGCACGTGGAATTTCTGTTGCACTGTATAATACTGGCGGCGGTATTGTTGTAGCAATCCCAGCTATGATTGGCTACAAAAGTTTCCGTGCAAAAATAGATAATCAAATGCATATTATGGAAAATAATACGCAGCGAATAATTAATTTTTGCAGTGCTGGGAGTAAGTAAGTATGCGTTTAAAAAGAAGACATCACGATAATGATATAGAGCTTAACTTTATTCCGTTAATAGATGTTTTGTTGGTAGTGATTATCTTTCTAATGGTAACTACGACGTTTGCGAAGTTGAGTGAAGTCAAAATCAATCTACCTGTCGCTGAAAAAAACCAAGTAAATGAAGACACTGTGCCCATCAGGGTCACAATCACCGAAGATGGCCGTTATTTGATAAATGACGAGCCTGTAGTCTCAGCTGACATTGAAAGCATGGCAAACATTTTGAGAGAACTTGCGAAAGACAAGCAAGATACACAAGTCATTATAAGCGCTGACGCAAATGCTCGCCATCAGTCTATTATCAACCTCATGGAAGCTGCCCGAAAAGCTATGCTGAGTAAGATTGCATTTGCCACAAAATCTAACAATGAGTAATAATGTTGTGGAAGGAAATTTTATGATTTTAAGATTACTTTTTTTAGGCCAAAATTTTTTTGCTCCCGGTTCCATTAAGTAAGAGTTATATAATTACACAAACCCAGTGGAATCAAGGGATATGACAGATTTTCGTACAAAAATTGTCGTACTGGATTACGGTATGGGTAACCTTCATTCTGTTTCTAAAGCTTTGAAGCATATAGCTCCTCGATCGGAAGTGATTGTGACGGAGGACCCTGTAGAAATTGATAGTGCTGACCGCCTAGTTTTCCCTGGCGTAGGTGCCATGCGGGATTGCATGTTAAAAATTCGGCGTCTTGGGTTTGATAAGCTGATACTCAAAGCGATAACTGAAAAACCAGTTTTGGGTATTTGTCTGGGAATGCAGGCACTACTAGAGTATAGCGAAGAAAATAATGGAGTTGAGTGCTTAGATGTTTTTCCAGGCAGCTCTAAGTTCTTTGGCCATAATGTGCGGGGCACTAGTGGAGAAAAGTTAAAAGTACCCCATATGGGCTGGAATCGTGTTCATCAAGAAATGGACCACCATATGTGGCAAGGCATTGAGCAAGATGCGCGTTTTTACTTCGTGCATAGCTATTTTGTTGAAAATAACTTTACAGAAATTGTAGCTGGGACTACCGATCATGTTCTTAAATTTGCAGCAGCACTCACGACAAAAAACTTATTTGCTGTGCAGTTTCATCCAGAAAAAAGTCATTCATCTGGATTGCAGCTGCTCCGGAATTTTGTGACCTGGAAAGGTGTCTGAGGGCTTTAAAGGGCACTTGTCTTTTATATAAACCAGAAGATTTTACTGAGCGTGCTCGCATCAAGGTATACGTGTATTTTTTGTGATATGTAGTTAACCGATAGGAATAAATTTTTGCTAATTATACCGGCTATTGATTTAAAAGACGGACAGTGCGTGCGCTTAAGGCAAGGTCGCATGGAGGACTCTACAGTGTTTGATGGAAATCCTGTAGATATAGCCGGGCGCTGGGTTGATGCTGGAGCTCGCCGATTGCACTTGGTTGATCTAAATGGTGCTTTTGCTGGTAAGCCGGTAAATAGTGACGTAGTTGCTGCCATCTCTAAAGCATATCCTGAGCTACCTATTCAGATTGGCGGCGGTGTCCGTAGCGGCGATATTATCGAGACCTATCTTGCCGCAGGCGTGACGTACGTAATTATAGGAACCAAAGCTGTAAAAGATCCGAGTTTCGTGACAGATATGTGCAAACAATTTCCTGGTCATATTATTGTTGGCATTGACGCAAAAAAAGGCCTTGTAGCAACTGATGGCTGGGCTGAAGTGACAGAAGTTAAAGCTACAGACTTGGCTAAAAGATTTGAATATGATGGCGTTAGCGCCATTGTTTATACCGATATTGATCGCGATGGAATGATGCAGGGCGTTAATGTCGAAGCTACCGTATTGATGGCAAAGGCTTCTTCTATTCCCGTGATTGCCTCAGGGGGTATCACCAACATGGAAGATATTGTGGCGCTCAATAGTGTGGCTAAACCTGGTATTTACGGTGCTATTACCGGAAGGGCGATCTATGAGGGAGCTTTAGATGTTACTGTCGCCCAAAATTTATGTGATCAGCAATCAATCAAGTAAGCAAGAATATAATACACTTAGCGGACAGATTTTTACTTATTAAGAAGCAGTTCTATCAGGGCTTTTTGTGAATGAAGTCTGTTTTCAGCTTCACTCCATACTACAGACCACTGAGATTCCATGATGGTCTCGCTTATCTCTAGCCCGCGATATGCAGGAAGACAGTGCATAAACAAAGCGTTAGCAGCAGCTAAACCCATTATCTCTTCGTTTACTTGAAACCCAGAAAACGCTTTTTTTCGTAGCTCACTTTCTGATTCTTGCCCCATAGAAGCCCAAGCATCAGTGGCCACTAAGTTTGCCCCGGAGATTGCTACAGCCGGATCACGCACTAATGTGACATGATCACTTAGCTGATGAAGCAGGGTAGAGCAAGGCTCGAATCCTTTTGGGCAGGCAATCAGGAGCTCAAAGTCAAGCATTTCTGCTGCATGCATATAGGATTGACACATATTGTTACCATCCCCCACCCAAACGACTCGTTTTCCTTGAATGCTGCCCCTGTGCTCAATATATGTTTGCATATCTGCAAGCAGCTGACATGGGTGGTGGTCATCGGTTAAAGCATTAATTACAGGGACTGAGGAGTGCGCTGCAAAATTCTCAATTGATTGTTGGCTGAATGTCCTCATCGTGACGAGGTCCACCATGCTTGATATGACTCTTGCCGAATCTTCTATAGGTTCGCCGCGGCCAAGTTGTGTATCATTAGGAGAGAGAAAAAGTGCATTACCACCTAGTTGAGCCATACCTGTTTCGAAAGATACTCTGGTTCGTGTCGAAGATTTCTCAAAGATCATCGCCATGACTTTACCTATGAAAGGCTGATAGACAACCCCTTTGTGTTGTATTTTTTTGAGTTCAGCAGCTCTCTCTAAAAGTTTTTTAAGTTCTTTTTTTGATAAATCTTTTAGTGTTAGAAAATGCCTAGGTGTCATTTTTCTATTATCCTTGTTCGATCACATCAACGAGAATACTGACTAAAAGCTCAGTTTGCTCACTTGTAATATTAAGAGGCGGGAGTAATCGGATGACTGATCCGGCGGTAACATTAATCAGCAGCCCCTGTTCGGCCGCACTGTCAACTAAACTTTTACAAAGAAAGTTTAGTTGAATCCCAATCATGAGGCCATGGCCTCTTATGTCGATCAATTTTGAGCAATTTAAGAGCTTGCGCTGAAGTTGCTCCTTGATGTAGTTTCCTTGTTTTTTGGCTCTTACGCAAAGTTCTTCGTTGATGATGGTTTCTACAGTAGCAAGAGCTGCAGCACATGCTAATGGATTTCCGCCAAAGGTGGACCCATGGCTACCAGGATTCATCAAATCAGCCGCTTTTTTACCGGCAAGGCAGGCGCCAATAGGGACACCATTGGCCAAGCCTTTGGCTGTAGTTACAATATCAGGAAGAAGATCATATTGTTGGTAGTTAAAATAAGATCCGGTGCGGCCATTGCCTGTCTGAATTTCATCCACTATCATCAACCAGTCATGCTTATCGCAAATTTGACGTATTTGTGGCAAATAACCTGCATCAGGAACTATGATGCCCCCTTCGCCTTGTATCGGCTCAACTAGAATCGCGACTATATTATCGTTATTTTTAGCAATTACATTAATTGCATTGATATCATTGTAGGGAACTCGAACAAACCCTTCTAACAGTGGCCCAAACCCAGCTTGGTAGCTCTTACTTCCCGTAGCTGACAATGTCGCTAATGTCCTACCATGAAAGGAATTTTCCATCACGATGATAGTGGGTTCGGAAATATTTTTGTTGCTTCCAAATAATCTTGATAGTTTGATCGCAGCTTCATTGGCTTCAGCCCCAGAGTTGCTAAAAAACAACTTCTCCATGCCAGAGATGGCTTTTAGTTTTTCTGCTAACTGCTCTTGTGTCTGAATGTTGTAAAGATTAGAGCAGTGAATAATAGATGCAGCCTGAGTCGATATAGCTTTTGTCACCATAGGGTGGGCATGCCCTAGACCGCAAACAGCAATCCCTGATAGCGCATCTAGGTACCGTTTGCCATGATCATCCCATACCCATGAGCCCTCCCCTTTGCATAGGGTGATTTTCCTTGTACCATAATTATTCATTAGTGCATTGCTGGACATGTTTGCTACTCTGCTAAAATTAAAAATAAAGCTGCTTCGTTAACTTAAGAACGAAAAAAGGCAGCTACTGCTGCCTACAATCAAGATATTATAAGGATTTTCCTAAATTGGCAATGGCTAGAAGGATTGTCCAGTAGCTCTTTTTGAGGGCTTAATTTTTCATCTTGCGGCGCCCAAGCCAAGACCACAGTCCCGTTATAGCTAACAAGCAGGTAAGCAAGCCAATAAAGTCGAAAAATAGAACACCTATGTTGCCAAAAAAACGGCCACTATGTAAATCTAAAATGAGCGTCTCTAAAGAAATACCAGGCAACTGCGAGGCCTGGTTGAGCTCCCCTATAATTTCTGGCGGAAGAGGTCTTGATGTTTGCCACTGTTTAATTTCGGTCTTGCTGGGAAGAACCTCAAGCGTCTCAAGATCTAACGATAATATGCGTGAATTAGATTTGATGAATATTTGGTTATGAAGGTATCCCAGATTAGTTGTGTCTTTGGGTAAGCCGTTTGACAGGTTTATTTTTTCTACAAGCTCTCCACTGGGGGTAAGGGCAACCAACTCATCAGTACATAACGCTAACAAAAATTCAGGTGTTATCACGCCGCCCAGTAGAGGGGGGTTGCAGTTAGCAACAGGCTTAGTGTCCAGAAATAATTTTCTCCCCCCGGGATGGCTTAACCATTTTTTGTCAACCAAAAAACCTGACAATGAAGATGTTTCGAATCCATACCAATCAAGGAGCCATGCTGAACTTAGGATCCTTTTGTTTAATCCTGCAGCTGGTGAATGATTTAAGAGCACTCCTGTGATGGCGAGAAAAATTAGAATTAACATTACCGATAAGCCAACTCGTCGATGCCACCGTAGGTTAAAAGAGATATTTTTTGGTTTATTTTGCATCAAGCAGAGGTTTCCTATGGTGGAGTATGGGTGTGAGTATGTTTTTTATCGTTATTTGTTTAGGATCAATACTTGTTGGTGGTAGAAGAGAGCGAGCCTGGCTATTTTGTTTAAAGCTCTAACAGACAATGTTGCCCCGGTAATACCATCAATATACTGGTCTAACTTATAGTCAGGCGTTATTTTTACATTCTTATACTGATTCGTAAATGATGGATAGCGGACTTCCCATCCGCGTGTTTCTCTAAAAGCTAAAACTTTCACATGCTGTATATGAAAATTTTCCAGATTGCCGCTTACCAAGATACCAACAGTAATGGGTTTTTCCTTTCCAATTTCTTCTAATACCCAAGCAGTTTTTTCATCTTCTTGATAGTACCTAACACGCATCCCTCTGATATTGCGACCAAGAATTTCACTTGATTGTTTTTTTAATTCCGGGGTCAGCCAAAGTGATTGAGCTTTAATTGTTGGTGAATTAAAATTTTCAGATAAAAACTCAGGGGTTGTTTGATAGGTTTTACTGTATACATTATTTGAGATTAAAGCAGAGAAGACTATGCATAGAAAAAAGAAAACCACATGTGCAGCTCTCTTTTGAGTATTCTTTTTTTTGAAGGGAAACAGGCCTATAGCTTTAAGAATAATAATAATTTTAGAAACTCCAGCCCACGCCAACGTTGTAACCTTTGTACTCTGCTCCGCTGTCATTGTGTTGGTCGAAGTAATCCACTTTAAGCACGACTTGTTTATGTATCCAGTAATTGAAGCCAAGATCAGCTTGATTTCGCTCTGATTTTTGGTTGCCGCCAGCAGTATTATCATACTGATTAAAGCGAGCAAAAATTCCTAGCTTATCAGTGATTTGGTAAGATGGCTCAGCATACCAGCCTTCTTGTTCGTCCGCACCTGCTTGGATGACCTCGATGTCGCTATCGAGATTCCAGTGAGCATATAGCGCCCTAAAGCCGAAAGGACCATTTTTGTATGCCGCATGCGCCTCAACTAAAGTAGCGCTAATGCCTTCTTTTCCAGACAGTTTTTCACCCTGCCAGATGTCCCCTTGATACTGAACGGTGGTTGCTAGCTCAAGACCCGGTACACCGGTATATTTTAGACGGGCTGTATATGCAAGATCGTCACCTTTGGCCTGGCTGACTTTTTGACGACCATCGCGAATTTTATATTTGCCGCCACTTGGACTGATATACAAACCGGAATGAGCGCCCGCATCATAGCTAAGACCTTCAGTGATCTCGCCGCTTAACATTGCACCACCTTCCCACCATGTGGACGGGATAATATTTTGCTCGACAGGGTTTCGCTCTGCGCCATAGAAAGTTTCAGGCTCATGTGTTTCGTTGAGTATACCAACAGGTATTAAGAATACACCTGCTTTAGCCCTATGGTTATCAGTGTAATCGTACTCAACATAAGCCTGTTCTATTTCAATCTCACCAGACTTTCCTTCACCAGCAACACTGTGTTCGATCTCAAATTCCGAAAAAAATCTTAACTTATCGTTATATTGGTGGCCTGCAAATAATACAAACCTATGGAGATCAAATTCATTTTTTGAGTTTGTTGAGTTGTCAGAGCTGTGATTATTGTAATGAAGCTCGCCATAACCCCCTATGCTTGTCTTGCTGGCCCACTCAGCTAATTTTGCCGCTGGACCTGATGTGACTTCTTCTACAGCAATAAATGCAAATTCAGTTTTGGCATCATTCTCAGAAAGACCTTTTTTTAAGCTATCTATTTCTACTTGTTGTTTTTGGATTAACTCCCACATTTCATCTAAGCTCGGTCTTGAATTAGCTTCTACTGAAAAAACAACAAATAAAGCTAGCCCGACCGCAAGGACACTTCGCAACATAAAACTTCCTTTTTCTAATCAATGTTTAATATTCAGCGAGACAAGCGGGGTTGGTGCAAGAAAGACTCGCTTGGCGGATAGCGCTATTTACACGACTATAACCCATCTAAATACAAATAAGAATAATTATCATTATCATTATCATTATCATTACAATGATTGAAGAATTTTAAATATTAAAAAATATTAGATTTAAATCTGTTTACCTTGCACAAAAGAAAATACTCCTTTATTTTAGGCGCTTGATTTTTTTCATGGCCAGGTATAACTGTTGCTTATAATTGTTATGAAAAATAAATTTTTTTTGCTGTTAGCTGCGTTCTTCCTCAGCTTTGCTTTTAATGTGCATTCAAGCACAATGCATAGTATTGCGCATTTTGGCTATGATCATGGCAATGCCACTGAATGCCAAGATTGCAACTTAAGGCAACAAGTAACACAGCTGCTTAAC
>CAWURY010000020.1:0-50077 GCA_963925605.1 uncultured Porticoccus sp. | reverse complement strand
ATTTTCTCTATCAATAGTGGCTTGAGCAAAGGCAAAAAGAGCCTCTCGGGTTCCATTTGCTGGCAATACCTGTGTGTTTGCATCTATGTCTTTTAATATAAATCGATTTTTTAACCAATCTGAAATTACTTGCCTGAACTCCAGAGCTCCTTTTGTACTTGGATACATTGATAATTTATGCATTGAGGCTGCAATTGTTTCTTCAACAAAGCTGGGTGGCGAGTGTTTTGGTTCTCCGACTGACAAGGATATATGAGCCAATTCTTTTGGCGGCACAATCTCAGAAAGCAGTGATGAAAGCCGCTCAAAAGGATACTGGTGAAGTTTATCAAGGTCTCTATTCATTGTTGTTGTATCGTAAATTGATGGTTGGTGGCTGATTTTTCCAAAATAGCCTAGTAGTTTTTATCACTCTTAGTTTTTTTATTGAATTTTTTATTCCCAAAGATTCATTTTTTGAAGTGGCCCACCTTCTATTTGCTTCATTACTCGAGCATCAAGTTCATAGCAAATAGTCTCTTGTATCTGGGTGCATAAAAGAGGATCACTCAAGGGCTGATAATAAATGTCTACCAAATGAAAAACATCTTCAACTCGTTCTCCTAGAGTTGAAATTTTTGCGCTAAGTAGCCGCAAATTGAATTTCATAAAAATTTGACCTAAATGCATTAGAAGGCCCGGTCTATCTGGTGTAATGACCTCAAGTATTGTGTTCATTTTACCTATGTCATTACTGATGTTTACAATGGTTGCCATGCTGAATTTTTTAAGAGTCGATGGAATTCTTCGTTGTACGCCCACAACAGGTTGGCTGGTATCTTGAAATGCTTTGGTTAGCGCCGCCTCAATCTGTGCGATGACTTTATGCTGCCCCCCAAATGGCTTACCTGATTCATTCAGGACATAAAAAATATCAAAAGTGCTCTCTTTTGTGCTTCTATGCAAGCTGGCATCCAGAATTCTTAACTGCAGTTTATCAAGCGTGGCTGCAGTTATAGGAAATACGTTATACAGGCCGTTGGTGTGTATGAATAGCTGTGTAGCAACAGGAGCCTCTACTCCTTTGTCCTGTATCAGGATGACTGGGTGTGCTACATCTTTTTTCTTTGAGATCGCCACGGTATATCTGGCAATATCGTCCGCGCTCTCTTTAAGAAAAAACTCATCATCAAGATCGCCCCATATTTTTTTGACAAGTGTACTATCGACACCATGTTTAGCTGCCTCTTTTATGGCGGTTGTCTTGGTGTTTAGCACCCAACTTTCTCGGCTTGCTGGATTTTCAAGCCCTCGATTTAAGGCTTTTTTTGTTTCAGTGTATAGTTGGCGCATAAGAGATGCTTTCCAGCTATTCCATAGTCCTGGGTTGGTGGCAATGATGTCAGCCACGGTCAATACAAGCAGATAGTTTAATCGAACCTGAGTGCCAATTATTTTAGCAAATTTATGAATAACATCTGGGTCAGAAATATCAGATCGCTGAGATGTGCTAGACATCAATAGGTGGTTTTCTACCAGCCATGAAACTAGTTTCACTTCTTCTTCTGAAAGACCATGGCGTTTACAAAAATTAGCAGCATCCACTGCGCCTAAAATAGAATGATCACCCCCTCGACCTTTACCCATATCATGATAGAGCCCAGCAATAAATGCTAATTCAGGTTTTGGTAGTTGTTTGTATACATATGCTGTCATTGGGAAATTGTGAGCTACCTCCGGCTTGTCAAAAGTACGCATGTTCTTAATCAGCTGAAGCGTGTGGGCATCTACAGGATATTGGTGAAAGAGATCATGTTGCGTTTGTCCAATAATCTCTCCAAATTCAGGCAAATATCTTCCCAGTAAACCATATCTGGTCATGCGCTGAAGCTGAGTGGTCATACGATGAGGCGATCGCAATAAACGTAAAAATAGTGCTTTATTGTCTGATGAGTCACGGAATGATTGATCGATTAATTTTCGATACTGGCGAATTTCGCGAATTGTGGCAGCACGAATACCTAGAATATTTTTGTTTTCACCTAGCAGGCAGAAAATTTCAAGAAGTGCTGATGGGTGCTTGGCAAAAATATAATCGCTGGTAGTTTCAATGTGTCGATTTCTTACGATAAAGCGCTCATTTAGTGCATATTTTTCTCTGGCTTTATCTTTGCGAATAATTACTTCATCAAGATATTGAAGAAGAACGTCATTTAATTCGCGAATAGACAACACTACTTGGTAGTAATGTTGCATAAACTGCTCGACACCCAGTCGTTTTTCGCCATCCTTATAGTTAAAAATTTTTGCAATTTTACGTTGATGATCAAATAGCAGACGCTCTTCTGGCCTTCCTGCTATTAAGTGTAAGCAGTAACGCACTTTCCAGAGAAAAGCCTCATTGCGCTTAAGTCGAAGATATTCTTCCGAGGTAATGAAATCATCGCCAATTAATTCTTCTAGAGAGTCAACATTGAAGTGACGTTTGGCAACCCAGTTGATCATTTGAATATCCCTCAGCCCCCCAGGAGCTTCTTTGATATTCGGCTCTAAGTTGTACTCAGTATTGCCATGTTTTTTGTGACGCTCATTTTGCTCCAGTAGCTTAGCCTGAAAGAATTTATTTGACGGCCAAATTTTGAGAGGCCATATCCTTGAAGCCCCTGTCTTTTTTACCATGAGCCGCCTAAGCCCTTCTTCACCGCATATTGTTCTCGTTTCCATCAGATTGGTTGCTATAGTAATATCATTTTTTGCGGCTTGAATGCAGTCCGATATTGAGCGAACACTCTGACTGATCTTTAGTTGAATATCCCATAAAAATGCCAGAAAACTTTCTATGTCTTCTCGGTAACGGCTTGGGTTACCAGAGCGAATTAAAAGCATTAGATCAACATCTGATTGAGGATGAAGCTCGCCACGTCCATAGCCACCTACGGCTACAAGCGATATTTGTTTATCCCAGTCAAATTTATGCCATGCATGCTGAAGAATTAGGTCAATAAAGAAGGTTTTTTCTGCAATTAAAACTGAGATTGCCTCTCCCTGATAAAATCTGGAGTCAAGATTTTCATTAGCTGCGCTAATAGCGTTTTTGAATACCTGGATATGATTTTTTTTTGATAAATCGCTACAAAATTGCTCTTCGTTGAAAGGAAGTGAATATTTTTTGAAGATTTTAATTGGTTTTGTCATCAAAAATTTTCTTCGCTGCGGGCTGTTAGAACCTCAACTCCGCTAGCAGTAACAGCGAGAGTGTGTTCCCACTGGGCGGATAGTCGACCGTCTGCAGTCTCTACTGTCCAGCCATCTTTTTTCAGCTTAGTGTGATGCCTGCCGGCATTAAGCATAGGTTCTATCGTGAACGTCATACCCTCTTGTAGTTCATAACCTGTGCCAGGCCGTCCAAAATGAAGCACTTGGGGGTCCTCATGAAACTCTGTACCTATGCCGTGTCCACAATAGTCTCTTACGACGCTATAGTAATTGCTTTCAGCATGCTGTTGAATGACATGACCGATGTCTCCAAGACAAACGCCCGGTTTTACTATTTCTATGGCCCTATAAAGACTTTCTTGACAGATATTGACTAGTCGCTCGGCATGACTGGTAGGGGCGCCTACAAAAAACATCTTGCTTGTATCTCCAAAATACCCATCTTTGATAACAGTAATATCTAGATTTATAATGTCACCATTTTTTAAACGCTTATTTTTTGAAGGTATACCGTGGCAAACAACGTGATTAATTGATGAGCATATAGACTTAGGAAAACCTCTATAATTCAAAGGTGCAGGAATAGCTTTCTGAACATCTACAATATGATTATGACAAACTTGATTTAACTCTTCAGTTGATACGCCGGCTATAACGTAAGGCTCGATTAACTCTAAAACTTCTGCGGCAAGTTTTCCGGCAACGCGCATTTTTTCAAGCTCATCAGAATTTTTTATATGGACAGGCATAAATTTTTCCCGTATTAAAAATGATTTTTTCTGAAGAAAATTTCTGTATATTATATAGGATTGTAGCTTCCAATTGAATGTCCTGAGCAATCCAATTATAGATTTAAAGATTATTTGCTTTCATTTTGGCTTAGCTAATATTTTTTATAATACATGCATACTAGCCATAATATTTATTATTTACCCTTTTTCGTTCACAAATTTCCTTAATTATGGTATAAAGCGCATCGCTTTGGTTTGGAGCTATTGCTAACACTAAAGTGAAATTAGTTTTAAATGAAAATAGACACTAAATGACGCACATATATCGACACGCTTGTCTGGGTGCTTGCTTTGTGGCAGGTTGACTTGTGGGGTGTATGTAAGTTTAACCCTAATTTAAGGAAAAAATTATGACAGCTGTAAGCATGAAAGATATGTTGCAGGCTGGGGTCCATTTTGGACATCAGACTCGCTACTGGAATCCAAAAATGGACAAATTTATTTTTGGAGCTCGCAATAAAATCCATATTTTGAATTTAGATTACACTGTTCCAGCTTTTAACGAAGTGCTGGAAATGGTTCGCAAGATGGGCGCTAATAATAATAAAGTTTTGTTTGTTGGCACCAAGCGAGCTGCACAAAAAACCATAGCTGAACAGGCTCACCGAGCAGGAATGCCTTTTGTTAGTCATCGCTGGTTAGGGGGAATGCTGACTAATTATAAAACGATTCGCGCCTCTATTAAGCGTTTTCGAGAGCTTGAAGCCCAGAGTCTAGACGGAACTTTTGATAGGCTGACAAAAAAAGAAGCTTTGATGAGAACTCGATTAATGGAAAAGCTTAACAATTCTATCGGCGGCATTAAGGACATGGGAGGCCTTCCGGATGTATTATTTGTGGTAGATGTTGACTATGAGCGTATTGCAATACAGGAGGCTAACAAGCTTGGAATTCCTGTTATTGGTATTGTTGACACAAATAGCAATCCTGATGGAATTGATTATGTAATTCCTGGCAATGATGACGCAATTCGCGCAATTAAATTATTTTGCTCTGCTGTTGCTGATTCAATCTTGGAAGGAAAAGCTGATGCAAATCTTGTTGTAGTTAAAGATGATTTTGTTGAAGCAGATGCCACTGCAAAGACCAAAGATCAGCCTGTTGATGCAGTCAATATTGAGGCTAAGGATGAATCTACCACAATAAAATCAGAGGTCGTTCAAGTAGAAACGCAAGCCACGGAGTAATGGATTCAGCTTGCTTAGATAAATATTAAGGGGGCTCTGCCCCCTTTTTTGAATTTAAATGATTAAAGTTAAAGCAGGGGTAAGATGATGGCAGCATTTTCTGCATCTATGATAAAAGATCTTCGTGACCGCACCGGTCTTGGGATGATGGAGTGTAAAAGAGCTTTGGTAGAGTCCGAAGGAGACATCGATAAAGCAATTGATGATCTTCGTAAATCTAGCGGCATGAAAGCTGCTAAGAAGGCAGGCCGCATAGCTGCTGATGGTGTTGTTGCTATGAAATTGTCTCAAGATAGCACTTATGGTGTGATGATTGAAGTCAATACTGAGACAGATTTTGCGGCTCGCGATGAAGGGTTTGTAGAGTTTGTCGAGGCCTGTCTTGACAAAGCTTTTAATGAAAAACAGTTTCATTTTGACGAATTTATTGCAAGCATGGAAGATTCTCGTCAGGGTCTGGTTCAGAAGATAGGTGAAAATATAAGTATCCGACGAATTGAGACAATGCAGGCACCAGTTATTGGGGCTTATATACACAGCAACAATCGCATAGGTGTTTTAGTAGGACTAACAGGTACCGATACTACTGTCGCTAAAGATGTTGCCATGCACATTGCTGCAGTCAATCCTCAAGTAGTAAAGCCAGAAGATGTGCCTAATTCTTTGGTGGAAAAAGAGAAAGAAATTTTTATTGCACAGGCTAGAGAAAGCGGTAAGTCAGAAGAAATAATTGGAAAAATGATTGTTGGTCGTATCAATAAGTTTTTATCAGAATCCAGTCTTATCAGCCAACCTTTTGTAAAAAATCCAGAAATTACAATACATAAGTTGGTAGAAGATGCCGGCGCGGAGGTTCTCTCTTTTTGTCGATTTGAAGTCGGTGAGGGAATTGAAAAGATTGAAGTAGATTTTGCTGCAGAAGTAGCCGCACAGATTAGTGCGGCGAAATAAAATAAGAACGGAGGCCTAGGCCTCCGTTCTTATTTTATTCAGAAAAACGGTGCCAAGAAAAAACAGCTTTGGAGTAAAGACATGCCTTCTGTTGCAGATAAAAAGTACAAAAGAATATTACTGAAGTTAAGTGGTGAGGAACTAATGGGCGATGAGGGTTTTGGCATTGATCCAAGAGTGCTAGATCGGATGGCTCTCGAGATAGGTCAGCTGGTTGGTATTGGCGTTCAGGTAGGCCTAGTTATTGGAGGAGGGAACTTGTTTCGAGGTGCTGCACTTAATGCAGCTGGAATGGAGCGTGTTACTGGTGACCATATGGGTATGTTGGCGACGATGATGAATGGTTTGGCTATGAGGGATGCCCTTGATCGTAACAATATTTCTGCCCATGTAATGTCTGCCATTTCAATGAGCGGTGTTATGGAACAATATGATCGCCGCAAGGCTACACGTTATCTTGACGGTGGAGATGTGGTAATTTTTGCTGCAGGCACAGGAAATCCCTTTTTTACCACTGACTCTGCGGCATGTTTGCGCGGCATCGAAATTGATGCAGAAATCGTTTTAAAGGCTACCAAGGTTGATGGCGTATATTCCTCGGACCCGTTATTAAACCCCGATGCTACAATGTATTCCCGTCTTACTTATGATGAAGCTTTAGAGAAAAAATTAGGTGTAATGGACTTAACAGCAGTTTGTTTGTGTCGTGAGCATCATATGCCTCTTAGGGTCTTTCGCATGTCGAAACCTGGAGCGCTCTTAAATATTGTGGTGGGGGGGAGCGAGGGAACTTTGATTGAGGAAAAATATAATGATTGATCATTTAAAGCAAGATGTAGAAGAGCGTATGGTTAAAAGTATAACTGCACTATCTCACGCTTTTAATAAAATTCGTACAGGCCGAGCTCACCCCAGCTTGCTGGACGGTCTAGTAGTATCTTATTACGGTGTCGATACACCGTTATCCCAAGTTGGAAATGTCAATGTTTTGGATGCTCGAACTTTGTCTATTTCTGTATGGGAGAAAAATTTAATACCAGAAGTAGAGAAGGCAATTCATAAGTCCGATTTAGGATTAAATCCATCAACCACTGGAGAGCTTATCCGTATCCCTATGCCGCAATTAACAGAGGAGACTCGGAAGAATTTTATAAAAAAAGCTCGTGCGGAGGCAGAGAGTGCTAGAGTGTCTATTCGTAGTATTCGGCGCGACGTTCTTTCAGATGCAAAAGAATTACATAGAGAGAAGGAAATTACCGAGGATGATGAGCGAAGAGTGCAGGATGATATTCAAAAAATAACTGATAAATATGTTAAGCAAATTGAAGAAGTCTTGGCCGCCAAAGAAATTGATTTGATGGAGATTTAACTCAAGGCCATCTTATGAAAAAATTGATGAAAATTCCAGCCCCTATAAGTTCTTTGCATCATGTAGCGATTATAATGGATGGTAACAATCGATGGGCCCATGAAATGGGCTTGCGTGGAATTGCAGGCCATAAAATGGGTGTCGAAAGAGTTCGTGATGTTCTCGAAGCCGCCGAAAAATATAATATCAGTACACTTACGCTTTTTGGGTTTAGTAGTGAAAATTGGAAGAGATCAAAGACAGAAGTTAAAGCCCTAATGTCTTTGCTGGGCCTATATCTTAAGACAGAATTGAAGAATTTAATAAAGAAAAATGTGAGCCTAAAGGTTATTGGCCGTAGAGAACACTTTAATTCAAAATTAATTAAATTAATTGAGGATGCTGAAGTTGCAACAGAAAACGGTAAGCGTACTCTAATACTAGCCTTAGATTATGGCGGAAAATGGGAAATCATAGAGGCTGCAAAAAAGATCGCACAACACGTTAAGTCGGATCAGCTGGATCCAAGTGAGATAACTGAGGATACATTGAATCAAAACATGTGTTTATCTGATTTCCCGTCTCCTGATGTCTGTATTCGGACCGGCGGAGAGCAGCGAATTAGCAATTTTTTATTGTGGCACATGGCTTATACAGAACTTTATTTCACAGATTGCTACTGGCCAGCTTTTGATGGCGCAGCTTTTGATGTCGCAATGCTTGATTACCAGCAACGACAGAGACGTTTTGGTAAGCGAGAAAAAGCATTACTTGATGTAGAAATTAACAGGAAATAGATGTGCCCAAAAAGAGAATTATAACAGCCATATGTGTAGCTATAATTTTTAGCGCTGCATTATATTTTCTCGACCCCTACGCGTTTTCTGTTTTTTCAGCGACTATAATTGTTTATGCGGGCTGGGAATGGGCAAGATTGTCTGGTCTTCTCACTCCTTCTGCAAGGTTACTTTACGCTTTTTTTATATTAAATATCTTGATGCTATCAGGTTACATATTGGGTCTAACGAAAACAACACCAATTCATTTGGCCGCCGCTAAAGCCCTAATGACTTGGGTTGTTCCTTGGTGGGCGATAGCTCTGTTATGGATCCAGGGATATCCAAGTAGCGCTGTGCTTTGGGGTAGTCGTTACGTGAGAGGGATAATGGGGTCTCTTGTTTTGGTGCCAACTTGGCTGGCAATAGTAATTTTAACTTCTTTAGATAATGGAAAATGGTTAGTTTTTGTTGTTGTTGTAATCGTTGCGTTTGCTGATATTGGAGCCTATTTTGCTGGATCCAGATTCGGAAAAAATAAACTTTCCCCAGATGTAAGTCCCAATAAAACCTGGGAAGGCTTCTTGGGGGCCATAACTGCGAACCTCTGCTTAGTTTCTTTTCTTGGAATTTTTTTAAAGTTAAATTCGATGGAATGGCTGATGCTATTCTTTGCTGTAATGGCCACAGTTTTGGCTGCTGTGGTTGGGGATTTACTGGAAAGCATGATGAAGCGCCATCGGGGGGTGAAAGATAGCGGGAATATCTTACCAGGTCACGGCGGTGTTTTGGACCGCGTGGACAGCCTTACTGCTGCATTGCCTGTTTTCACTTTAATTTTTATTTATAGTAGCTTTCAGTTATGAAAGCGAGTTATAGCAATTTATGCAGATATTAACAGTTTTGGGGTCAACAGGGTCTGTTGGTATTAACACTCTAGATATTGTTTCTCAGCACCCGGGTCGATTTAAGATTTTTGCTCTAAGTTGTCATACAAGAGTGAGAGAGCTGGCCGCTCAGTGTGGAAAATTTAAGCCTATTTTCGCTGTAGTTTCTGATTCATCAAAAGTGGACGCTTTAAAGGCATTGCTTAAAAGCTCTTCTCCAAACACAAAGGTTTTATCTGGAGTTGATGGCTTATGCCTTGTATCTAGAGATTCTTCAGTCGATACAGTAGTGGCAGCCATAGTTGGCGCTGTTGGGTTGTTACCAATACTGGAAGCGGCAAATGCGGGAAAAAAAATCTTATTAGCAAATAAAGAATCTTTGGTTATGGCAGGCTCCCTCCTGATGGAGGCAGTGCGTCAAGGCGGCGGCATATTACTACCGATTGATAGTGAGCATAATGCTATATTTCAATGCCTTCCCTCTGATTATACAGACACGCAAAGATGCGGCATTCGTAAAATATTGTTAACCGCATCAGGTGGCCCTTTCAGGTCGGTTGACTTGGATAGCTTGCGAACAATGACACCAGACCAGGCTTGTTCTCATCCTAACTGGGCGATGGGCAGAAAAATATCAGTAGACTCTGCAACCATGATGAACAAGGGGCTTGAGCTGATCGAAGCCTGTTGGCTTTTCAGTGTTTCTCCTAACGAAATAGAAGTTGTCGTCCATCCTCAGAGTATTATCCACTCAATGGTAGAATATCTAGATGGTTCTATTTTAGCTCATTTGGGTAACCCTGATATGAGGACTCCAATTGCACATGCCATGGCGTGGCCTGAAAGAATTTCTTCTGGAGTGGGCAGTCTGGATATCATTAATATGGCACGCCTAGATTTTGAAGCGCCAGATTTTGAGCGCTTCCCTTGTTTGGCTCTAGCTATACAGGCGGCCCATAAGGGAGGTAGTGCGCCTATTGCGTTGAATGCCTCCAATGAGGTGGCGGTGGGAGCGTTTCTTGAAAATAAAATTTTATTTACGCAAATATCAGAAGTTGTCGCTATAGTTTTGGAAGAAACGGCAATAGTAGAACTAAATTCATTGGATGTTATTCAGAATTGCGATCGTCAATCTCGAGAATTAGCAGCAAGACTGGTTATAAGTCATTTTTAGAAGTAATTTAACTTGTGTAAAAATTTTTAATTTAGGCTAAAACGGAGTCTCAGTGGAACTATTTCTAACAGTTTTTTATACATTGCTTGCCTTGGTCTTATTGATATCTTTTCATGAATTTGGCCATTTTCTTGTAGCCAGAATTTGCGATGTGAAGGTTATATGTTTTTCTATTGGTTTTGGCCCTAAGATTTTAAGCTGGCGCGACAATAGGGGGACTGAGTTTGTTTTGTCAGCGCTGCCTCTTGGCGGTTACGTTAAAATGGTTGACGAGAGAGAAGGTGAGGTGCTCTCGGAAGATCTACCTTTTGCTTTTACTCAAAAAACTGTTTGGCAGAGAATGGCTATTGTTTTGGCGGGTCCCGCGGCTAATTTTTTGCTGGCAATTCTTATTTATTGGGTATTATTTTTGCAGGGAGTAACAGGCATAGTACCCATTATTGGATCAATTTCTCTTGATTCTGTTGCTGAAAAGGCTGGCCTTAAAGTTGGGCATCAGATTGTAGCTGTTGATGGAAAGGAAACCCCGACATGGCGTAAATTTCATGAACGACTTTTAGGTCGCATGGGGGAGTCAGGTATTATTGGCTTTACAGTTAAATTTCCTGGTGAGTCTGCACGCTATGAGTATCATGGGCAGCTCGAAAACTGGATGGCTGGAGATGAAAAATTAGATCCATTATCAAGTATAGGGGTGGCGCCTTATGTTCCCGTAGTGATCCCTGCGGCTAACACCATAATTCCTGGGAGTCCAGCAGCGCAAGCCGGCCTGATGTCTGGCGATATTCTGCTGTCTGTTGACGGAACTCCATTGAAAGAATGGGCAGCATGGGTGACCTATGTTCGTGATCGACCTGAGGTAACTATAGATATTAAGGTGAAGCGAGAGAATGATGTGTTTTATACAAAAATAACCCCTAAAAAAATTGTATCAGACGCAGGAGATATTTTTGGTCAAGTCGGAATGTCTGTGAAATCAGTAGATTGGCCGGAAAACATGCATTTTAATGTTGAGTATGGCCCGCTTGGTGCCTTATCTGAGGCATTCAGTAAAACTTGGTCCACTTCTGTTATGATTTTGGGCTCAGTTAAAAAAATGCTGATAGGAGACATATCGATAAAGCGCTTGAGTGGGCCTATTAGCATTGGTAAAGTGGCCGGCAAGTCAGCTGAGTATGGGTTGATGGCTTATCTTGGATTTTTGGCATTACTGAGTATCAGTTTAGGGATTATGAATTTGCTGCCAATCCCAGTCTTGGATGGTGGGCACTTCTTGTATTTTATGATTGAAGCTATGAAGGGTTCGCCTTTGCCTGAAAGAATTCAGATGTTGGGCTTCAAGGCAGGTATATTTTTAGTGGTTGGGTTGATGTCGTTAGCCTTGTACAATGATATATTAAGTTAATTTTTGGTAGTTATTTGTAGTTATTTTTAGTTAATAGTACAGGTGATTGTTTTTAGCGCAATCTAAAGTTAAATTAAAAAAAAGAGTAGTCTGATATACGATGAAATCCATTTTCCTTTTTTTATGCCTGTTCGTGGTTTCTCTTAATGTTCGCGCAGAGATATTTCAGATTGAAGATATTAGAGTTGATGGCCTTGAGCGCGTTTCATCAGGCACTATATTCTCCGCACTAACTGTTAGCGTTGGAGACACCATTGATAGCGACAATATTCGCAATCTTACAAGGGATTTATTTCGATTAGGATTTTTTAATGATATAAAAATTTCTCGTGATGATGGCGTTTTAGTTATTTCTATTTCAGAGAGGCCTGCGGTAGCTAAATTAATTATTGAGGGTAATACGGCCATTCCGGAAGAAACTCTAATAACATCTTTGAGTGATGCTGGATTAGCTGAAGGGCAGATTTTTCGTCAGGCTATCTTGGAAGGAATGAGTCAAGAGCTTGAGCGACAGTACGTAAAGCAAGGTAGATATGGCGCTGGAATCGATATAGAAGTTGAGGATCTCCCTCAAAACAGGGTGGCAGTAACGATTAAAATAAATGAAGGTGATGTTGCAGCAATATCAGGTATTAATATTGTCGGAAATAAAGATTTTGATGAAGATACCCTTAAGATTTTGTTCGAACTAAAGCAAACTAATCTGTTATCTTTTATTGCTCAAGACGATAAATATAGTCGAGAAAAGTTAACTGGAGATATAGAAAGATTGGAATCTTGGTATCTCAATAGAGGATATCTTGATTTCTCAATACAGTCTACCCAGGTAACTATTAGTCCAGATCGCAAGTCAGTCTTTGTAACAATAAATATAAACGAAGGCAGTATTTATACTGTTTCTGAGATTCTTCTCGCCGGCAATCCTACAATATCTGAGGATGAGGTTAGGAAATTGATTATTCAGAAGGAAGGAGAAACGTTTTCTCAGGTGATTATGACCCGCTCCGCAGAAAACATTTCTGCTCGGCTGGGTAACGATGGATATGCCTTCGCTGAGGTTAAGGGTGTCACCCAGATGGATGAGAAAGCCAAAACCACTAAATTGACATTCTACATAAATCCTGGAACCAGGGCCTATGTTAGGCGTATTGAGTTTCGCGGAAACGTCAAAACAATGGATGAAGTGTTGCGACGAGAGATGCGTCAAATCGAAGGGTCTACTGCTTCTTCTGAGAAGATTGCGTGGTCTAAGAGTCGACTGCAACGAACAGGATTTTTTAAGTCGGTAGAATCTGAAACTCGTCCTGTTTCTGGAGTAAGTGATCAAGTTGATGTTTTTTACACAGTAGAGGAGCAGCCCTCAGGGAGTGTCGGAGCAAGCCTGGGGTTTGCGCAGACATATGGACTTACTCTAGGTGCCAATATAGCGGAAAGTAATTTTCTCGGTACTGGCAACAGGTTAAAACTAGGGTTAAATCAGAATGGTTTCCAAACAAATTTATCCTTGAATTATGCGGACCCATATTTTACAGATGACGGCGTTAGTGCAGGTTTTACAGTTTTTGTACAAAAGAAAGACTATGATGAAGGAAACATCTCTAGCTATACTACAGAAAGCCAGGGAGCATCTGTTTCATTTGGCTACCCTGTGTCTGAAATGCAAAATATTGGTTTTGGGTTTGGGTATGAAAACCTTAAACTTGATTCTGGTGGATACTTTAAGACAAGACTCATGGAACAATTTTTAGATGAAGAAGGTACAAATTACAATATATTTACTAGTAATTTATCCTGGGCATTGTCCACCCTTAACGGCTCGGGCCTTGATGCAACAAGAGGTCAATCACACAGAATATCAACAGAGTTAACTTTTCCGGCGGGCGACCTAAATTATTATAAGTTGAGTTATGATGGCCAATTTTTTAAGCCATTAAGTAGTTATCTTACTCTACATCTACATTCAAATATTGGTTATGGGGACGGTTACGGCAGTACTGAAAATCTTCCATTTTTCAAGAATTTTTACTCAGGAGGTAATGGCTCAGTTCGTGGTTTTGAGCAAAACACGCTTGGCCCGAGGGATGTCCCTATAACCCCTGGCTATGAACATGAAGCTGAGCCCTTTGGTGGCAATGTTGTTATGGAGGGTACAGTAGAAGTTTTATTCCCTATGCCATTTCTTAAGGATAAGAGACTTGTTCAAATGACTGTCTTCGTGGACGCTGGCAATGTTTTTTCCGATGATTGTGGCAACACTTCAGAGGACTTTTGTCAAGAGCCAGATTTAGCAGACTTGAGATATTCTGTGGGTATTGGGGGTACATGGAAGAGTAGTTTTGGCCCTATATCCGTTAGTTTCGCAGTGCCTTTTAATACAGGAGCAGAAGATGAAAAAGAAACATTCCAGTTTAATATGGGTGGCGGATTTTAAGGTATAGTGAGAGCCTGTATAAAAAATAATAATTAGACTTAAACTTAAGGGAGAAGAAAGTGCGTACAGCAAATATATTAATATTAACCTTGGTGGCTTTAGTTTCAACAAATGTGGCTGCAGAGCAGCCCATTATGAATATAGGCATCGTGGCCCCCGATGCTGCGTTGTTTAATACCGAATACGCTTTAGCTGAGTTTAAAAAAATAGAAACAAGCAAAGAATTTTCAGCCATGAAGTCTAAGTTTGATGGCTTATTGGACGAGGTGAAGCAATTAAATACAGAGATGGAAAACAAAGGCATGACATGGTCTGCCCAGCAGAACGAGGATGCTCAAAAAAATATGGGGTTTCTCAGGGCAGATATAGAACTAATTCAGAAAAAACTTCAATCTGAGCAAAAAGCATTACAGTCAAGAGTTGTAAAAGTTATGGAGAGTAAGATCCAAGAGGCCCTGCAAGAGATGATCAAGGACGAAGGAATAACACTCCTTCTTAGAAAAGATGCAGCTATCTTTGGTGGCGAGAATGTGGATTACACATCAAAACTGATCGATCGACTTAACAAAAAAATGAAGTAACTCTCTTGGATGAAAGGAATGCGCTAAAGCAGACAAAATGCATAGTTATCCATTAGATTACATAGCTAAACATATAGAGGCAGAGCTAGTAGGTGACGGCCAGTATCAAATTTCTGGCTTAAATACTATACAGAAAGCAGATTCGGCAGAATTAACATTTTT
This sequence comes from uncultured Porticoccus sp., assembly GCA_963925605.1. Lineage (GTDB taxonomy): Bacteria > Pseudomonadota > Gammaproteobacteria > Pseudomonadales > Porticoccaceae > Porticoccus. Next base: position 35,189 of record CAWURY010000020.1, on the reverse strand, counting down.
GGCGAATTCTTCCTATAAACAATTTTTATCTTACACTAAAGCAGGGGCCGTGATTATTTCTCGATCAGATTTATCTGGTTATTCTGGCAATGCACTTATTGTGGCCTCTCCCTACCTTGCTTACGCACTGGTGTCGGCGCTTTTTAATAAAGCACCTGTTATAGCAGCGGGCATTCACCAGACAGCAGTTATTGCAGCTAGCGCTCAGATTTCCAAGACTGCTGCGATAGGCCCGAACGTAGTGCTTGGAGAAAATGTGATTATTGGTGCCAATTGCCAGGTGGGCGCTAATACTACGATAGGCGATGGCTCTATTCTTGGAGATTGTTGCAAGATTTATTCAAATGTAACTATTTATCATGGAGTTACCATAGGTAGTGACACTATTGTGCATGGCGGCGCTGTTATTGGTGCAGATGGATTTGGCTTTGCTAGTAACTCAAATCATTGGACGAAAATCTATCAGTTGGGTGGGGTCCTTATAGGCAAGAGAGTGGAAATTGGTGCTTGCACTACTATAGATAGAGGAGCCCTCGGCGATACCGTTATTGAAGACGGCGTAATTCTCGATAACCATGTGCAAATTGCTCACAATGTATATATTGGTGAAAATACAGCTATTGCTGGATCTTCTGGCGTAGCAGGAAGTACGATAATAGGTAAAAACTGTATTTTTGGCGGACAAACCGGAGTATCAGGCCATTTAAAAATTTGTGATAATGTTCAAATTACCGGCGGCAGTATTGCTAGGCAGTCAATATCTGAACCAGGCTCCTATTCATCAGGAATGACACTGACTAATACAGAAAAATGGAAAAAAAATGCAGTTCGTTTTAATGAGCTGAATGGACTGGCTCAGCGACTTAATGCATTAGAAAAAAAGATATAACTTTTTTGTTGCTTTACTTTTTAGATGTCTAGAGATAATTTCATGAATATAAATGATATAAAAAAGCGTTTACCCCAAAGATATCCATTCCTTTTATTGGATCGTGTTGTAGAAATAGACTCAGGCCAAAGAATTTTGGCCTACAAAAATATTACAGCTAATGAGGGTGTGTTTAATGGGCATTTTCCTAGTGCCCCAATTTTTCCAGGGGTAATGATTATCGAAGCGATGGCTCAAGCAGCAGGAGTGCTGGGTTTTGTTACTGCTGATAAGTATGCAGACGATGATGTGCTTTATTTGCTTGCTGGAGTCGATGATGTGCGTTTCAAGCGCCAGGTCATACCTGGAGACAAACTAATATTAGAGGCAAAAGTTGATTCAGTGAAGCGGACAATTTGGCGATTCAAGTGTAGAGCAACTGTTGATGACGAATTGGCTTGCGAGGCTACCATACTCTGTGCTTTGAAGTCGGCCTGAAGATTATGTCTCTTATTAGTTCAACTGCAATTATTCACCCTACTGCAGAATTGGCCGAAGACGTCGAAGTTGGACCCTGGACCCTTATAGGGGCTAATGTCAAGATTGGCACCGGCAGCGTGATCCATTCTCATGTTGTTATAAAAGGCCCAACTGTTATAGGCAAAAATAATCGTATTTTTCAGTTTGCTACGATAGGTGAGGATACGCCAGATTTAAAATATGCAGGAGAACTTACTCGATTAGAGATAGGCGATAATAATACTATTCGCGAGGGAGTTACAATTCACAGAGGGACCATCCAAGATAATGGATTGACCTCTATTGGTAATAATAATTTGATGATGGCCTATGTGCATATAGGTCACGACTGTGTGGTGGGAAATAACTGTATTTTGGTTAATAATGCATCCCTCTCAGGTCATGTTAATTTAGGTGACTGGGCGATTCTTTCGGGTTATGTGTTAGTGCATCAATTTGTCTCTATTGGAGCACATACTTTAATTGGCCCGGCAGCGTTTTTACCCCAAGATGTCCCTGCGTATGTTATTGCATTCGGCTCACCCGCAGAACCTAAAACTATTAACTCAGTAGGTCTTAGGCGCCGAGGTTTCAGTAAAGATGCTATTTCGGCGATCAAGCAGGGCTACAAAATACTTTACCGTCAAGGACTTTCACTAAACGATGCGCTGATAAAACTTCATGTGCTTGCATCGCAACATTCTGAGGTTACTCTATTGTTAGATTCAGTAAAAATCTCTTCACGCGGAATTATTCGTTAAGCTATGGTTCAGCCCTATAAAATAGGAATGGTTGCAGGAGAATCTTCCGGTGACCAGTTGGGCGCCGGGCTAATTTGCGCATTAAAAATCTATTATCCTGATGCAGTTTTTGAAGGAATAGGGGGCTCTAAGATGACCAAAGAGGGTTTTGTGTCACTGTTTCCCATCGATAGGCTTTCTGTGATGGGGTTTATTGAGCCACTAAAAAGACTACCGGAGTTATTTCGAATTAGAAAAAATTTGTTTCAGCATTTTTGCGATGGAGAATTTGATCTCGTGGTGGGTATTGATTCCCCAGACTTCAATCTTGGTCTAGAAGAAAAATTACGGAATAAAGGTATTAAAACTGCCCATTACGTAAGCCCTTCCGTATGGGCATGGAGGCAAGGCAGAGTTAAAAAAATTGCTCGCGCCGTCGATCTAATGATTACATTATTTCCTTTTGAGAAATCTTTCTATCAGCTGCATAGCATACCTGTAGTGTGTGTTGGGCATCCCTTGGCGGAAGAGATTGCAGTACAAGAAGAAAAAAATAAAGCGCGCCAAGTATTAGGGCTAACTGATGGACCAGTTCTAACATTAATGCCTGGAAGTAGGGCATCAGAAATACAGAAATTGGGGAGTTTATTTTTAAATGTAGCGCAACACTGTAAGAATAATTTGCCTGATTTGAAGGTGATTATTCCTATCGCTACTCTAGAGCGAAAATCCCAGTTAGATCAAATATTGGATGATCATCCATTATTGGAAGTGATATTTTTGGACGGCCAGTCACTCCTAGCTATGGCTGCAGCAGATGTAGTGCTGCTTTCATCGGGTACGTCGACGCTAGAGGCTATGCTTTTAAAGAAGCCAATGGTGGTAGCTTATCGCTTGGGAAGGCTAACTTACGCCTTGATTTCAAGAATGGTAAAAGTTAAATATGTAGCACTACCAAATCTTCTTGCAAACGAATCATTGGTTCCAGAGTTTTTGGAAGAAAATGCAACTATAAAAAATCTTTCAGGTGCAGTGATGAGGTTTTTTGAGCAGCCTGAGCAGACAAAAAAATTACAAAAAAGGTTTATAGCTATTCATGAGTCATTAAAATGTGGCGGCAATGAAGCAGCAGCTCAAGCTCTAGTGGCGCTGATTGATGCCTCTTAGGTATGGTAATTGTTGGTTTGCTTATAGTCTGTTAGGGTTATTAGACTTTTAAAATGGATTGAGAGTTTGAGTGTGGTATTTGTTGAAAAAAAAGTATTCAAATTAGCGTATCGAGGCTCGTTGCTTGCTGGTGTTGATGAAGCTGGCAGAGGCCCCTTGGCCGGCGATGTCTTTTCTGCTGCGGTTATCCTTCATCCAGAAAATAGTATTTTTGGGCTTGCAGATTCAAAGAAGCTCTCCGAAAAACGTCGTCAAGAGTTAGCTATTGAAATTAAAGAGAAATCACTGTGCTGGAATATAGCACGATCTACGGTGAAAGAAATAGATCGTTTCAATATAATTGAAGCCACCATGATGGCTATGAAGCGTGCCGTTGCAGGGTTAAAGATAGATCCAGAATATGTTGTGGTTGATGGAAATCGTTTACCGTCATGGCACTATGCTTCAGAGTCTATAATTAAAGGTGATGACAAGATCCCCTCTATTAGCGCAGCATCAATTCTTGCCAAGGTTTACAGAGACGAAGAAATGATCGCTTTTGCTAAACTATATCCAGGTTATGGGTTTGATTGCCATAAAGGCTATGGCACAAAGAAACATTTTGAAGCTATAGAGAGGCTAGGCCCAAGCCTTATACATAGAAAGTCTTTTGAGCCCGTTAAGGGCATGGATACTTAAATACTGCAACCGTCTTTGTATAATTGCTCTTTCTATATAATCATAAGGCTTGATACAGCAGGATAAACAGTCCGCTTCTATCTGTATTAAGTTATAAATTTATACAATGCAAGATATGCTTAGCCTTAGGGATTAGGGTATTTTATAGGTTTAATTTTTTATGGCTGCACCTTCATTTATCCATCTCCGCCTGCATAGCGAGTATTCTCTTGTTGACGGTCTTGTGCGTATAAATCCCCTAGTTAATAGAGTGGTTGAGCTAGGCATGCCTGCTGTTGCTCTCACAGATGTTACAAACTTTTTTGGCTTAATTAAATTTTACAAAGCAGCCCATCTTGCCGGAATAAAGCCTATTTGTGGCGCCGATCTAAGTGTTCGAGCCAGCATTGAGGGTATGAAGTCATTCCATCTTACATTCCTGGTGATGAATTTACAGGGTTATCAAAATCTAATAAGACTGATCTCTCGTGCTTACCAGGAGGGACAAGTGCATGGCGAGCCTTTGGTTCAAGAGCGTTGGATTGAAGAGTTATCAGAAGGCCTAATTGTGCTTGGTGGGCATCAAAGTGATATCGGGCAAGCATTGTTATCTGGGAACAATAAGCAGGCTGAGGAGTGTTTGCAAGGCTGGCTTAGTACTCTACCTGGGCGATTTTATTTGGAGCTGAATAGGACTGGACGGCCAGGCGAAGAGAATTTTATTCATAATGCAGTGTATCTTTCCTCGATGTTTGATTGCCCTTTAGTTGCCACTAACGATGTTAGGTTCCTTGATTCTAGTCATTTCGAGGCCCATGAATCTAGAGTCTGTGTTGGCTTGGGGTATGTGCTAGATGACCCTAGAAGAGTTCGCACATATAGCGACGAGCAATACTTTCGTTCAGCAGATGAGATGACTGAACTTTTTAACGACATACCTGAAGCTATTGAAAATACAATAGAGATTGCCTTGCGATGCAATCTGGAGCTTAAATTAGGAGAAACTTTCCTGCCTGAATACCCTGTTCCAGAAGGGCTAACTAAGGATATATTTTTTGAAAAACTATCTGTGGAAGGTCTAGAAAAACGCCTCTTAAAAATACTCGGTACTCCCGACAAAAGTCTACAGAAAGAAAGAAAAGTGTACTTTGACCGACTTCACTTTGAGCTTAGAGTTATTATTAAAATGGGCTATCAGGGCTATTTTTTGATAGTCATGGACTTTATTCAGTGGGCCAAAAACAATGATATTCCTGTAGGTCCAGGTCGAGGCTCTGGGGCCGGCTCTCTAATTGCTTATGCTCTGGGTATTACAGACATTAATCCTTTGCAGTATGGCTTACTTTTTGAGCGATTTTTGAATCCAGAGCGAGTTTCTATGCCAGATTTCGATATAGATTTCTGTATGGACAATCGCGATAGGGTTATTTCGTATGTTGCAGATCGATATGGACGTGATGCTGTTTCTCAAATTATTACTTTTGGAAAAATGGCAGCTAAAGCTGTAGTTCGTGATGTAGCAAGGGTTCAAGGTAAACCTTACGGCCTGGCAGATAGATTATCCAAAATGATTCCGGTTGATATTGGGATGACTCTTGAAAAGGCCGTTGAGCAGGAAAGCATTCTGAAAGATTTTTTAGCTAGCAGCGAGGAGGCTCAAGAAATATGGGATATGGCGTTGCAACTTGAGGGTGTTACTCGAAATGCAGGCAAGCATGCTGGAGGTGTTGTTATTGCACCAACAAAGCTTACAGATTTCTCTCCGTTGTATTGCGATGAATTCGGAGAGGGTCTTGTTACGCAGTTCGATAAGGATGATGTAGAAAGCGCAGGCTTGATAAAGTTTGATTTTTTGGGGTTAAGAACACTTACGATAATAGATCGTGCAGTAAAAATGATAAATCAGCGGGGACAGAATATAAAAAATAAGCCCCTTATAATTAACGATATCCCATTAGATGACCTGTTAACGTATACCCTTATACAGAAAGGCGAGACAACGGCTGTATTTCAGTTAGAGTCTCAAGGCATGAAAGATCTAATGCAGCGCGTAGAGCCTAATTCTTTTGAGGATATTGTGGCGTTGGTGGCTTTATATAGGCCTGGTCCGCTCGAGTCTGGTATGGTGGATGACTTTGTTAATCGTAAACACGGAAGAGCAAAAGTTGCTTACCCTGATGAGAAATTTCAACACGAAAGTCTGCGACCGATCTTAGAGCCCACTTATGGCGTCATTATATACCAAGAACAGGTAATGCAGATCGCTCAAACTCTTGCTGGATATACTTTGGGTGAAGCAGACCTGTTGCGTCGCGCTATGGGTAAGAAAAAGCCAGAAGAGATGGCGAAACAGCGGGAAATTTTTGAAACGGGGGCGCGCAATCAAGGGATTGATTCTAATCTTGCTGTAAAGATATTTGATTTAGTGGAAAAATTTGCTGGATATGGTTTTAATAAGTCTCATTCCGTCGGATATGGCCTTCTTGCTTATCAAACTGCTTATTTGAAAACACATTACTTATCTGAATTTATGGCAGCAGTTTTGTCTGCTGACATGCAAAATACAGACAAGGTGGTAAAATTGGTTGAAGAGTGCGGTCATCGAAACTTAGGACTGTTGCCGCCAGATGTTAATCGAAGCATCTTTTCTTTTGCGGTCTCTGGTCAGGGGGAGGTAATCTATGGGCTTGGGGCTATTAAAGGTTTAGGCGAGGGTCCTGTCGATAGTATTATTTCTGCAAGAGATAATGGCGGAGACTTTGTTAGTTTATTTGATTTTTGCTCAAGGATAGATGGAAAAAAACTTAATAAACGCTCCCTAGAGGCGCTTATCCGCTCAGGAGCAATGGATAGCATAGGACCAATTGGCGAGATAGGGTTTAAGCGTGCGGTTATGCTGGCTGCAATGAGTGAGGCAGTGAAGATGGCTGAACAGCGTGCTCATAATGCTGTTAGCGGGATGACAGATCTTTTTGGAGATAAGGCGTTAGGGTTGTCCCTTGAATTTGGGTACAAGAATTTTAATGATATTCGCTGCGAGACTGTCAAGGAAAGGTTGGGTGGGGAGAGGGATACCCTGGGATTATATATATCTGGACATCCAGCTGACGAGTATATTGATGAGCTAGATGGCTTTATCAGGCATCGTATTTATGAATTAAAACCAGAAAAATCTATCCAGACTATTGCGGGCTTGATTGTGGGTATAAAAAGGATAAGAACACGAAATGGCGACAGCATGGCCATTATTTCCCTCGATGACAAGAGCGCTCGAATTGAGGTAGCAGTTTTTTCTGATGTTTTCAGTAGCTGCCGTGAAAAAATCACTAAAGATGAATTTTTAGTGGTGAAAGGGCAGGTATCTATAGATGATTATACTGGTGGAATTAAAATGCGAGCAGATCAAATTAGCACTTTGTATGAGGCTCGACTAAATCATTTAAAAGGTATTGTTATTGATTTGAGCAATGATGGTCTTCAGGAGTTTACTATTCGTGATATTTCTGAAATTATGCTTCCATATAATGAAGGAAAATGCCCAGTTCGTATTTGTTATAGTAATCCTAAAGCTTTATGCGAAATAGCTTTAGATGAAAAATGGCTAGTATTTCCTAAAGATGAGCTATTGCATAAATTAAAAGAGATGGTTGGTAGTGAAAGGGTGCACTTAAGATTCTAGGTATGTTGGTAGTATTTATAAGCTGAAAATTAAATGCCAGCACGGCTTACAGTCAAGCAATAAGTCTTAATTTTCATTTGTTAATTAGAAATTTACTCCCGACACAATATGTGTTTTTATCTTTTAGAGTATAAGCATTATGGATGACAGCCTTACATGAACTTAAATTATTTAGATTTTGAACAACCCATTATGGAATTGGAGGCGAAGATCGAAGAGCTTCGTTTGGTGGGCAATGATAGTGATATCAACCTCACCGAGGAAATCACTAGGCTTGAAAAAAAAAGCCAAAAGCTTACTAAGAAAATATATTCAGGTCTTACTTCCTGGCAAACCGTCCAGATCGCAAGACACCCTCTTAGGCCCCATACCACGGATTATATAAGTAGGATTTTTACCGATTTTGATGAACTGCATGGCGATAGGCATTTTGGAGATGACAAGGCCATCATAGGGGGTATAGGGAGGTTGGCTGATAAGCCAGTTGTCATTATCGGCGAAGAGAAAGGCAGGAGTGTCAATGAAAAAGTATATAGAAATTTTGGAATGCCGAAGCCTGAAGGGTACCGCAAAGCCTTGCGTTTAATGGAGATGGCTGAGCGTTTCAGAATGCCTGTTGTCACACTAATTGATACACCTGGAGCATACCCAGGAATTGATTCTGAGGAACGCGGAATTAGTGAGGCTATAGCCAGAAATCTTGCAGTTATGTCTCGTTTAAGGACACCTATAATATGTACTGTTATCGGAGAAGGTAGTTCTGGTGGCGCGTTAGCTATTGGCGTTGGCGACCACCTTAGTATGTTCCAATACTCTACTTATTTTGTTATTTCACCGGAAGGTTGTGCAAATATCATTTGGAAAACCTCAACTAAAGCTGCTGAAGCAGCCGAAGCGATGGGTGTTACATCTACTGTTTTACAGGAGCTGGGCATAATAGATGAAATTATTTCTGAACCCAATGGTGGCGCTCATCGTAATATTGAGGCTATGGCAGCCAGCCTCAAAGAATGCTTGATTAGACGAGTTAATGAGTTTACTGGAGTTCCTATTGATGAGCTGCTTGAGAAGCGCTATCAGCGTTTGATGAGCTACGGTAACTAATAAGGTATATTTCATTGCATAAGAGGGATGTTGTTGGGAGCTTTTTAAAGTACATCTGTTTTATTTGTCGCTCTTCTGGGCTTTGTATGCTTTGTTGCGGTTGTAAAGTTCATAATTTTTTTTAGCGTGCTGTATTGTTGTATTGTTGTCATTTCTTTTGATTGCCAGTAACGTTGTACTTCCGTTTAAAATTGCAGAACTTTAATGTCGTTTCAATCCGCTCATTTTTCTAAGCATCTCCCCAGGCTTAACGATGCTAAGCACCTTTATGTTGCTTATAGCGGTGGATTGGATTCTCATGTACTGCTTCATGCAATGGTTTCATTAATTGGATCAAAATCTTTTACCGCTATCCATATTAATCATCAGCTGTCCATAAATGCAGATAGCTGGCAGCAGCATTGCAAAGACTGCTGCTCCAAATTAGGAGTACCTCTAATTGTCGAGACCATTAATGTTGAAAATAAGGGTTTTGGTTTAGAGCAGGCTGCGAGAAAGATTCGTTATGGTATTTTTAGAAAATTACTAGATAAGACTGATTTATTGCTGCTTGCGCACCATGCTGACGATCAGGCTGAGACAGTTTTGTACAGATTACTTCGTGGTGCTGGTACAAAAGGCTTATCTGGGATGCCCATGTCTAGATCATTAGGTCTGGGTGGGATATTTAGGCCATTGCTGGAATTATCTCGAGCTGACCTTGAGTCCTATGCTTCCATTCATGGCTTGGAATGGATAGAAGATGAAAGCAATAAAGATGTAAGCTTCGATAGAAATTTTTTGCGACATAAAGTTTTGCCGGTAATATCTGAACGCTGGCCAGACTGCCTATCTAAACTGAATCATACTGCAAATCTTTGTGCGGATTCAGATCATTTGGCAGAGGCTCTGGCTATACAAGACTTTGTTCTCATATCGGAAAAGTCTGAACGCATTGGCTGGAGTGTCTCTATTGATAATCTTGCATGTCTAGAGGTGTCAAGGCAAGCAAATGTGCTGCGCTATTGGTCTTCTAAACATAAATTGCCGTTACCCAGGCATAGTGTTATTAAGGTGGCTTTGAATGAAATGCTATTGGCGCGCCGTGATGCTAAGCCTTTAATAGTTTGGGCTGGCGTGCAGTTGCGACGGTTTAAAAAGAGATTATATCTCCTACCAGCAGATTCTAGTGACTCAAATAACCATGTAGCCAATGCAGGAAAATTGGCCATAACTATACAGTCAGGTATAAAGTGGGATGGAATTAATCAAATTATGTTACCTAACAAGGGAAGCATATCGACAAAGTTATTAAGCGCTGGAGGGTTAAGAATATCTAAGCAGTGCGACATAGAGATTCGCTTTCGTGCCGGCAGTGAGCGCTGCAAGCCATTCGGACGCAATGGCTCCAATACACTAAAAAAATTACTTCAAGAGTATGCTCTTGAGCCTTGGCTTCGCAGTAAGGTGCCGCTTATTTATATTGATGGGAAGCTAGCAGCTGTTGGCGACTTGTGGATTTGCGATGAATTTTTTGCCTCACCAAATGAGTTCGGTGTTGAATTACAGTGGCGATTTTTTTAGCAGTCTACATCGTACTAATAGATTGAGACAATCAGTCATCTCTGGTAGGCTAATTTATCATTACAACAACTAAAATAGTTGCCCTTCTTCTCTTGAAATAATTTTTTATTTTGATGATTGATGAGCCTATTTTTTTCAAAAATATAGCTTAATCCGGCTATTTATCTTGCACCTAATGTGCTGACAGGGATCTAAATGACGCGTTATATATTTGTTACAGGCGGTGTTGTATCCTCCTTGGGGAAGGGAATTGCAGCAGCATCACTGGGTTCAATTCTTGAGGCTAGAGGCCTGAATGTTACGATCCTTAAGCTGGATCCATACCTAAATGTCGACCCAGGAACCATGAGCCCCTCACAGCATGGAGAGGTATTTGTAACTGAGGATGGCGCTGAAACTGACCTTGATCTTGGGCACTATGAGCGTTTTTTGTCTTCAAAAATGTGCAAACGAAATAATTTTACTAGTGGAAAAGTGTACGAAACAATTCTTCGTCATGAGCGCCGAGGTGACTACCTTGGAGCTACAGTGCAAGTAATTCCTCATGTTACAGATGAAATAAAGAGGCGTATTTTAGCTGGCGGCGAGGGTTATGACATAGCTATTATCGAAATTGGCGGCACAGTTGGGGATATTGAGTCACAACCTTTTCTTGAAGCTATACGACAATTAAAGCTAGATCTTGGGTTCGGTCATTCTATCCTTATCCATCTGACCCTTGTTCCTTATATGACTACAGCGGGGGAAACTAAAACTAAACCAACACAACATTCTGTTAAAGAGCTGAGATCTATTGGCTTGCAGCCAGATGTTTTGTTATGTCGAAGTGTGGTTGAGCTTGATGAAGGTCAGCGTAAAAAAATAGCCTTGTTTACCAATGTAGAAGCACGAGCAGTCGTGACATTATTGGATGCTAAGAGTATTTATTCTATTCCTCGCGATCTTCAGACTCGAGGGCTGGATACCGCTGTTTTAGAGCGACTTGGTTTGAGTTGCAAGGAGCCAGATCTTTCTGATTGGGACTGGATTGCAGAAAGTCACCTAAATCCAAAGCACGAAGTGACTATCGCTATGGTTGGCAAATATACGGAGCTTTTAGATGCCTATAAGTCACTCAATGAAGCATTGACTCATGGAGGTATCCGCAACCAAACTAAAGTAAATATTCGTTATGTTGACTCAGAGAGCCTTGAGCGTGAAGTATCACTTCTTGATGGTTGTAGCGGAATTCTTGTGCCTGGTGGGTTTGGCGCGCGTGGGGTAGAAGGAAAAATTAAGGCGGTTAATCACGCTCGAGTTAACAGGGTACCTTATTTAGGAATATGCTTAGGCATGCAGGTTGCAATGATTGAATTTGCACGTAACGTTTGCAATTTAAGTGGTGCAAATAGCACTGAATTTGACCCCAAAACACCGCATTCTATTATTGGATTGATAACCGAGTGGATTGACAGTAGCGGTGTGATAGAAACACGTAACGAAGATTCAGATTTGGGCGGAACAATGAGATTAGGTGGGCAGGCTAGCTACTTAATTTATGGCACCATGGCTCATAAAATATACGGTGCTGATACAGTTTTTGAGCGTCATCGTCATCGTTATGAGGTGAACAATAGCTATGTAGCCGAGCTGCAAGAGAGTGGAATGAAAGTTGGCGCCTGGTCGGAGAACAAAGCATTAGTCGAGATGATTGAAATACCTGAGCACCCCTGGTTTGTTGCTTGTCAGTTTCATCCAGAGTTTACTTCTACCCCTCGCGAAGGCCACCCACTTTTCACAAGTTTTATAAAGGCAGTACTTAAGCATTCTGAAAGAGCCTAGTTTATGTCTATATCAAAAATGTCGATTCCATCGATAACCATCAATATTGATGATATATCGGTAGGCAATAATGAGCCTTTTGTGTTATTTGGAGGCATCAATGTACTGGAGTCTCGAGATCTTGCAATGCAAGCAGCAGAGCATTTCTGTGAGGTGACCCAGAAGCTGGCTATACCTTATATATTTAAAGCATCGTTTGATAAAGCTAATCGTTCGTCTTTTCATTCTTATCGGGGGATTGGGATAGATGAAGGATTAAGGATATTCCAAGAAATTAAAGAGACATTTCAGATTCCAGTTATCACAGATGTGCATGAACCTCATCAAGCAAAAATGGCAGCAAGTGTCTGCGATGTGTTGCAGTTACCCGCTTTTTTAGCCCGCCAGACCGACTTGGTGAAAGCTATGGCAGAAACTGATGCTGTTATAAATATAAAAAAACCCCAGTTTCTCAGTCCGGCGCAGATTGCTAATATTGTAGATAAGTTTAAAGAGTGCGGTAACAGTAAGCTTATTCTTTGTGAGCGCGGTACTTGTATGGGGTACGATAATCTTGTTGTGGATATGCTGGGTATTCGAACTATGAAAGTCGTAAGCGACGGCCTTCCTGTTATTTTTGATGTGACTCACGCGCTTCAGTGTCGAGACCCACAAGGGCTTACTTCTGGCGGGCGTAGACAACAGGTTGCAGAGCTAGGAAGGGCAGGAATTGCTGTTGGCCTAGCCGGTTTATTTTTAGAGGCTCATCCGGACCCAGATAACGCAAAATGTGACGGACCCAGTGCTTTGCCGTTATTTAAGTTAGAGTCTTATCTGGCTCAAATGAAAGAAATAGACGACTTAATCAAGTCTCAACCTTCATTTGAAATATAATTAATAAAAATTTTTTAAATAGATACCGTATGAGAGGGTATCTATTTTTTTGGAGAATTTATATATGAGCAAGATTGCCGATATCAAAGCCTATGAAATATTGGATTCTAGAGGTAACCCAACTATAGGCGCAGATGTGATTTTGACGGACGGCAGTATTGGTTCAGCTTGTTCACCATCTGGCGCTTCTACAGGCTCAAGGGAGGCTCTTGAATTACGCGATGGAGATCAAAGTCGTTATTTAGGAAAGGGGGTTCTTAAAGCTGTTGATAATGTAAATAAAATCATTAAGCCGCTTTTGCTGGGTGTGGACGCCATTGATCAGAGATCGCTGGATATGCTGATGATTAAGGCGGATGGAACAGAAAATAAGTCTAGATTCGGTGCAAATGCTATTTTGGCTGTATCGCTTGCTGCATCAAAAGCGGCAGCCATGTCGCGTAAAATACCTCTTTATGCGCACATTGCAGACATTAATGGAACTCTTGGTCAATACAGTATGCCTGTGCCGATGATGAATATCATTAATGGAGGGGAGCACGCAAATAATAATGTTGATATTCAGGAGTTTATGATCCAGCCTGTTTCCGCCAAAAATTTCTCCCAAGCACTGCAAATGGGAGCTGAAATTTTTCATTCATTAAAAACAATACTTAGCAGTAAAGGCTTTAGTACCTCAGTGGGAGATGAGGGAGGATTTGCACCTAATTTGTCTTCAAACTCTGAAGCGCTCGCTCTTATAGAGGAAGCGGTAATTACTGCGGGTTATTATTTAGGTAAAGATATAACGTTAGCTTTAGATTGTGCTTCTTCAGAATTCTATAATGATGGGAAGTATGAATTGCTTGGCGAAGGGAAAACATATAGCTCTGAAGAGTTCACTGATTTTTTGGCAGATCTTTGTGATCGATATCCGATTATTTCAATTGAGGATGGGCAGGATGAATCTGATTGGAGTGGCTGGAAATATCAAACTGACAGGTTGGGCCACAAGGTTCAATTGGTGGGAGACGACCTTTTTGTGACTAACACGAAAATATTAAGTAAAGGCATTGAGCTAGGTATCGCAAATTCAATCTTAATTAAATTCAATCAAATAGGCTCTTTAACAGAAACACTGGACGCCATAAAAATGGCCAAAGATTCTAACTATACTGTTGTCATTTCTCATCGATCGGGTGAAACGGAGGATACCACTATTGCCGATCTTGCTGTGGCAACTGGTGCGGGGCAAATAAAGACCGGTTCGTTATGTCGATCCGATCGTGTTGCAAAATACAATCGTCTGTTGCGTATAGAGTCAGAGCTTATGGAAGCTGCACCTTACAGGGGTTTAGCTGAATTCAGGTAGACTGGCTATATCTTGCGAGGGCGGCTGATAATTAGAGGCTGCGGTATTCTTGTGATCAATATGGAGCCGCTGACGTAGTTAGTTTTGTGCGGTAGAATGGTTTGTGATGCGCTGGTTACTGATTGTATTTATTTGTTTCATGCTCCTCCTTCAATATAGCTTGTGGGTAGGCGAAGGCAGTCTTACTCATAAACATGCGCTTCAGTATAAAGTTGTCGTGCAGCAGAAAAAAAATGCAGCTCTGCGAAAAGAAAATTTAATACGGGCAAGAGAGGTGAAGAATCTTAAAGATAGCATGGACAGCATCGAAGGGATAGCTAGAAAGAATCTTGGTATGATCAAGAATGGCGAAACTTTTTATATGATTTTTGAAAAAAAAGACTAACTGAAAATTCCAATATATGACAAGTAAAATATGAAAAATTGGATAATAGTTCCCGCTGCTGGAACCGGGAAAAGATTCTCTTCGAAAACCCTCAAGCAGTATGCAAAATTTCTTGATATGACTGTAATTGAATATACCCTAAAAAGGTTACTGGCAATAGACCACGTCAAAATAGTTGTGGCTGTAAGCCCTGAAGACCAAGTATGGCGACAATTGACTATATTTAACAATACCTCTATTGAGGTGATTTCTGGTGGTAAAGAACGGGCAGATTCAGTGCTTTTAGCCCTAGAACACATTAAAGACGAAGCCGAAATGAATGATTGGGTATTGGTTCATGATGGCGTAAGACCGTGCGTTAAAGTTGCTGATATTATAAATTTGACGGATCAGTTGAGCTCTCATGCGATAGGCGGGATTCTTGCTGTGCCTGTTGTTGCAACGATTAAAAGGGCCACTAGCAAAGCTGGAATAAGAACAACAGAAGATCGATCAAAGCTTTGGGAGGCTCAAACACCCCAAATGTTCCGTTTTTCATTACTCTTGGAAGGTTTAAGGCAGGCAGCCAAGGTTAACTGGCAACCTACAGATGAATCTGCTGCAATTGAAAATTTGGGGTATATGCCTCAAATTATTGAGGGCAGTCACGATAATATTAAGATCACCCGAAGAGAAGATATAGTGATCGCTGAAGCTATAGCATTAGGTCAGCAGGAGATGGCATGAGAATAGGGCAGGGTTATGATGTCCATGCATTTGAAAAAGGCGACCATATTGTTATTGGCGGAGTGAGAATTCCCTTTAAGTATGGCTTAATGGCTCATTCAGATGGAGATGTTTTGATACATTCTTTGTGTGACGCCCTCCTTGGCGCCGCTGCACTTGGTGATATTGGGCGACATTTTCCTGATACAGACCCCCGTTATTTTGGCATTAATAGCCGTGAATTATTGAGAGTTGCAGTCACACTTGTTCACGATAAAGGGTACTGTGTTTCAAATGCTGATATAACTGTTGTTGCTGAAGCTCCTAAGATAGCGCCGCATATCAACGAAATGGTTAATAATCTCGCGTCTGATCTAGGCTGCGATGTTGATCAGATTAACGTTAAAGCTACAACGACTGAAAGCTTGGGGTTTGAAGGTCGAGGAGAGGGAATAGCTTGCCATGCAATCGTCTTGCTTGCCTGAAAATACAACATAAGAAATATACTGTCTTTATATTTATGATTTTTTTGGAACATTCCTTGATTGCAGGCTGCTTGACAGTTTTTTGCTAGCTGAAGATTAGGCTAAATGATGAAGGTGAGTCCTATAAACAAACAATTTCCTATATCTTTTCCGCCAGCCTACAGTCATTTGGGAGCAACCGCTTTTTTTCGCAGCGAGCTGGAAGATTTTCGTGTTGAAGAAATGCTGGGGTTTCCTCTCTCTGGGCAAGGAGAGCATCTTTACCTTCAGATAGAAAAAAAAGGAGATAATACTCGCTGGATCGCGCAATTACTGGCGAAACATTTTTGTGTTGATGAGTCAGCTGTTGGATATTGTGGTTTGAAAGATCGGAGGGCTGTTGCCATACAGTGGTTTAGCGTGCACTTGCCTGATAGTGACAAACTAGTCGCTCCCGGAGTAATAAGGCTGGAAAATACAAAGTTTCAGCTAATGACATCTTCTTGGCATGATAAAAAGCTTCGAAGAGGGCAGCACAAAGAAAACCACTTTATAGTAAGATTGCGAGAAGTCAGTGGAGATAAAGATCTCTTGGATGTTCGTCTAAAGCAAATCGCTTCTCAAGGAGTACCAAATTATTTTGGAGAGCAACGCTTCGGTATTAATGGTAACAATTTGATGGAAGCTGACTCTCTACTAAGAAGAGAATACGGGGCTGAAAGAAAAAGAGGACAAAAAAGACGCAATTCACCCCGGGGAGGTATATATCTATCTGCTGCTCGATCCTACTTGTTTAATTTAGTTTTGGCAGAGAGAATTAGAAGGAATTGCTGGCAACCAACTAGTGAAGTCTTCAGCCCAGCTGACAAACTTTCAGTCCTTAGTAATACTGGTCCAATGTGGGGTCGCGGTAGGCGTATGGAGTCTGAGGAAGTGTGTAGATTTGAGAATGAAGCGCTTGTAGGGTGGGCAGAATGGATGAATGCTCTTGAATTTAGTGGTTTACAGCAGGAGCGACGTCAATTGGTCTTAAACCCTAAGGAATTTAGTTGGGAATGGTTTTCTCATGCTAAAATTTCGGAAGATATTTTTGATTTAGAGGTATCATTTTCACTGCCCCCAGGCAGCTATGCGACCTCATTGCTACATGAGTTTATTGATGTTAAAAAATCATATCTGGAAGAAATCCCAGTGTTGGCAACAAGCGCTTTAATCTAATATAGTTTGGGCATTAAAAAATGAGGACTGCGAGTTGAATATTGTTGATTTTAGTGGGGTGGGGATGACCTCGCAAAGAACTAGAGAACGGCTCATTCAGCGACTCACAGATCAAGGTATTACAGATAAGAGAGTGCTTGATGTTATTAGAGTAACCCCTCGTCATTTATTTTTAGATGAAGCTTTGTCTCATAGGGCTTATGAAGATACTGCATTGCCAATTGGGTTTAGCCAAACGCTGTCTAGACCTTATGTGGTTGCGCTTATGACAGAAATTTTGCTATCACTAGGGCCACGTAAAAAAGTTTTAGAAATTGGGACTGGATCTGGTTATCAGGCCACTGTTTTAGGACAACTTGTGGAAAAAGTATACAGCGTTGAGCGCATAAAATCTTTACAGGATAAAGCTCGTGAAAGATTAAAAAAACTTGGAGTGCACAATGTTAGATTGACTCATGGTGACGGCTCCCTTGGGCTGATAGAGTTTGCTCCTTACGATGCTATTCTTAGTGCTGCAGCACCCGGTGAGGTTCCCGAGGAGTTACTTCTTCAGTTGGCCCCTGATGGTATTTTGATTATCCCTGTAGGATCGAGTCATGAGCAAGAGCTGCGAGTTATTATAAGAGATGGGGGCAGCTTAAGTTATACAGAAAAAGTGGCAGAGAAGGTCCGTTTTGTGCCACTCCTTGGCGGGCTTTCTGGTTAGTTTTTTTGTTATCATAATCTTGGTTAAGAAGATGAATAAAATTAAACATTGGCTGCTGATTTTTCTGAAAGGAGCGGTCATGGGAGCTGCTGATATTGTCCCCGGTATTTCTGGAGGAACTGTTGCTCTTATAACAGGAATCTATGCAGAGCTGCTTGAGTCCATTAGCTCCATTAATCTTCATTCATTGAGGGTGTTAAAAACCCAAGGTTTTTGCAAATTCTGGGGAAAGGTGAATGGTAATTTCTTATTGAGCCTATTTTGCGGTATTTTATTTAGCGTAGTTTCTTTTTCTCATGTGATAAATTATTTATTAGCGACAGAATCTATACTGATATGGTCGTTTTTCTTTGGGCTCATCCTTGCGTCAGCTGGATGTATTATTCGACACCTTCCATATTTTTGTTACAAAGAATCTATAGGCTTATTGATAGGGATAGTGGTAGTAGTCGCTATTTCTGTGGCGCCAAAAATGTATGCATCAGACGATCTTTTTGTATTATTTTGGGGTGGAGCTATAGCTATTTGCGCAATGATTCTTCCTGGTATCTCTGGCAGTTTTATCTTGCTACTTCTTGGAATTTATCCTGTTGTTATTAGCGCTATTAGCCAACTGCAATGGGGTGTCTTACTGATGTTTGCTTCAGGTTGCGTATTGGGTCTTTTAGTTTTTTCGCGAATGATATCAGCTCTCTTGAAAGCTTATTATTCGATCACCATGTCGATTCTTGTGGGGTTTGTATTGGGGTCACTGATTGTGGTCTGGCCATGGAAGGGGGCTGTAGGAGTGCCTCTTGTTTATGCGGATATTGAATTTATTTGGCCTTACAGATTACTTATGCCAGTGGATTTCTTCGCTGCAACGGGCCATGATCCCCAATCATTTGCAGCGTTTAGTTGCATGATACTTGGCTTGGTTGCTGTGATGGCGTTGGATTTTTTTGGTAGACAATCTAAAACACCAGGGGATTGAGGTTGCAGTTATGGGTTCATACAAATAACTTTTTAATAGGCCTTAAATGCTTGGCTTGGTGTGTGAGTCTTTTTTTGGCTGGCTGCCATAGCTCTTCTGCTCCCGTTGCTTATCGCCCGCAACCTCTTTCTGAAAAAATAAATTATCATATTGTTTCAAGCGGAGAGACTTTGTTTTCTATCGCTTGGCGGTATGAAACTGATACCAGCACATTAGCTTCAATAAATGGTATTCGCAGCGTTGATCGGATATATGTAGGTCAAAAAATATCACTTGATGGCGGGCGAAACCCTGTCAATAAGACCTCCCTCTGGGTTAGACCACAAAAGACCACCCAGCGCTCTGTCTCTGGCACCCAAAAATCTAAAAATGATAAGCCGTCATCTATCTCCTCTTTAAACCGGAGGTGGGACTGGCCGGTTAAAGGAAAGATATCAAGAAAATTTAATAGTTTAAAATTATTTAAAGGTATAGATATAGAGAGTTATTCTGGAGCTTCAGTTACTGCTGCTGCTCCAGGGCTCGTGATTTATGCGGGCAGCGGGCTGCGTGGTTATGGAAAGCTTATTATTATTAAACACAGTACTACTTTTCTGAGCGCGTATGCTCACAATAAGAAAATTTTTGCAAAAGAAGGGCAGTCTATTGAGGCGGGTCAGAAAATTTCAGAAGTAGGGGGAGACTTAACTCAACCAAAACGCTTATATTTTGAGATTAGAAAAAATGGCAAGCCTGTCGATCCATTGCAGTACTTGCCTAAAATTTAATTTTTTACAGATGACCCAGATGCCTTTGAACTATCTGAAGGGTCGATTTAAAAACTTTAGGTGTTGCGCAAACAATATTGCCACTTTCTAGATAGGCATTGCCGCCATGAAAATCACCCACCATGCCCCCCGCCTCTTTGATCAGCAGTACTCCAGCAGCAATATCCCATGGCTTTAAATGCATTTCCCAGAAAGCATCAAATCTGCCTGCCGCCACATAGGCTAAATCAAGTGAGGCGGCACCCAATCGTCTGATTCCAGAAGATTCTTTTGCTAAATCGTTAAGGCAAGCCAAGTATGCATCCATGTGCTTTATTGATGGACTACTAAAAGGAATACCTGTTGCGATAAGGCTTCCAGATAGGAAGGGTTGGCTGGAGATCCGCATTCTGTTCCCATTCAAAAAAGCACCTCTCCCGCGACTTGCAGTGAACTCTTCCTGTCGCATTGGATCTACAATGACAGCATGTTCTATCTTGTCTTTATGTTTGCAAGCAATGGATACCCCAAAGTGAGGAATACCATGAATAAAATTTGTAGTGCCATCTAGCGGGTCAATTATCCATTGATAGTCGTTGTCTGCACCTTCTAAAAGTCCAGCTTCTTCGCTCACTATAGTGTGAGCGGGAAAGGCTTTGCGTAAGTGATAAATTATTTCTTTCTCTGCTGCATAATCAATATCTGTGACAAAATCATTGCGACTTTTTTCGTCAACGCGCACTAGATCTATGCGTTTTGTCGCTCGTAGGATTAAATCTCCTGCTTTGCGTGCAGCGCGAAGTGCAATATTTACCATTGGTTCCATTTTAGGATATTCCAGCAAGGCGAAAAGATAGAATTGTAACAGAGGCTTGTGTTTGATGTTAGGTTTCACTTGGAGAAAAGGTTGTGATTTCATTGTGCCTTCCTGATAGAATCCCTTTAGTTTTTTCAGCCCCCCCAAGGGCTTCTTAGTTACATTTTTGCAATATTTTGGTTTTTCTATTTTTTTGGAATGCATCGCTACCAATTGCCTACCCTGCTTGATGTAAAAAAATTGTATTTAGATGTTGCGTTCTTGAAGGCTACTACATGAAAAACTTTGATAGAGTACGGATCGTTCTTGTCAACACAAGTCATCCAGGAAATATAGGTGCAGCTGCGCGAGCCTTAAAAAATATGGGGCTATGTCGTTTGTATCTTGTGGAGCCAAAAGACTATCCGGCAGACCAGGCCGTTTGGAGGGCTGCTAATGCTCTTGATGTTTTAAATAATGCTGTTGTTGTAGATGATTTGGATTCCGCTCTTTCTGGTTGCGGTTTAGTGGTAGGCACCAGTGCTCGCGAGCGGCGCATACCTTGGCCTTTAATGAATCCTCGTGAGTGCGGTATTCGGGTTTGGAAGGAAGCTGCCGAGCACGATGTAGCGATTGTTTTTGGCCGTGAGGATAGGGGGTTAACTAACGAGGAGCTCCATAAGTGCACATATCATGTCCATATCCCATCAAATCCAGAATACAGTTCACTAAATATCGCATCTGCTGTGCAGGTCCTTTGTTATGAAATTCGTATGGCCTCTTTAGCAAATGACGCTGGCTGTGTGCCTTCTTTTGATGAATGGGATCAACCTCCAGCAAAAATAAATGATCTAGAGTTATATTTTGAACACCTAGAGCAAGCTTTAGTAGACATAGGCTTTCATGATAGAGCCAATCCTCGTCAGACCATGACCAGACTACGCCGCCTGTATAGCAGGATACGCCTAGATGAAATGGAGCTGTCGATATTGCGAGGTGTCTTGACGGCTATTAGAAATGCAGTGCATAAAATCAAAAATCAGTAATTTTTTTAATCACGCGTCAAGTAACCTACTAAAATAATAGGTTATTTTCTTGACTAAAAAGGTTGGTTATAAGATAATTTTAAAAATATTTGCACTTTAAATAAAAAATGATATTTTTTATCAAATAGCGGGGTCATTAAATGCGGCTGACAACACGAGGCAGGTATGCAGTTGCAGCAATGTTAGATCTTGCAATGCATAGAAATAATGGGTCGATTAGTTTGGCAGAAATCTCTAGTCGCCAAGGAATTTCACTTTCTTATCTCGAACAATTATTCGCTAAGCTGCGACAGCAAAAGCTAGTTATAAGCGCAAGAGGCCCTGGTGGTGGCTATAGACTATCTCGTGACATTCAAGATATAAATGTTGCAGAGATCATTGATGCAGTAAATGAGTCCATTGATGCGACAAGTTGTAACGGTAAAGGTAATTGCCATAAAGGCGATTTATGCTTAACCCACGACTTATGGAGCGATCTGAGCGTCCAGATACACCGTTTTCTGCATAATATTAGTCTTGACAGTCTGGTTCATAAACATGACGTCCAGTTTGTTACCTTGCAGCAAAATAGCTAGCTTAAATGCCAGTATAAATTTTTTATAGTTACCGGGAAATAAACAATGAAATTGCCTATTTATCTAGATTATTCATCAACAACGCCAGTAGATCCGATTGTAGCTAAGATGATGGCAGACTGCTTGACGGGAGATGGAAATTTTGGAAATCCCTCTTCTCGATCGCACTCGTTTGGCTGGAAGGCTGAAGCTGCAGTTGAGAATGCTAGGGCGCAGGTGGCAAAATTACTCAATGCTGATCCAAGAGAAATTGTTTGGACTTCTGGCGCTACCGAGGGAAATAACCTTGGAATAAAAGGCTGTGCGCACTTTAATCAAAAGAAAGGTAAACATGTTATTACCTCAAAAATTGAACATAAGGCTGTTCTTGATGCTTGCAGGCAGCTAGAGCGTGAAGGGTTTGAGGTTACTTATTTAATTCCTGATGCAGAGGGAATCATTCAACCACAAATGGTAAAGGATGCCATTAGAGAAGACACAATCCTAGTTTCCTTGATGCATGTGAATAATGAAATTGGAACAATAAATGATATTGCAGCTATCGGCGAAATTTGTCGTGAACGCAAAGTAGTCTTTCATGTAGATGCAGCTCAAAGTACCGGAAAAGTATCCATTGACGTAGAAGCAATGAAAGTTGACATCATGTCATTGTCAGCACATAAGACTTATGGCCCTAAGGGTATAGGGGCGCTATACGTACGGCGTAAACCGAGAGTGAGAATTGAAGCCCAGATACATGGTGGCGGCCATGAAAGAGGTATGCGTTCCGGTACGCTGGCTACCCATCAAATTGTAGGTATGGGGGAAGCTTTTCGTATTGCCGAAGAAAAAATGATTGAAGAGCAGCAGAAATTTTTAGCCCTAAGGAACCGTTTGTGGGATGGAATATCTGATATGGAGGCTGTCCGAGTGAATGGCTCTATGTCGCAGCGTGTTGCAGGGAACCTTAACGTTAGTTTTTCTTACGTTGAAGGTGAATCTCTGATAATGGCGCTTAAAGATCTGGCTGTTTCTTCGGGCTCAGCATGCACTTCAGCAAGTCTTGAACCTTCTTACGTACTCCGTGCTTTGGGCTTAGACGACGAGCAGGCTCATAGCTCTATTCGCTTTTCTTTTGGACGCTTTACTACCGAAGAAGAGGTAGACTACGCGATACAAAAAGTTCGTGAAGCAGTTACAAAGTTGAGGGAGTTATCTCCCTTATGGGATATGTATAAAGATGGCGTTGATCTAAGTCTTGTTAAATGGGCTGCACACTAAAAAATACTGGCTTTAAAATTAAGGAGTTGATTATGGCTTATAGCGATAAAGTACTTGACCACTACGACAATCCTAGAAATGTTGGAAAATTGGATGATAAATCCATGAATGTTGGAACAGGAATGGTCGGTGCGCCAGCTTGTGGCGATGTGATGCGACTACAGATACAAGTAAATGATGATGGAATTATCGAGGATGCCAAATTTAAAACATATGGATGTGGTTCCGCTATAGCTTCCAGTTCTTTATTAACAGAGTGGGTTAAAGGGAAAACTTTAGACGAAGCCTCAGTCATCAAAAATACTCAGATTGCTGAAGAGCTTGCTTTGCCGCCAGTTAAGATTCACTGCTCAGTTTTAGCGGAAGATGCGATTAAAGCAGCTGTCAAAGACATACGCCAAAAACGTAATTCTGCAGATAAACAATAAATGGTTAGAGAGGAATAGAGTAATGGCAATCACAATGACACCGGCTGCTGAACAGCATGTAGTTAAACATTTGGCGCACAGGGGTCATGGTGTTGGTATACGTCTTGGGGTAAAAACAACAGGCTGCTCAGGATTATCCTACGTTCTTGAATTTGTAGATAAGTCAGACCAGAGCGACTTGGTTGTTGCTAGCGGCAAAGCAAAACTTTTTATTGATCCTAAGAGTTTTGCTTTTCTTGACGGAACTCAGCTAGATTTTGTGAAAGAAGGGCTCAACGAAGGTTTTCAGTTTAAAAATCCGAATGTTAAAGATGAATGTGGCTGCGGCGAAAGCTTTCATGTGTAATTAGCCATTGTGGAATTATCTGGGCTGAAAGCTATGAATTTTTCTTGTGACTATTTTCAATTATTTGGATTTTCTGTAAGTTATAAGATTGATTTAGCGCTATTAGATAAACGCTATCATGAGTTGCAATTTAAGTTTCATCCCGATCGCTATATGGCGGGATCTTTACAGGAACAGCGCTTAGCCGTACAGTATGTGTCACTTGTTAATCAAGCGTATGCTCAGCTTAAGTCTCCATTATTTCGTGCAAAATATTTGTTATCCCTACAAAGCATAAGTTTTTCCGATGAAACTCATATTATTCATGATCCTTTATTCTTGATGGACCAGATAGAGTTAAGAGAAAAATTGGCAGATATACGTGAGATGGATCAGGCGCCTATTGTGCTAGAGCAGCTTAAGGAAAATGCTTCCTTAAGATATACAGAAATACAAGAAATGTTTGAAGGACAGTATAACAAAAACGATTTTCATGTCGCTTTTGACTCCCTGACAAAGATGCAGTTTATGAGTAAGTTCTTGGATGAAATAAGGCGGCTCGAAGAAGAGCTTGACGATTTTTAACTAAATAATTTAAGCGGTAATATTTTGGTTCTCTTGCAAATTTCGGAGCCTGGGCAGTCCCCAAGCCCTCATCAACGTCGACGAGCTGCTGGTATAGATCTCGGCACAACTAATTCTCTGGTAGCCTCCGTGCGAAGTGGGACCCCAGAAGTTCTGTTGGATGCTGATAATCAATACTTACTTCCTTCTGTTGTGCGTTACAACGCCCTAAAGGAAGTGACAGTTGGGCATGCGGCTTATTTGCAGTTATCCATTGACCCATTAAACACTTTAAGCTCTGTTAAACGTTTTATGGGGCGCGGCATTCAAGATATAAAAACACTTGGAAGCCAGATGCCCTATGAGTTGACGACTCAGGTAGATGGCGGCATGCCAAACTTTAAGACTGTTGCTGGCGATGTTAGTCCAGTAGAGGCTTCAGCTGAAATATTGAAGGTACTTGTATCTCGATCAGAAGAAGCTTTAGGTGGTACTTTAGATGGGGTGGTTTTGACAGTTCCGGCTTACTTTGACGAAGCCCAAAGACAGGCCACAAAAGATGCAGCTACTTTAACTGGTGTAAAAGTATTAAGACTACTTAATGAGCCGACTGCTGCTGCTGTTGCTTATGGTTTAGATCAGGGAGCAGAAGGTGTTATAGCAGTGTACGATTTTGGTGGAGGCACTTTTGATGTTTCTATCTTGCGCTTATCGTCGGGAGTTTTCCAAGTTCTTGCTACTGGCGGTGATTCATCCCTGGGTGGCGACGATATAGATCGAATAGTTGCTCAATGGTTTTCGGAGAAAGCTTTCCTCAGTGACGATCTTAGTCCATTCTTGCAAAGAGAGTTGCTAATGGCCGCTCGTATAGCTAAAGAAAAATTATCAGAGAGTATGACTGCTGAAGTCAATGTAGCGGGATGGACAGGCGTATTGGATAGGAAACAATTTAATGTACTAATAAGTCCGTTAGTCGATAAAACTTTAGGCTGCTGCAGGAGAGTTTTGCGTGATGCTGGACTTAACGCATCAGATATTACTAATGTTGTGATGGTTGGCGGCTCAACAAGAACTCATTTGGTTCGTCAAAAAGTTGCTGATGCTTTTCATCGACAGCCATTAGTAAACATTGATCCTGATAAAGTAGTAGCCTTAGGGGCTGCAATACAGGCTGACATCCTTGTAGGAAATAAGCCTGACGAAGATATGTTGCTTCTTGATGTTATACCCCTGTCTCTTGGTCTCGAAACCATGGGAGGGTTAATGGAAAAAATTATTCATCGAAACACCACAATTCCTATTGTCAAATCTCAAGAGTTCACAACATTTAAAGATGGCCAAACTGCGATGTCTATTCATGTGCTGCAGGGTGAGCGTGAGTTAATTTCTGATTGTCGGTCTCTAGCCCGTTTTGAGCTGAGAGGTATACCTCCTTTGGTGGCTGGAGTGGCTAAAATACAAGTTAGTTTTCAAGTAGATGCCGATGGGTTGCTTAACGTTTCGGCAAAAGAGTTAACTAGCAATACAGAGTCCCGCATCGAGGTAAAACCGTCTTATGGGTTAAATGATAAAGATATTGCCAGAATGCTCCAAGAATCCTATGGGAATGCAAAAGAGGATATGCTTGCAAGAGCGCTTCGGGAGCAGCAAGTTGATGCCAGAAGAATGCATGAGGACTTGTTCGTTGCCTTGAAAAACAATGGTCGTGAGTTACTTAGTGATACAGAGTACAGTTGCTTAGAGTTAACTTTGCGTGATTTAGATAAAATTTGTGATAGCCAGAGCTATCGAGACATTTCTCATCAGATAGAAGCGGCATCGAAAGCTAGCGAAGAGTTTGCTGCAAGAAGAATGAATGTCAGCATCAAAAAAGCTTTAGCGGGCCACAGTCTTGATGATATAGAGAGGGGGGCTTGAAGTGCCTAAAATAATATTTCTTCCCGATCCTAACTTGTGCCCTGAAGGTGCTGTAATAGAGGCTCAGTCTGGTGATAATATTTGTGAGATTGCCCTCCAGAACAACATTGATATTGAGCATGCCTGCGAATTGTCTTGTGCGTGCACCACCTGTCATGTCTATATCAGAGAAGGCTTTGATGCTCTTATGGAGGCTGATGAACTAGAAGAAGATTTCCTAGACAAGGCATGGGGTGTAGAGCCTGACTCAAGGTTGAGCTGTCAGGCCATTATGACAGATAAAGACATAGTTGTTGAAATACCAAAATACACCATTAATATGGTTTCTGAGAAGCATTAAAAAGAGGGGATGATATGACGATAACATGGGCTGATGTTCAGGATATTGCAATCGAGCTATCTGAAGTTCATGAGGATGTTGATCCGCGTTATATTAATTTTGTAGATCTTCGGAACTGGGTTGTAGCATTACCTGGCTTTAATGATGATCCAGAGCGCTGCGGTGAAAAAATTCTTGAGGCAATTCAGTCTGCCTGGATTGAAGAGTTGGGATGAAAATTTCTGATAACTCACCATGCATAATAATTAGACTAAGCGTTATTTCTCTTTAGTTGCCAGATATTACTATTCTTCTTTTTAATGGCTATTGCGTTCATTCTCTTAGGGCGTTAACTCCTTGTGGCCTAAGGTATTCAAGGGTAAAATTGCTCGTTCTGTCATCAAATAGTCAGATGTATTAAAGGACACTGATTATTCTAATTAAAAAATATATCTCCGGAGAGAAATTAATGGCTATTGAGCACACACTTTCTATTATTAAGCCTGATGCAGTTGCAAAGAATGTAATTGGTGAAATATACAGTCGTTTTGAAAAGGCTGGCTTAAAAATTATTGCATCTAAGATGCAATGTCTATCTGAAGATAAAGCAGGCGGATTCTATGCTGAGCACAAAGAGCGTCCATTTTACTCTGATTTGGTTGATTTTATGACTTCCGGCCCTGTTATTATTCAGGTGCTAGAAGGCGATGATGCAGTGATCGTTAATCGTGATTTGATGGGGGCAACTAACCCAAAAGAAGCTAAATCAGGGACTATACGCGCTGATTTTGCTGATTCAATTGATGCGAATGCTGTGCATGGATCCGACTCTGTGGTCTCTGCTCAGCGAGAAATAGCTTATTTTTTTAGTGATGATGAAATTTGTTCTCGCTAACTATTATTGTTAAGACAACCGCTTAGAGTGTACATATTCATGACTTTATTGTCTGTCGACGAAGAATCTGATTTGAAGCCCCAGAAGACCAATCTTCTGGGGCTTTCTCCTGAAAAACTAGTAGCATTTTTTGAAAGTATCGGTGAGAAGCCATTTCGAGCGACTCAAGTCCTGAAATGGATTCATCAGATAGGTGTAGATGACTTCGATCAGATGACCAATCTTGCAAAAAATCTCCGTGAAAAAATGAAAGCGATTGCAGAAATTAGGGCACCTGAAGTTGTCAGTCATCATGAATCTGTAGATGGTACATGCAAATGGATTATACGTGTCAGCGGTGGCGACTGCATTGAGGCTGTCTTTATTCCTGAAAAAGACAGAGGAACATTATGCATCTCTTCCCAAGTTGGCTGCTCCTTAGATTGCAGTTTTTGCGCTACAGGGAAACAGGGGTTTAGTCGAGACCTTACTGCCGCTGAAGTAATTGGACAATTGTGGATTGCAGCAAAATTTTTTAATTCATTAGGACCAAAAGCAAATAGGGTTGTTAGTAATGTGGTTATGATGGGTATGGGGGAACCGCTTTTAAACTTTGACAATGTAGTTGATGCCATGGGATTGATGTTAAATGACAATGCATATGGCTTGTCTAAGAGACGCGTAACGTTAAGCACTTCTGGAGTGGTACCCATGATTGATAAGTTATCCGAGGTAAGTGACGTCTCCTTGGCTATTTCACTGCATGCGCCTAATGATGAGCTACGTAACCAGTTGGTGCCTATAAATAAGAAGTACCCTATCGCTAGCTTGTTAGCTTCTGCGCAACGTTATCTTGATAAAATGCCAGATGTTCGCCGTAAAATCACCATAGAATATACATTAATGGATCGAATTAATGATAGAGATGAGCATGCCCGAGATCTAGCCAAGCTGCTGAATAGTCTTCCCTGTAAGATTAATTTGATACCATTTAATCCTTTTGATCAGTCAGGCTATAAAAGAGTGACAAATACCGCTTTATACAGATTTAGAGACATACTTCAGGAGGCGGGACATATAGTTACTGTTAGAACCACACGGGGAGATGATATTTTTGCAGCTTGCGGTCAGCTAGCAGGGGCTGTAAATGATAGGACTAGACGAAGTGAGCGTTACATGCAGCAATATGAACAGCAGCCTGTTAAGTTTGTGACTAGCTGAAAAATGACAAGGTAATTTTAGAATGCATATGAAATCACCCATTAAGCGAAGAGTATCGCGTCAAATAATGGTAGGTACGGTGCCAGTTGGTGGGGATGCGCCAATCTCAATACAAAGCATGACCAATACGGAAACTACGGATGTTAACGCTACAGTTCAGCAAATAAAAAGCATTGTTAATGCTGGAGCTGATATTGTGCGTGTTTCTGTGCCCTCAATGGAAGCTGCTGAGGCTTTTGGGAAAATACGCCAGCAGGTCGAGGTCCCCCTGGTGGCTGACATTCACTTTGATTATCGTATAGCCCTCCGTGTTGCAGATCTGGGCGTTGATTGTTTGCGAATTAACCCAGGAAATATAGGTAGAGAAAAACGCGTGCAGGCTGTCGTGGACAAAGCTCGTGATTTAAATATACCGCTTCGCATTGGGGTGAATGCAGGGTCTCTGGAAAAAGACTTGCAAAAAAAATATGGAGAGCCAACATCCGATGCCTTAGTTGAGTCAGCAATGCGTCATGTAGAAATCCTAGATAGCATGAATTTCGATAATTTCAAGTTGAGCCTTAAGGCATCGGATATTTTTATGGCTGTTGATGCTTATCGAAAAATAGCAAAAATGATTGATAATCCGCTACATATCGGTATTACCGAAGCAGGCGGTTTGCGGGGCGGCACTGTAAAATCATCTATTGGATTGGGGTTGCTGCTCATGGATGGTATAGGAGATACAATTAGGGTGTCACTAGCTGCTGATCCCGTAGAAGAGGTTAAGGTGGGCTGGGATATGCTCAAAAGCTTAAAATTGCGCAGTAAAGGTATAAATTTTATTGCTTGCCCTAGTTGTTCTAGGCAAAATTTTGATGTAATTCATACCATGAATATACTTGAAAGCCGACTTGAGGATATAACGGTCCCCTTGGATGTTGCAATCATTGGATGCATTGTAAATGGCCCTGGAGAAGCAAAAGAGGTTGATATTGGACTAACTGGAGGCACTCCAAATAATCTAATATATATAGATGGCAAGCCTAGCCAAAAACTATCTCAAAATAATTTAGCCGAGGAGCTTGAGACGTTAATTCGAGCTAAGGCAGCGGAAAAATCCCATCAACTAGAAAGCTTGATAATGAAATCTTCATGAAAAAAATTCAATCAATCCGAGGTATGAATGATTTGTTGCCAAGCGATTCTTCCTGTTGGCAATATTTAGAGAGCTCAATATTCAAGTTATTGTCACAATATGGTTATAGAGAGATACGGTTTCCTATCCTGGAGTCAACGGATCTTTTTAAGAGAAGTATAGGTGCAGTTACCGATATTGTTGAGAAAGAAATGTATTCTTTTGATGATCGCAACGGCGACAGTCTTTCATTGCGTCCAGAAGGCACAGCCGGTTGTGTTCGGGCCTGCGAAGAGCATGGTCTCATCTTTAATCAAGTTCAACGCTTATGGTATCAAGGGCCGATGTTTCGTCATGAGCGACCACAAAAAGGGCGTTTACGACAATTTCAACAGATAGGAGTGGAAGTTTTTGGCCTTGACGGTCCTGATATAGATGCAGAACTTATTTTAATGATCTCGCAGTTATGGCAAATACTAGGTCTGACAGACGTAGTTACACTTCAATTGAACTCGTTGGGAACTACCCAGTCAAGGGATGCCTATCGTAAAGCGCTAGTTTCTTATCTGGAGGAAAAACAAGATCAGCTAGATGAAGATAGTAAACGTCGCTTGCATACAAATCCAATGCGCATACTTGATAGCAAGAACCAAAAAATACAATTATTATTGAATAAAGCGCCAGATTTACATGGCTTTTTGGATGATGCGTCCCTGCAGCATTTTAAAAAACTTTGCTTAAGTCTTGATGCGCTCGGCGTATCATATGTAGTCAACAAAAGATTAGTTAGGGGACTGGACTACTACGGCAAGACAGTTTTCGAATGGGTTACTAACCTATTAGGTTCGCAGGGCACAATTTGTGCAGGGGGTCGATATGATGGGCTGGTTGAGCAGTTAGGAGGTAAGAGTACCTCAGCAATAGGCCTAGCTATGGGGGTGGAGAGACTGGCTTTGCTTCTTGACGCAGCAGGCATGTTACCTGATAGTATCGCGCGACAGATAGATGCGTACCTTATCCCTGTTGGCGATGTAGGAACAAAAGCACTTGAGTTGGGGCAGATAATCAGAAGATCCTGTCCAGCCTTAAGGTTACAGAATCACTGTGGTGGCGGCAGTCTTAAAAATCAAATGAAAAAAGCTGATAAAAGTGGGGCCATAGTGGCTGTCATTGTTGGTGAAGATGAGGTGGCTGAAGGCAATTTAACTGTTAAATTTCTTCGTGAAGACAGGCCTCAGATGTCAGTTTCTATGGACGAATTGATTGAATTGCTAAATATTAAAATTAACTAATGGGGAATAAGCGTGGCAGAGCATCTTAGTGATGAAGAACAGCTGGAGAATTTAAAGAAATGGTGGCGAGAGTACGGAGTTATTGCCATTACTGTTGTTGCTCTTTCGATAGGGGGATATTTTGGTTCAGTTTTTTATAAAGAGAGACAGCAGACTCAAGCAGAAGAGGCATCAGTGTTATATCAGCAAATGATGGAAATCGCACTGGTTTCCCCCAATCAAACATTAGATGATACTCAGTATCAGTTAGTCGCAGGGTTGGCTTCCCAGCTGAAAAGTTCCTTTAGTAGTAGTCAATATGCACGCTATGCAGCGCTGCTTATGGCGAAAATTTTTGTTGAAAAAAATGATCTAGACGCAGCAGCCGGAGAACTGAAATGGGCATTAAATGACGCAGACGAAGGACTTGAGCTTGTCATAAAGCTTCGCCTAGCAAGAATTGAAGCTTCACGGGGAAATATAGATCTTGCATTGACTATGATAGGCGATATTGATGCCGGCACCATGGCTTCTGCTTACTCCGAAACCCAAGGTGATTTTCATCTAATGAAAGAAGATAAAGTTTCTGCATATAATTTTTACTTGCAGTCTTTGAGTCAGTCTTTGGAGCATGACAGTTCTCATATTCAGGTGTTGAGATTAAAACTCAACCAGGTAACTCCTGCCGCATCTGATACAGATAAAAATCTCTCTGGAGAAGAGCATTGATGAAGATAGGATTACTCGCCACGATTATGATTATATTGTCGGGTTGTGGATTGTGGTCTACGGCGCAAGAGCAGTGGCAGGCTGTTGAGGCGCTAGTCCCTGGATACGATCACCCGGAAGAAGAGGCAGCAATACAGAAATCAAAGCCCACCAAATTGTTTAATGTAGATCAAAAAGTAAACCCCGTAAAATTATGGTCTTCGAGTGTAGTTGGCAACTATGATGCGGCTGGATTCGGGCTAAGACCTGTTTTCTCAGAAGGCAAAATCTATGTTGCTGATAAAAATGGTCGTGTGGTTTCTCTTGATGCCAGTTCCGGTAAAACAATATGGAAAGTAAACCTAGATCTTCCTTTAGGTGGAGGTGTTGGTATTGGTGGCGAGCAAATTTTTGTTGGCAGCGAGGATGGCGATGTTATTGCACTTAATGCTGAAAATGGGGCTGTAAACTGGCAAGTGAAAACATCTAGCGAAATCCTTTCTGCACCCTCAGGCAACGGAGATATTGTTGTTGCACAATCGCAAGATGGACGCATTTACGGTCTTGATGCTCAGAATGGTGAGATGCGGTGGCAACATGAAGTTGAGGTTCCAATATTAACACTTCGAGGAACAAGTGCCCCTGTAGTGAGGGGAAATATTGTTATTGCTGGCTTCTCTACAGGTAAACTCTATGCCTTTGCTGCTGCTACAGGGGACCCGATTTGGGAGCACCGCATTGGGATACCCAGGGGTCGCTCAGAGTTAGACAAAATGGTAGATATTGACGGAGATCCTTTGTTGGTTGGAGATATCGTTTATGCCGCAAGCCATCAAGGCAGGATTGCGGCTATTGACAAAACCGGAAGGGCCTTGTGGTATCAAGATACCAGTAGTGTTCTTGGTCCTGCTTATGGTGGAGGCCATATTTACATCGTTAAAACAAGCGACAAGATCGTTGCAATGGATCAAGCCAGCGGAGCTATTTCTTGGGTTAATACTTCTTTGAAGTATAGAGATCTTGGTCCTCCTTTGGTTGTTGATGGATATTTGTTAGTTGCAGATTCTGAAGGATATTTACATATCCTGTCTCAAGAAGAGGGGGACTTTTTGGGTCGAATTAGAGTGGATAGGCGCGGCGTAAGTGCCTCTATGATTGAAAATGAAGATATTCTTTATGTATTAGATAACGATGGTACTGTCAGTGCATATAAGCTGAAATAATATAATCGTTGTTTTTTTCGTGTAGAATGCCGCCACTGTTTCTAGTGGGCGGCATTTTTTATTGCTGACTATAGTAAATTAACATATTGAGCTAAATAAATGATTCCGGTATTTGCCTTGGTGGGCCGTCCAAATGTAGGAAAATCAACGCTATTCAATCGGTTGACGAAGACCCGAGATGCCCTAGTGGCAAACTATCCTGGCCTGACCCGTGACCGCAAGTATGGTGAAGGAGAGATGCTGGGGAGAAGATTTATGCTGATAGATACGGGCGGTATCACTGGAACGGAGGAGGGTATTGATTCTGCTATGGCAGAGCAATCCATGCAGGCTATAAAAGAAGCTGATGCCGTGCTCTTTATTGTGGACAGCAAGGCTGGCCTTACCCCTGTAGATTTGCAGCTAGCTAAGTATTTGAGAGAACAGGAACGTATAGTTTATTTGGTTGCCAATAAAATAGATGGCGTTAACCCAGATGTTGCTATTGCAGAATTTTTTGAGCTAGGTTTAAAGAATGTTTACCCTACGACGGCAACTCATGGCCGCGGTGTTAGGTCGCTAATGAGTGATGTTTTGGAGCCATTTTCTGAGATTGATTCATCAGATAGCGCTAACAGCAAAGAACGCGGGATCAAAATTGCTATTGTAGGTAGGCCTAATGTTGGAAAATCTACCCTCGTAAATAGAATTTTGGGCGAAGATCGAGTGGTGGTTTTTGACGAGCCTGGCACGACTCGAGACAGTATCTACATTGAGTATGAAAGGGAAGACAAAAAGTATACTCTAATTGATACTGCTGGAATTCGACGGCGTAAGAATATCTCTCTTACGGTAGAAAAATTCTCAATCGTCAAAACCCTGCAATCCATAGATGACGCTAATGTTGTCGTGTTGCTTATTGATGCTCGTGAAGGGCTAGTAGATCAAGACATGCACCTAATGGGCACAATAGTTGATTCAGGTCGAGCCTTAGTTTTGGCAGTAAACAAGTGGGATGGCTTGGAGCTCTACGACAAAGAACGTATTAAGTCTGAGCTAGAGCGTCGATTACATTTTGTAGGGTTTGCTGACTTACATTTTATTTCTGCTCTTCATGGGACCGGCGTAGGACATTTGTATCAATCGATAGAGAACGCCTATGCTTCGGCAACAGATAAGTTAAGCACCAACAGATTGACCTTGATTCTGCAGGATGCCGTGACCCATCATCAGCCACCGCTGATTAGGGGCCGACGCATTAAGCTGCGTTATGCTCATGCTGGTGGTAAAAATCCACCAATCATAGTGATTCATGGAAACCAAGTAGAAGAAATCCCAAAACATTACAGTCGCTACCTAGAGAAAACTTTCTGCAAGGCTCTTGAGTTGCACGGGACGCCAATTAAAATTGAATATCGATCCGGTGAAAATCCTTACGAAGGCAAAAAAAATAAGTTGACAGCTAGACAGGTATCGAAAAAAAGAAGATTAATGAGCTACGTTAAAAAGAAAAAATAAAGGTCGCCTTGTGTTATCGCTACATTTTCTCCATAACCTCTATACCAAGCAGATCAAGACCTTTCGCTAATGTAAGTGATGCCACCTTAGATAGAATTAAACGACTATTTTTTGTTTGTAGTTCAACATTTTCTTTAAGTATTGGGCAGTGCTCATAAAAGATCATATATAAACTAGCTATTTCATAAAGATAATTGCATAGAATATGAGGGAATCCTTGGTCGGCCACTTGATCTAAGATTTCACCGAAACAAAGAAGCTTGAGGGCTAGATTTTTTTCCTGCTCGGCGACTATATTGACATTTCCAGTGACATTGTTTGTTTTGATGCCAGCTTTCTGAAAAATACTGTAAATTCTGGTATAGGCATATTGAAGGTAGGGTGCGGTGTTCCCTTCAAAGCTAAGCATGGAGTCCCAGTCAAAAATATAATCATTGGTTCTAGTCTTGCTTAGGTCTGCATATTTCACTGCCCCTATGCCCACTTTTCTGGCAATAACGCTTACTTCG
>CAWURY010000019.1:0-32169 GCA_963925605.1 uncultured Porticoccus sp. | reverse complement strand
TCCTCTTACGGTTGGCGGCGGCGTGCGATCATTGATTGATATTAGAGCATTACTCAATGCCGGTGCTGATAAAGTAGGTGTTAATTCTGCAGCTGTAAAAAACCCAGAATTCGTTCAAGCTGCGGCAGATCGTTTTGGTTCACAGTGTATTGTTGTGGCGATTGACGCTAAACAAGTAAGCGCAAAGGACGAGCCTTTACGCTGGGAGGTGTTTACCCATGGCGGACGTAATGCAACTGGAATTGATGTGTTAGCCTGGGCCAATAAAATGGCCAGTTATGGAGCAGGAGAAATTTTATTGACGAGTATGGATAATGATGGAACTAAAAATGGTTTTAATCTCGCTCTTACTCGAGCTGTCAGCACAGCAGTAGATATTCCTGTTATCGCTTCAGGTGGCGTAGGTAATTTACAGCACTTAGTGGACGGTATTCTTGAAGGAAAAGCCGATGCAGTTCTTGCAGCTAGCATTTTTCACTTTGGCGAACATACAATTCCTGAGGCTAAGGTATATATGTCCGCAAAAGGTATTGAGATGAGACTCTAAATTTACATCAAAATTCTGGGTATTTTTGTGATCTAGGCTGTGTTTTGTTCAACAAATGTAAACCCTGTAGTAAATTCAGAGCATCATGAAGTTGATTATCGCTGATGGTAACTTCTTTTTCTTTGGAATCTTTTTGACTTAATGAGCTACTTAAGTGTCTTGGTAAATTTACCTCTTTTATGCCCACACTATTCTTTTCCCGTGTCTTTATGTCAGCAGATTGAATTATAATGTCTGGCTTTATTCCCGAGGCTTGAATAGATCTTTTGTTTGGAGTGAGGTAACGTGCAGTGGTTAGTTTCATTCCACGATTACCACCTAAAGGAAAGATTGTTTGAACAGAGCCTTTACCGAAGCTATTGGTCCCGAGTATGAGCGCTCGACCATGATCTTGGAGAGCACCCGCAACAATCTCTGCTGCGGAGGCTGAACCTTCATTTATAAGCACTACCATAGGTAATCCATTTAGTCTGTCGCCCGAAGAAGCCTGATAGCTTGCATTTGATTTGGCCCCTCGACCTTCGGTGTAGACTACTAATCCTCCATCTAGGACTGCATCTACAACCTCTATGGAGGTGGTAAGCAAGCCTCCTGGATTATTGCGTAAATCTAGGACTATCCCTTTCAGTTCGCTATCTTTTTCAGATAAATCTGACAATGCTTTTTTGAATTGTTGGCCTGTATTTTCTTGAAATTGTGCAATCCTGATGTATCCAAAGCCAAATCTTGGTATTTCACTACGCACGCTGTTTACATGAATAATATCGCGTTCAATGCTGATTTCAATCGGAGCATTTTCTCGTTCTCGGACAATTGTTAGTAGCAACGTAGATCCTTTTGGTCCACGCATTGCTTCAATGGCTTCGCCAAAAGTCATATTTTTCACAGCATTTGAATCTAGCTTGATAATCAAATCTCCTGGTAATATTCCCGCTCTATATGCAGGAGTTCCGTCAATTGGAGAAATGACTCTAATAGCCCCTTTTTCTAAACTTATTTCAACTCCTAGGCCTCCAAATTCACCTGAGGAATGCTCTTCTAATAAAGAAAAAGCTTGTTCGTCTAGATATATAGAATGAGGATCTAGAGAGTTAAGAAGCCCTTTTATGGACATTTCAAGTAATTTTTTGTCGTCGACTTCTTCTATGTATTCTTGTCGGATTCTTTCGAAGGTCTGAGTAAAATGACGCAACTCTTCAAGTGGTAGACGAGATTCTTTCTGGGTTTCTTTTGCCTGAATGAAATTAGAAAACATATAAGATGGTAAAAATAAAATAAAAGAAAAGAGAATAGCTTGGACTTTAGGCATAATTTTATCCTGATTCATTTAGGGTTTCTTTTGCATGAGAAAGCATAGGCGGTTTTTTCTTCAGCCAAATTTTTGGATTTGAAGGCTTACCATTTTGGCGTACTTCAAAGTAAAGAGCATGTTTCTCTTGGCCTCCAGTATTTCCAACTCTAGCAATATTTTCTCCTTTTAGAACCCAGTCCCCCATTTTTTTTAGAAGAACTTGATTGTGAGCATAAAGAGTCATATAGCCATGATTATGGTTAACTATGACTAGCAAACCGTGGTCTTTAAGGTAGCCGGAAAAGATAACTTCTCCATCATGAACAACACTGACCGGCGCTCCCTCTATTGCACTAAAAAGCCACCCTTTTGAATGCAATTCAGAGCCCACCAAAGGAGTATAACGGTTATTTAAGCGTCCATTTACAGGCCAAGATAATTTACCTTTGCTTGCTGCAAAAGTTTTCTCAATTGACGAGGGGGCGAGCTTTTGGGTGCTTTTCTCCGCATCTATGAATATAGATTCCAGCTTATTTCGTTCGTTATTTAGTATGTTCAACTTCGCTTTAGATGAGTAAATTTTTTTATTGAGACTTTTAATGGTATTTTTTCTATGTTGCTGTGCTTTTAGTAGATTTTTTGTAATTTTTTTAAGTTTGGAGCGGTTTTCTAGGAGTTTATTTTGTCGGTTGGAAATTGATTTTTTAATGCCAGCTAGCTCTTGAATGATTGATCTGTAAGCGTTAATTTTTTCACCCCTAGCGCGTAGAAAATAACTATAATACTCAAGAGTTCTACTAATAGTCTGTGGATTTTTTTGACTCAACAATAATCTTATCTGCTCTTGTCCACCCTGACGGTGCAAAGAGATGATATAGCCTACTATCAATTTTTCCTGGCTTTGCAGGGATGTTTTTAAGGCAGCGTCTTCTGTATAGAGCGCCTTAAGCTCAAGATTTAAATTTTTTAACTTTCTTTCTAAGACTTTGATCTTAAGATTTAAATCTGCTAAATATAATTCAGTGTTTTTAAGCTTGTCATTAAGTGATTCTTGATGTTCTCCGTCCCCTTCTAGGGATTTCTGTAGATTCAGAATGTTACTTTTAAGCTTGTTTAGATTTTGTAGAGTATTCGAGTCTTCTGCTAATGTTGGCGCGATTAGCATGAGCGTCAATGCCGCTGATTTTAATAATTGCTTTAGGCTCATTGCCGCTGACCGAAATAGATTAATGGGTTTTAACTAAAGACTGTCCTGTCATTTCTGCCGGTTGAGGTAAATCCATAAGGGCCAGGATGGTAGGGGAAATGTCTGACAGCGCACCACTGGGAAGTAGAGAAATTTTTCTATCTCCTACGTAAATTAGAGGTACAGGGAAGATTGTATGCTGAGTATGAACTTGTCCGGTATCTTCATCAAACATTTGTTCTACATTACCATGATCGGCAGTAATGAGGCATTGTCCCCCGACATTTCTGATTGCTAGTGTTACTTTTTCGATGCATTCATCGATTACTTCTACTGCTTTCACCGCTGCATCAAAAACACCGCTATGACCAACCTGATCACAATTGGCGTAGTTACAAATAATGGTGTCATAGTCGCCACCATTAATTGCTTCTAGGAGTTTTTGTGTAAGCTCATAGGCGCTCATTTCAGGCTTGAGGTCGTAAGTGGCAACTTTTGGAGAGGGTATTAGTATTCTTGACTCCCCGTCAAAAAAACTTTCTTGTCCGCCACTAAAGAAAAAAGTTACATGTGCATATTTTTCAGTCTCGGCGATCCTTAGTTGAGTCTTCCCTAGCTTACTTAGATGTTCACCCAGTGAGTTGCTGATGTTTTCTGGGGGAAATGCTACTGACGCTGCTATATTCGACGAGTATTCTGTGGTCGTTACGAAGTCAGCTAGTAAAGGCTTTACATCCCTATCAAATCCAGAAAAATTGTTGTCAACAAAGGCATTGGTGATTTGCCTTGCTCGATCTGGACGAAAATTCATGAAAATAACCGCATCATCATCCTTTATGGTGACAGGATGCTCGCCTTTAGCGCAGATTATAGTAGGTTGGACAAATTCATCACTTTGATTGTCTTTGTAGCTGGCGTGCAGCGCCTCAATTGAACTTGAAGCCTGATTTTCCGGCGAGGGTTTCGTCAACATGTCATAGGTTGCCTTTAGGCGATCCCATCTTTGGTCTCTATCCATGGCATAAAATCGACCACATATACTAGCAATGCGTCCTACACCTAGATCTAAAAAAATAGAATTTGTAACCCTTAACGAGGCCTCGGCACTTCTTGGCGGACTGTCTCTGCCATCTAAAAATGCATGTAAATAAACTTTTTTTGCCCCTCTTTGGGCGGCTAGCCTGATAATGCTGTTTATATGATTTTCGTGGCTATGCACTCCGCCCGCAGAAAGCAGACCAAGAATGTGCACTGCTGTATCTTTGGCGACTGCTTTATCTATAGCATTTATATAAGCCGGGTTAGTGAAAAAATCTCCATTTGTGATGGCATTATTAATCTTAGATAGATTTTGATGCACTATTCGTCCTGAGCCCAAAGTAACATGGCCGACCTCACTATTTCCCATCTGTCCTTCGGGAAGACCTACAGCAATTCCTGATGTGCCTATGAGGCTGTGGGGGCAGGTCTCCCAGAGATTGTCTAGCGTGGGTGTTCTCGCATTATGGATAGCATTATATTTTTTATTTTTACTGTACCCGTATCCATCTATTATCAAAAGGAGTAACGGTTTTTTCGATTCAGTCATGACTTTTTGGGCTCTGTTGGTTTTTTCAAAGATACTAATTAAGAATCTTACCGGCAAAGAGCAATTAGCGCCAATCATGGTTTCCTGTTATAGGATTCGCTGTGTATAATTTAGCAATTTTATTATTTTGTATTCTGTGAAAAATAACAAATGGAGTTTTATATTTTGGAATTCTTTAATTTTATAAGTGAGCAATGGGTGCTTGTTAGCATCTTCATGGCGTTACTTTATTTGTTTGCTATAAATGAACGTGCTAAAAGCGGAAAGAGTACTTCCCCTCATGTAGTCACTCGAATGATTAATGCGGATGAGGCCGTATTGCTCGACGTTCGTGATACAAGAGAATTCAATGCAGGACACATTGCGGGGGCTATTAATATCCCCAACAGCAAGCTAAGTGACCGTATACCTGAGCTAGAAAAATATCGCGGAAAAGCGCTTATTGTTGCCGATAAGGCTGGACAACAGTCGGGAGCTATAGGGCGCACACTTCAGCAACAAGGATTTAGTGTGTTAAGGCTTAGCGGTGGCATGATGGAATGGAAAAATCAAAGCTTGCCAGTTATAAAGACATAAGCCGCTTCAGCACGCTAAAGGTCGAAGTTTTTAGAAGCGGTTGTCACTCTGGCTGATCGTTAGCTTCAATTAGATTAAGTTCTTGTATTTTTCGAGTTAGAGTGTTTCTGCCCAAGCCAAGAAGTTCGGCAGCAGTTTTCTTCCTGCCGCCAGTATGAGTTAGCGCTGCTTCGATTAATATCTGTTCAAAGCTTACTGTTGCTTTCGTAAGAATACCAGTATTTCCAGAAGCTAATTCGTTTTTTGCCCAGCTTTTGAGCTGCTCTTCCCATGAATCGAAAGTAATAGGCACGTCTTTTGATGCAGTTAAAAATTCTGGAGGAAGATCATCAATATACACTTCTCGACCGGGAGCCATTACTGTAATCCAGCGACACACATTTTCGAGCTGCCTGACATTGCCTTCCCATGGAAGATTGCACATGTGTTTCTCCGCTTCAGGAGAAAGGGCTTTAGCCTCCCCTTCTAACTCTATAGAGGCCGCCTCTAAAAAGTGCCTCATTAGTTTAGGAATATCTTCTCGACGATCTGCTAGTTTTGGAAGGTGGATTCGGATAACATTTAATCGGTGAAACAGATCCTCTCTAAATCGCTTCTGCAAAACTAGATCTTCTAGATTTTGATGGGTTGCAGCAATAATTCGTGTATCAACTTTTGTGGGTGTGTGACCGCCTACAAGATAAAATTCTCCATTTGAAAGCACTCGAAGGAGTCTTGTCTGTGCTTCTGCTGGCATATCCCCAATTTCATCAAGGAACAGGGTGCCGCCATTTGCTTGCTCAAAGCGACCCTCTCTCCGATGAGTTGCACCGCTGAATGCACCTTTTTCGTGACCGAAAAGTTCAGATTCTATTAGGTCACGAGGAATTGCAGCCATGTTAAGTGCAATAAATCGATTATTTTTTCGCGGACTATTGTCATGCAGTGCCTTAGCTACAAGCTCTTTCCCAGTTCCTGATTCTCCGTTTATCAAAACGGTTATATTGGAATTTGATAGTCTTCCTATAGCACGAAAAACTTCTTGCATGGAAGGAGCTTCTCCAATGATTTCACTATTATGGCTAGAAGCTTTTTTTTCTGTAATAAGATTATTTTTTTGTTCTTGCGCAAAACTAATTGCGCGTAACGTTACAGCGACAAGCTCTTTGATGTCAAAGGGCTTCGGTACATACTCAAAGGCACCCCCTTGGTATGCTGCAACTGCACTATCAAGATCTGAGTGAGCGGTAGTTATAATAACTGGCATGTCTGGGTTTGAGGAGTGAATTTTTTTTAATAACTGCAAGCCATCGATCCCTGGCATTCTTATATCGCTGATTATAGTATCAGGGGTTGCCTTGTTGAGCTCATTAAGTAAGTCACTGCCTTTTTCAAAGCTTGCCACCACAATGCCTGCCCTAGCTAACGCTTTTTCTATTACCCATCGAATAGATCGATCATCATCAACAATCCAAACAGTATGTTTCATTTTATTAGCCTAAGGGTAAGTACACATAAAAAGTAGTTTTATCGACTGAAGTTTCACATCTAATAAGACCGCGATGAACATCAATAGCTGACTGAGCGATCGATAAACCAAGACCAATGCCTTCTGTTCTGCCACTGATCATTGGAAAAAAAATACTATCAAGGATCTCTTCTGGTATGCCTGGGCCGTTATCAATAATTTCAACGCAGCAAACCATTCTATAGCTGACGCTTCTAATGGTGAAGTTCCTTTCAATACGAGTTTTTATCCAAATTTTTGGGGTTTTTTGCGCGCTGTTTTTTAATGCTTGGACAGCATTACGGGCAATATTTAACAATGCCTGGATTAGCTGCCCTCTATCGCCATTGATTTCTGGAATACTTGGATCGTAGTTTCTTTCTATCTCTATATAGCCCAGCGTTTCTTTTTCTGTCAGCGAGACGATGTACTCAAGTACTTCATGTATGTTGGTGGGCAAGAGTTCAGGTAGAGTGTTTGATCCAAGCAATCGATCGACTAGGCTGCATAAACGATCGGTCTCACTAGAGATGATGCCAGTAAACTCGAGAAGCTCTGGCTGGTTGCTTAAATCATCGGAGAGTAATTGCGCTGCACCTTTAATCCCCCCGAGAGGGTTTTTTATTTCATGCGCAAGGCCGCGGACTATATTACGTGCAGCATCGTGTGTAGACAATAGCTCGTTTTCTTTACTTAGTTGCAATAACCTTTCTATTGGCTGCAGCTCCAACAAAAGCATTTTCTCTTGGCCCCAGACAATAGGGGAGGCAGTAAGATCAACAGTGATGTGACGGCCATCTAAAAGTTGCAGGCTGGCCTCTCTCTGCGTAAAGGGCTGGACCTCCTTCAATGCTTTATCCAAAGAACATAAATGTACCACTTCCCCTAAAGAGCATTTTTGGCCGGACTGTAAGAAATTTAATATTGGTGCTCCAGCAATACGACTCAAGCTTGCATCGAGAAGGTTTTCTGCTGAAGGATTTAAATAGGAAACTGTTAGCTTTTCGTCTAACAAGATAACTGATACGCTAAGATTGTCTAGAAGTAGATTCTGTAAGTTATTTTTTTTCATGATTTTAGCTGGCTATAAGTTTGGTTTCTTGCATATTAGCGAATAGTAGAAATTACGAAAAACCCCCTAAAGATTTGGTTTTTTATGCCGCTATTTTTTACTTAAGAGCCAGCAGGTCGGGCTGTCAAGATTCTCAGCCCGACCTGCCAGATTGCAGTTTTTAAACAGAGTAATACATATCAAATTCAACTGGATGAGTTGTATGTTCTACGCGGTATACATCTTGCATTTTTAATTCAATGTAGGCGTCTATCATTTCATCCGTAAAGACACCACTTTTCGTTAAGAAATCTCTGTCATTGTCCAGAGCCTCCAGAGCCTCCCTCAGGCTTCCGGCCACTTGTGGAATTAAGGCGCCTTCTTCTGGAGATAAGTCATAAAGGTCTTTATCTGCAGGTTCACCTGGGTGTATTTTGTTTATGACCCCGTCAATCCCGGCCATAAGCATAGAGGCAAACATTAAGTAAGGATTTGCTGTTGGGTCGCCAAATCGGAGCTCTACACGCTTTCCTTTGGGTGAATCAACATAAGGAATGCGTAGTGCCGCTGAGCGATTTCGAGCTGAATAGGCAAGCATTACTGGGGCTTCAAATCCTGGAATTAGGCGCTTATAAGAATTGGTGGACGCGTTTGCAAAAGCATTCAAGGCTTTTGCATGCTTGATTATTCCGCCAATATAGTAAAGTGCAGTTTCGCTTAATCCAGCATAGCCATTTCCTGCAAAAGCATTTTCGCCATTTTTCCAGAAAGATTGATGACAGTGCATACCGGAACCATTGTCACCAACAAGAGGTTTGGGCATAAATGTCGCAGTTTTTCCATAAGCGTGAGCAACATTATGTACACAGTATTTGAGAATTTGAACTTCGTCAGCTTTTTTGACGAGAGTGTTAAATTTTACTCCAATTTCGCACTGCCCAGCCGTAGCTACCTCATGATGATGCACTTCAATGTCTAGCCCCATTTGCTCCATTGCTGAACACATTGCAGTTCTAAGATCATGCAAGCTGTCTACTGGCGGCACTGGAAAATAGCCCCCTTTGACCCCGGGACGATGACCCATG
Organism: uncultured Porticoccus sp.; assembly: GCA_963925605.1. GTDB lineage: Bacteria > Pseudomonadota > Gammaproteobacteria > Pseudomonadales > Porticoccaceae > Porticoccus. The sequence continues at coordinate 23,359 of CAWURY010000019.1, read as the reverse complement.
TTGCCGTCTGAGTAGTCAGAACCAGAAGACCATGCCCCTTCTTCAGAATTAATTTTGTAGAAAGAGCCGCTTATATTGGAGCCCCATTTGACATCATCAAAAACAAAGAATTCTGGCTCTGGACCAAAGAATGCAGTATCGCCTAATCCTGTTGTAGCTAGATATTCTTCGGCTCGTTTTGCAACAGAACGAGGATCGCGATCATAGGACTTCATGGTAGAGGGCTCAATAATATCGCAACGGATAATTATGGTTGCTTCGTCAGTAAATGGATCCAGAATAGCCGTTGTATCATCAGGCATTAAGATCATGTCTGACTCATTTATACCTTTCCAGCCTTCAATTGATGAACCATCAAACATTTTACCGACTTTAAAAAATTCGTCATCTACATCTTTAGATGGAAAAGACACATGCTGCTCTTTCCCTCTTGTATCCGTAAAGCGAAGATCTACCCAGCGCGCTTCACTTTCTGTAATAAGTTTTTTAGTTTGTGACATTTGTTCCTCCAAGTTTAAGTATGCCTAGCTACAATATAAAAATGCTTCATTAGCGGTTTTCTATTCTAGATATCAGCTGTAATTTTTTATTGCTACCCCTGCTAGTAGTAGTTACTAAAGCAAAAATTATGCCAATACTATAATTGGCCAACGGATTCAATCAACGGGTTCAATAATAGCGTCCTAGAAAATATAATTGCACCATGGTAGTACCATAAAGATCATTTATAGGGCAGTTTAAGACCATTTATAGTGCATTTATTGATATATTTTGTAAACCACTTTATTTTTTCCATTTAGCTTGGGTTATTTCTACAGCATGTGATGTAAGCATTAACTGTAATTATGGTGGCATATTTTAAGTTTAAACAAACTAAAGTGAGCTTTTTCATGTATTTTGCTATCTCCAAATAGCCCAGATCAGTATAATGCCGTTTTTTTGCCAACTTAGGATCAGTCTTGTGATCAAAAATCTTCGGAATATTGCCATTATTGCCCATGTTGATCATGGTAAAACCACTTTAGTCGATAAGCTTCTTCAGCAATCGGGCACCCTCGATCGAAAAGATATGAATTCAGAGCGAATAATGGATTCAAGCGATCAGGAAAGAGAGCGCGGCATAACCATTCTTGCTAAAAATACAGCTCTCAAGTGGAACGGATATAATATCAATATTGTAGATACCCCTGGACATGCTGATTTTGGGGGAGAGGTTGAGCGTGTACTCTCAATGGTTGATTCAGTTTTATTATTGGTGGACGCTGTAGATGGACCAATGCCTCAAACTCGGTTTGTTACTCAGAAAGCTTTTGAGCAAGGATTAAATCCTATTTTGGTTGTAAATAAAGTTGATCGCCCGGGAGCAAGGCCTCACTGGGTCGTAGATCAGGTGTTCGATTTGTTCGATCGATTGGGCGCTACCGATGAACAGATGGACTTTCCTATAATATTTGCTTCTGCTTTGAATGGGGTTGCTGGCTATGAGCCTGAATCTTTAGCAGAAGACATGACGCCTCTTTTGCAGATGATAGTCGATAAAGTTCAGTCTCCGGCAGTCAATAGAGACGGCCCCCTGCAAATGCAAATCAGTGCATTGGACTATAATAGCTATGTTGGCGTTATTGGTGTGGGTAGGATCACTCGTGGAAAATTAAAGCCTAACGAGCAGATTGTTATAGTCGATAGCGAAGGAGTCTCTCGCAAAGGTAGAGTGCTTCAAGTTATGGGTTATAGTGGTCTTGAGCGTGTAGATGTTATTGAGGCGGAAGCGGGTGAGATTGTGTGTGTCACAGGCATCGATAAGCTCAATATTTCTGACACAATATGCAGTCCAGATCATCCAGAACCCTTGACACCTCTGACAGTTGATGAGCCAACGGTAAGCATGACGTTTCAGGTAAATAATTCTCCTTTTGCTGGCCTTGAAGGAAAGTTTGTCACTTCTCGCAATATAAAAGAGCGTCTAGAGCAAGAATTAATTCATAATGTTGCATTAAGGGTGGTGCAGGGCGATACGCCAGATAAATTTGTTGTTTCTGGCCGCGGCGAGTTGCATTTGTCGGTCTTGATTGAAAATATGCGTCGTGAGGGATTTGAGCTTGGAGTGTCAAGACCAGAGGTTATTACGAAAGAAGTTGATGGTGAAATTTTTGAGCCGTTCGAGCAGGTAGTTATTGATGTTGAGGAACAGCACCAAGGCTCTGTAATGGAAGAATTTGGTCTGCGTAGAGCTGAGCTTGGGAATATAGAGATGGACGGGAAAGGAAGGGTTCGCCTAGAGTTCATAGTGCCTTCTCGTGGGCTAATTGGTTTTCGTTCGCAGTTTCTAACGATGACCAGTGGTTCAGGCATAATGACCAGTATCTTTGATCGTTACGGTCCAGCCAAGCAAGGAGATTTAGCTAAACGCCAAAATGGCGTTTTAGTCTCAATGGTGAGAGGAAAGACTTTGGCGTACGCTCTATTCAATTTACAAGAACGCGGACGCCTTTTTCTTGGTCATGGCGCTGAAGTTTATGAGGGGCAAGTTATAGGCCTTCATGCTCGTAGCAATGATCTGCCTGTTAACCCAACAAAAGCTAAGCAATTGACCAACATACGTGCTGCTGGTACAGATGAAAATTTGGTCTTGTCTCCGCCTATACATCATAGCCTAGAGCAGGCACTTGAGTTCGTTCAAGATGATGAGCTGGTAGAGGTGACACCAAAATCAGTTCGTATACGCAAGAAGCTACTCACAGAAAATGAGCGAAAACGAGCCCCTAGGTTCTAATACCCCCTCAGCTATCTCGAAGGTATGTGAAAATTTTCCTGCTTGCAGCAGGAGGTTTATTTTTCATAGCCTCTTTGTGTGCCTGCCGAATCAGTTGCCTTAAGTGCTGCCTATCTATATCTGGAGACACTAACATTAGCTCGCTAATAGCTCTGTCTCCTTCAGCTATAAGTCGATCCCGCCATTGCTCTAATTTTTGTTGCTCTTGTCGAAAGCCTTCACTTTGATGGTCAAAGGATTCAAGTGCCATTGTAATTTTTTGGCTATCAGCAGATCGCATACATTTTCCAATATATTGCATTTGTCTGCGTCTCCCCTCACGATTTTTTAGTCGTCTTGCTAGCATTACCGCTTCGAAAAGCTCTTCTGACATTGGGATTTTTGCTAGTTTTCCAGGAGAAAGATTAATAAGTTTTTCGCCAATCTTTTGCAAACTGGTCATTTCACGTTTTAGGGCAGATTTACTTTTGACGATAGGCTTAATAGGATTTTTTTCTGCGAGATCTGGAAATAGATCGGGGTTGGTGATTAGTCTGTCAGTCATATGCGATTAACCATAAAATATTGTAGCTAGTCCCAAAAAAGAAAAGAAGCCCACTACATCAGTAATTGTTGTTAATGCAACAGTTCCCGCTAGAGCGGGATCAATTCGACAAGACTTCAGAATTACCGGGAGCGTGGCTCCAGCCAATGCCGCTACGATTAGATTTATAACCATTGCTGAAGAAATAATCACAGCAATTACCGGATCCTTAAACCAGAACGCTGCGACTCCACCCATTACTAATGCCCAAAGTACCCCATTTATAGCACCTACAGCAAATTCTTTGCTTAGTAGCCATCGTAGGTTGCTCCGGCCGACTTGGCCTAGTGCCATGCCGCGAATTACAACAGTAAGCGTTTGACTGCCCGCGACTCCCCCCATGCTTGCCACAATGGGCATTAGTATAGCTAGCGCTACTACTTTTTCGATTGTAGCTTCAAAAATATTAATTACCGAAGAGGCTAAAATGGCAGTCATTAAATTAATGCCAAGCCAAATTGCCCTTCTGGGGGCTGTTCGTCCAATAGAGGTAAATGTCCCCTCCTCATCACTTAGTCCCGCTAGACTAAGCAGCGAATGGTCAGCTTCATCGCTCATCACGTCAACCACGTCATCAATAGTGATGCGCCCTAATAATTTGTTTTCTTGATTTGTTACTGGAGCAGACACCCAATCATTTTTTTTAAATAAGTGCGCAACCTCGGAATCAGGCATATCTGCATAGATACCCTCAGTCCTAGCAACCATGATTTCTCTGGCTGTGATATCTGGGCTGGAGGTCAACAATTTACCAAGAGGTAGAATACCTAGAAGAGAGTCTTCTCTGTTGACTACAAATATGCTATCGGTAGTATTAGGAAGCTCTTCATGGCGTCTTAGGTAGCGCATTACAACATCAATTGTTATGTCTGGCCTTACAGTAATGGTATCAGTATTCATTAGGCCGCCAGCTGTATCTTCGGCATAATTAAGAATACTTTCGACTCGAAGCCGGTCTTGTGCGCTCATTGCCTGTAGCACTTCCGGGATGACTTGTTCAGGCAGTTGTTGAAGAATATCTGCTATATCGTCTGGATCTAGACCTTCTGTCAGAGAGGCTACTTCATGGCTCTCCATTTCCTTGAGAATTTCTCCACTAAGCTCTTCGCTCAACTCTCCTATCACCTGACCTTCAAGTTCTTTATCTATCAGGTCCCACAGGACTCGACGTGCTTTAGGCGGCGCTGATTCTATTTGGTGGGCAATATCAGCAGGCGTCAAGTGATTAAGCATATAGCTTAGTAAGCGAACATTACTGGAATCCGTTAACTCGTGAATGCTCGCAAGCTGAGAGAGCCGGCTAACTTTTTCGTTATGTCCTTGCATTGGAAAAGCGTCCTTGGTTATCGCTATAGACCAGAAAATAGTTTATGGGTGGGTGCTGTAAAATTTACAGCAGTCATTGCATATCTTTTGCCAAGAGGCATCTAGTTTTATTGCGCCTCGTTAAATCGGCTGGCTAACAATTGCTCTATATCTTTGTATGCTTTTTCTGCGTCACTTCCCTGAATATCAAAGTGTAAGATTGTACCATTGCTTGCCGCAAGTAATAACAAGGACATTACACTTTTGGCATCCACTAACTTATCTTGGCTTCGACCTATTTTTATAGTACAACTGTATTTATTCGCAGTAGATGCCAGCTTTGCTGCTGCACGAGCATGAAGGCCTAGCTTGTTAATAATAGTGAGCTTTGTGCTTATTAATTGTGACATATTAATCATTAGGTTGCCCGTTAAGTTAGCTCAACTCTCTATGCCATGTTTGAGTGTTGGTATAATCTTTTTCAAAGATTTTTTTTAGCATGTTGCTAGTATATACAGAGCGATGCTGTCCCCCAGTGCAACCAATTGCAATAGTGACATAGCTGCGATTGGTTTTTTGAAATTTTGGAAGCCAGCATGCCAGAAAGGTGCTGATGTCTGACAGCATTTGAGATACTTCTTTTTCTTGCTCAAAAAATTTAATGATTGGGGTTTCATTGCCGTTGCAACCTCGTAACTCAATGTTCCAATATGGATTTGGCAGGCAACGAACATCAAAAACAAAATCTGCATCAGTTGGCACACCATACTTAAATGCAAAAGATTCAAATAGAATAGAAATGGTATTTTCATTGCTTGGAATTAACTGTTTTCTTATAACACTCCTGAGCTGATGGAGGTTCATTTTGCTGGTGTCAATTTTGCGATCTGCTAAAGTAGAAATAGGATCCAGCAGTTTTGTTTCTAACAATATAGCTTCTTTGATTGCTACTTTGTTGGAGCTTAGCGGGTGTTTTCGCTTTGTTTCACTGAATCGTTGAATTAACACATCGTTAGATGCATCGAGAAATACTATTTCATAGTTCACACCATAATTTTTAATTTGGTTAAGAATTGCGGGTAGTTGAGTTAAGTCATTTTCTAGGCTTCTTGCGTCAATGCCTACGGCTAAATTGTTATGTCGATGGCTATTTTTAAAGTGAGATGCATGCTCGATTAATCCAAGAAGAAGCTTAGCAGGCAGGTTATCTATGCATGAAAAATCAGCATCTTCTAGCATATTAAGGGCTGTGCTTTTACCAGAACCAGACCGCCCGCTGACAATTATAAGTCTCATTTTTTCTTAATCATCTCTATTTTTTATCGCTTGATAAAACACTTCCTTAGATGGGGAATTCCTTAGTATTTCGCAGATTTTTTTATCCTGCAGTAATTCTGCAATGGATGAAAGTGCATCTAAGTGTGCGTTGTTTTGCTCCTCGGGGACAATCAAAGCAAACACTAGGTCAACCAATATGTTATCTGTGGAGTCAAAATCTACTGGGTTGGCTAGCTGAAAAAAAGCCGCTGTAATTTTTTCGCATCCAGGCATCCGACAATGTGGTATTGCTACCCCTTCTCCTATGCTCGTGCTGCCCAGGCGCTCTCGTGCAAGCAAGCCCTGATACAATCTTTCTGAGTCAATAGCATTGACTCGACTTGAAAGAAAGAGGGATAGATCCTCTAAGATTCTTTTTTTGCTTTTCCCCGCAGCGTTGATGACAATGTTTTCAAATGGAATTAGATCAGATAGCTTCATGTATGATCATCTTTCTCGATGTTTTTCTTTGTGTTTAATAAGTTGTCTGTCTAACTTATCTGCAAGTAAATCTATTGCTGCATATAGGTCTCCGTGTTCGGAGGCGGCGAACAATTCTCCGCCACTGATATGTATAGTGGCCTCCGCTTTTTGTAGCAGTTTGTCTACCGAGACAATAACATGAATGTTAGTAATACCGTTATGGTGGCGCTCTAATTTTTCTAGTTTGTTTGCAATATACTCTTTAATTGGGGTAGTTATAGTTAGATGATGACCGCTAATACTTAGTTGCATATGGTGCTCCATTTATTTTTTATCGTAAATGATTTGAGTGTGTTTTCGATTGCTAGAAGTAGCAATGCCTGCGTCCTCTCTATACTTAGCAATCGTACGGCGTGCAACCTGAATATCCATTTCATGCAGCAAGAATGTTAGCTTACTGTCACTCAAAGGGCGCGCTGGATCTTCAGTGCTGATAATTTTTTTTAGGATAGCGCGAATCGCCGTAGATGAAAACCTTTCTCCATGTGATGTTTTTACATGACTTGAGAAGAAATACTTTAGCTCAAAGACGCCCAGTGGTGTGTCTATGTATTTTTGGGTAGTTGCCCGGGATATGGTTGATTCATGAAGTCCTAACTCTTCTGCTATATTTTCTAAAATCATAGGCTTCATGGCGATCGGCCCTTGTTTGAAAAACTCTTGTTGTTGTTTGACGATGCAGGAAGCAACTCTTAATAGAGTTTCGTTGCGATTTTCTATACTTCGAATAAGCCATTTTGCTTCTTGTAAATGGCTTCTTATAAAGTCGTTTTCTTGGCTGGAATCTCCTCGTTTGACTAAAGATGCATAGTGTTCATTAATTTTCAGTTTTGGCGTGATGCTCTCATTTAACAATACATGCCAGACCCCATTTGACTTGTGGGCGCGCACATCAGGGGTAATATATCCTATGGGTTCGTTGTTCCATTTGTCTCCCGGGTGAGGCGATAAAGTTTTTATTAAAAGTATGGCTGAATTGATAGTTGCCGAGGTGTATCCGGTAATTTTCTGGATTTGTTGATAGTTATTTTCGCCCACCAGATCAATATAATCAGATACCAATAGTCTGGCTTCATTTAGATGCACCGTGTTCTCTGGGAGTTGATTTAGTTGTATTAACAGTGATTCAGAGAGAGTTCTTGCTCCGACTCCCGGGGGATCAAACTGTTGTATTTGATATAGCACTGCATGCACATCCTCAAGTTTTGTGGTATCACCTAGCAATATTTGGATGTCCTTGGCTTCTACAGTAAACATTCCATTCGCGTCAATCGAATCAATAATATACTCTCCAATTAAGAATCCCATCTTAGAAAGAGGTGCTAGATTGAGTTGCCATATTAGATGATCCTTGAGGGAGTTAGCGGTTCGATCGAGCTCCTCATCCCCCTCAAAAACCCTATTTTCCGCTATTTTGTTGCTAGTTAGCTCGTTAACATCGTCCCATTTGGTATCGAGGGACAACTCTTCCAGTGTTTTTTCTTCCCGGTCACTTGCAGTGAGATCCTCGGTGGATCTCACTGTGGGTTCATTGGTGGACTGTTCCTCAAGGATGTCTAAATTCTCCATCTCTTCTTCAAGTTCTAGAAGTGGGTTGCTATATAAGTTTTGTTGAATTTCTTGAAGGAGATCCAGCGAGGACAGCTGAAGAAACCGTATGGCTTGCTGGAGCTGCGGCGTCATTGCTAGTCTTTGAGTAAGATTTAACTGCAGGGTTGGCTTCATGGGGCTTTATGGTAACTCTAGTTTTTAGATAAAAAATTCTAGCCTGAGCATGAGACGTCACATTAAGCAATTCTTATGTCTAAGTTGGAATAATACCAACATAGTTGAAATTTCTGAAACAGACTAAGCGGGATAATTGCTATTAAAGTACAAAGTCTTCGCCTAGATATATATCTCGAACTTCCTTATTAGCCACTATTTCGGAGGCCTGCCCCTCCGCAATAACTGCCCCTTCGCCGATAATATAAGCATGCTCGCAGATATCGAGAGTCTCACGTACGTTATGATCAGTGATCAGAACACCAATTCCTTTGCTTTTCAAATGTCGAATAATGTTCTTAATCTCATTTACAGAGATGGGATCGACTCCGGCAAAAGGCTCATCAAGGAGAATAAATTTAGGCTCTGTAGCTAAGGCCCTAGCAATTTCCACTCTTCGGCGCTCACCTCCTGAAAGACTAAGCCCCATAGAGTTTCGAATATGAGTAAGATGAAACTCTTCTAATAATTCGTGAGTTTTATTTTCACGCTGAGCCTTATCGAGGTCATGTCGTGTTTCCAGGATAGCTAAAATATTATTTTCTACACTCATCTTTCTGAATATAGATGCCTCTTGGGGCAGATAACCGAGGCCTTTTTTTGCGCGCCCATGCATTGGCAAGCCGGTGATATTCTCCTCTCCAATGAAAACCTCCCCACCATCTTGTGCGATTAAGCCAACTATCATATAAAAACATGTCGTTTTCCCGGCACCATTTGGCCCTAATAAGCCAACTATGGCGCCACTTTCTACGCAAAGTGAAACATCCCGAATGACGGGTCGTTTTTTATAGCTTTTAGAAAGATTAAGAGCCCTGAGTACTGCCATAAATATGGCCTTTTTAATTAGTGGAGGGGATAATCATTTCTATACGACTCTTTTTGTTTTTCTCAGAAGAGGCTTTTACAGTTGCTGCTTTTCGGTCGTAGTCAATTTTATCCCCAGTTATGGTTGTACCATTTTTCTCGAGACTAGCATCTTTTGTTAGTCCAACTCTGTTATCTTTAACAGAGTAGTTAATAATATTAGCGCTTGCTAAAACAAGCCCGCCTCCAGTATTTTGAATTTGCTGGTAGAGAGCTGGACTTCCTATAGCCACAATCTTATCGCCTTCTTTGGTGTCAGTCGTGACAGTTACTTTATCCGCATTAATTTTCATGCTTCCTTGTTGGACAACTACAGAGCCTTCATAGGTGGCGGTGCCTTTCTGTTCATTCTGCTCTGCACGGTCTGATATGATTTTAATAGGCGCCTCTCTATCATCAGAGAGCGCAATTGAAAATGCACACCAGCTGAATGCAGTTAGCAAAAGAATAAGCCTAGCGACCATGGATGACTCCTTGGACTTCAGAGAGCAACTTGAACACTTCTGTGTTTAGATTTCCTTTCATTCCGACGCCTACAGATTCTCCATTTGGACTAATCACTCTAACCTTGTGGTCAGTTTCAATAGTATGTTTGCTGGGATGCAGGATCAGCTCTTCGGTCCTAAATTCACTTTTTCCCCCATTAGTTAGATCTTTCCATGCATAAACATCTTCTTTAAATAGTATACTCTTGCCATCATTAGTTGTCTCGCCTTTGGCTGCCTTAAGATGCCAGGGTTTGATGGAATCTTTTGTTTGGTAGTGCGTGAATTTTGGTTTAGTGAACTTAAGGCGATTATTTGTTTTGAAGTAACTAGTATTAGCAGCCTCTATTTTGGATGCCAGGGTTCCCTCTTTGTTAAATTCAAGCATAGATATATTTAGCATGTAGCTATCAAATTTTGTGTCGATAACGCTTGAGTTATAGCTGGTCTTTTTCGTAAAGACTTCAGGCTGTGTAACCCAGAATAATAAAAAAATTCCAGTTACACCTAAAAACATGATTGTTAAGAGCAGATTGCGCATAATGAGGTGTATTTTTAAAAAAAATAATTCCTACTAATGATTTATTTCTCTAGAGGTAGTCCAGTAAAATTGAATCGAGGGTGTTTTTTGCTTGCAAGATCAATTCGGCTAGTTCTCTTACCGCCCCATAACCGCCTTTTTTTGAGGTTTGCCAATGAGAGTGTTTGGCTACAAACTTATGGGCATCAGCTACCGCAACCCCTAACCCCACTCGGCTAATTACAGCAAGATCTGGTAAATCATCACCAAGGAATGCGATTTCTTGCATTTCATAGCAGTGATTTTCTTTGTCATCCCTTAGGGCTTCTTCTAGGGCAGCTAGCTTGTCCTCTCTACCCTGAATCACTAATTTTATACCAAGTTCTTCCGCCCTTCTTGCTACCAGCGCAGATGATCGACCAGTTATGATCCCTACTTCGACACCATTTCTTTGTAATAGTTTAATGCCAAGACCATCTTGAATATTAAATGCTTTGAGTTCCTCGCCATTGTTACCGAAATATAGCCGTCCATCGGTTAGCACCCCATCAACATCTAGCAGCAGTAGCCGAATTGATTTTGCCCGATTCAGAACTTTCTGGTTGTTTATTGCCATAGTTAGATAATTCCCGCCCGAAGTATGTCATGCAAATGCACTATACCAACAGGATGATGGCTTGAGTCTTCTACTACTAGAGCTGTAATCTGACAATCTTCAATAATTTTTAGAGCTTCAGCAGCCAGTGCATCTTGATGGATTGCTTTGAAGTTAGCTTGAATAAGTTGACCCACAGGGGTCGCTTTTGTGTCGATGTTAGCGCCTATAGTTCTGCGCAGATCACCGTCAGTGAATACACCTAAAAGCATCCCAGAATCATCGATCACAGTGGTCATACCAAACCCTTTTTTCGACATCTCAAGTAGTGCATGGCTCAGGGAATCATTGGCACTTACCTTTGGAATTTTCTCGCCACTGTGCATTATGTCTTGTACCTTTAACAGTAATTTGTGCCCTAGCGCTCCTCCTGGATGAGAAAAAGCAAAATCTTCAGCAGTAAATCCTCTTGCCTCCAGTAACGCTATAGCCAAAGCATCCCCCATAACAAGAGTCGCAGTCGTGCTAGTTGTAGGAGCCAAACCAAGAGGGCATGCCTCGCAAGATACCTGTACATCTAGATGGACTTCTGCGCTTACAGCTAAGGTCGAGAGAGAGTCTCCGGTCATGCTAATTAAAGGAACACCTATACGTTTAATTAGAGGTAACAGTGTAACTACCTCAGATGTAGTTCCTGAGTTTGACAGGGCTAAAACTACATCTTTTCCGGTGATCATACCGATATCGCCGTGGCTTGCTTCGCCCGGATGCAGAAAAAATGCTGGAGTGCCTGTGCTAGCTAAAGTTGCAGCAATTTTTCGGCCAATATGGCCTGATTTCCCCATACCGGTCACTACAACACGACCTGAGCATCCGAGCATTAACTCGCAGGCTTGAATGAAATCGTTGTCAATACGATGTTCCAGCAACCCAATAGCTTGAGCTTCCATGCGTATAGTCCGCTTGGCCACCTCTAAATAGTCGTTTTTGGTCATGTTTAGCTCTATTTTTGTTAGTATAACGGCAGTAAGTTCCGGTTAACAATCTTTAAGGTTAAGAAGGAAGGCATGCCTTAACCTCCAAATATAAGAACAACGCAATAAAGTGCATATAGCGACAATAGAACAAGCCCTGTTTTTTTTGACATCGTTGCTTGGCGACGATGCTTTTGCCCCAGCCATAGCGATGATGCAATCATGGCAGTTAGTATTAGCGTTAATAAGCTCATGGACAAATAGTCTCGAAGAAAAACCTCTTTGCCTAGCACTAATGGGGCAATTATTCCTGGTGCAGCCATCACAGCCAATAAATTTAATAAGTTAGAGCCAAATATAGTCCCTATGGCGATGTCGTGGTGGCCACGAATGGCACTAAGTACTGAGGCAGCTAATTCTGGAAGGCTGGTTCCGATAGCGACAATAGTTAGACCAATAACAAGCTGGCTTACACCAAAAAATTGAGCAAGTTCTTTAGCACCCCAGACTAGTAAATCTGAACAGATGAGCAGGCCTCCGAGGCCCATTAAGAGAAAGATTAAAGCCTTTTTAGTTGAAGTGGAATGGGTGTCGTTGCTTGAGTCTAAATTTTCTATGCGAGAGGTATTTTTTTTGTAATAAAAAATTAAAGCGAAAACTGGAAAAGTAGTAACAAAAAGAATTACCCCCTCAACGCGAGTTAGGTTCCCGTCATACAGAAATATGCCGGCAAGAAAAGTCGCAGCCAGAAGTGCAAATGCTTCTATTTTAAGTAAATCATGACGAAGTGGAATTGGGCAAATAAGAGCGGTGAGACCCAAAACTAGCCCGATATTGGCTAGATTCGAACCGATAGCATTGCCTATGCCCATAGCCCCAGCATTATTTAAGGATGCATTGATAGAAACAAGAATTTCTGGCGCAGATGTGCCTATAGATACAACTGTAAGGCCAACCACCATGGGTGAAATGCCAAAATTATCCGCAACTGCAGCGCTTCCTGTAACAAAACGGTCAGCTCCCCAAACCAAGCCTATTAGTCCAAACAGTACTGCTAAAATTGCAAGACTCAACATTTCCATTTTAACTTTAATTCCTTAATTTTGGCCTGGAGGGTATTTCGTAAATTAGATGTGCAATGTTATAGTGCAGGCGTTTCTAAGTCAGCTATTTTTCGTGATATCGGCCCAGACTGTTCTCATAATTGGATTAAGTTGGTAATAGTGTCAATCAAATAAAGGTTTATAAGGAATCTGAAAATGCTCCGCAGGTATCTAAGCTTAACAATAGGCATGCTTTTTTTGTTTTTGGTGTCCTCTGTAGTTGCGTCCTCTATTGCAAATACAAATGCTGACCCTGCTGATTCAACGCAGATACAAAAACCGCATGATTTGGTAGAGCGGGTCACACAGGAATTATTGAAAACTATTTCGATTCATAGAGAAACTTTTGCTAAGAGCCCAGAATTTTTTTTTGGAGAACTTGATGCATTGCTAAATAATGTTATTGATTTTGACTGGATCGCATTTAGGGTGATGGGGCAGTATGCCAAAGTCGCTAGTGTTGAGCAGCGCAATCGTTTTGCTGTTACGTTTAGACGGGAACTTATCGAAACCTATGGTCGCGGTTTACTGTCTTATGGCGAGCAGTCTATTGTCGTTGTGCCACCAACAGAAGACATTAATGGCCTCAAATCAATAAAAGTTGTACAAGAAATCCGTGGCTCAGATGGTGTCTTCCCTCTGGTTTATTCAATGAATTTAACTCATCACGGTTCTTGGAAAGTAACCAATTTAGTTATTAATGGTATAAATTTAGGAAAGATTTTTCGAAATCAATTTATTCAAAGAGCGGGACAATTTGGTGGAGATATCGACAAAGTGATTGATAACTGGTCATCTTCTGCTAATTAGGAGCTAGGAGATATATATGAGCCCTGCCGACATAAAAACTTTATTACTTTCAGGTCTGCCTGATTGTGAAATAACAGTTGAAGGCGATGACAGGCATTTTAATATTGTTGTAGTTGGGCAGATTTTCTTTGGTCTTAGACCTGTTCAGCGACAGCAATTGGTTTATACGGTACTGCGTGACTGTATTTCTGACGGGTCTATTCATGCTGTAAATATGAAAACATTTACCCTAGAAGAATGGCAATTACAGTAATTTTACCAAGCACTGTAGTTTATCGGATCGCCCCTAAGTATTGCTCTTGTACAAAAAAGGATTTTTAATGGATAAGCTGTTGATCTCTGGAGGCGGTCCGCTGTCTGGAGAAATTCGTATTTCTGGGGCAAAAAATGCAGCCCTACCTATTTTGGCCGCTACTTTGCTCGCAGACGGCCCTGTAATGGTATCTAATATTCCTCATCTCCATGATATTACCACTATGTTTGAGCTGCTTGGTTGTCTCGGCGTCACGGTCACTATGAACGAAAAAATGCAAGTTGAGGTCGATGCCACTACACTTAATAATCATATTGCACCCTACGATCTAGTAAGGACGATGCGCGCTTCTATTTTGGTTTTAGGCCCTATGTTGGCAAAATATGGTGTTGCTAAAGTATCTTTTCCCGGAGGCTGCGCTATAGGTAGTCGCCCTGTTGACTTGCATCTTGAGGGCCTTAAACTAATGGGTGCTTCAATTGATATAGATGGAGGTTATATTAATGCGAGTGTTGATGGGCGCCTGCAGGGTGCTCATATCACAATGGGTATCGTTTCAGTTGGAGCCACTGAGAATCTGATGATGGCCGCAGCGCTTGCTGAAGGTCAAACCATAATTGAGAATGCTGCGCGTGAGCCGGAAGTGGTTGATTTGGCACAATTTATTAACACTCTCGGGGGAAGAATTTCTGGAGCAGGGACATCAACGATAGTGATCGAGGGGGTCCTGTCTCTTCATAAGGGTAGCTACAGAGTAATGCCGGATAGAATTGAAACGGCGACTTATCTCGCCGCCGCCGTAGCCACTAGAGGTAAGATTAAACTTAAAGACACAAACCCTAAGACTCTGGATGCTGTATTAAAAAAGCTGCAAGAAGCGGGCGCTATAATAACTACAGGAATTGATTGGATTCAGCTAGACATGGAGAAAAAAAGACCCAAAGCAGTTAGTTTTGTAACAGCGCCTTATCCAGGATTCCCGACGGATATGCAGGCGCAGCTAACAACTGTTAATGCTGTTGCCGAAGGCTCTGCAGTTATTGTCGAGACTGTTTTTGAAAATCGCCTAGTGCAAGTACATGAACTAAATCGTATGGGTGCAACTATTAGTGTGGATAGGAATACTGCTAGTGTAACAGGTGTGGAGCGTTTGAAAGCTGCGCCGGTAATGGCATCAGACCTGCGTGCTTCAGCAAGCTTGGTTATTGCAGGTTTGGTTGCAGATGGAGACACGGTGGTTGATAGGATTTATCATATTGATCGTGGCTATGAGCGTATCGAAGAAAAATTTCAGCAGCTGGGAGCTAATATTCGCCGAATTCCTGGTTAGACTTACTAAAAGCATTCATAGGACTACATTAGAGATCAGAAGGTATGGAAATAACAATTGCCCTAACCAAGGGGCGCATACTGAAGGAAACCCTGCCCTTATTGGCCAAAGTAGGAATTAAACCTGCTGAGGAAATTAACACGAGTCGAAAATTGATATTTGATACAAATATCAAAGGTTTGCGTTTATTGATATTACGCAGCTCTGATGTCCCCACTTATGTCAGATTTGGAGCAGCTGATATCGGCGTGGTAGGAAAAGATGTCTTGCTTGAGCATGGATCTGAAGGTTTATATGAGCCATTAGATTTGAATATTGCACGATGTCGATTAATGACGGCAGGGGTTATTGGTGTTCCGCCCAAAACAGGACGTATTAGAGTTGCTACCAAATATGTCAATATTGCCCGTCAATTCTACGCTGAACGCGGACGTCAAGTGGATATAATAAAGCTCTATGGCGCAATGGAGCTAGCACCAATTATGGCGTTATCAGATGAGATTGTAGATGTCGTAGATACTGGAGACACGCTTAAAGCAAATGGGTTGGAGTCTAGGGATAAAATTTTTGATATTAGCGCTAGACTTGTTGCAAACAAAGCTGCGATGAAAATGAAATATTTAGGTATTCAAAGAATAGTAGATAGCCTTCAGCAGGCGGTAGGTTAAGATATGCTGCCAGAGTTGATCCATATCAAGCAACTGTCATCAGATAGTGTCAATTTTGATTTACAGCTTGATCGGTTGCTGGAGTGGGAAAGCGACTCCACCCTGAAAGTTGACCAACTAGTTAGCGATATATTGATAGATATTCGGCGAAGAGGAGACGATGCCCTCATAAAATACACTAGGGAGTTTGATGGTAGAGACATTTCTGATATTGAGGAACTGTTTATTTCTCGCGAAGAGATGAAGGAAGCACTTGATAGCATTAAGGATATTGAGAGAGAGGCGCTAACGTTTGCCTCTAAGCGAATTCTCGATTATCACCAGCATCAAAAATTAGAATCCTGGAGTTATAATGATGCAGATGGAACCCTGTTAGGCCAGAAAATTACCCCCCTTGACAGGGTGGGAATTTACGTTCCAGGAGGTAAAGCAAGTTACCCCTCTTCAGTCTTAATGAATGCATTGCCTGCAAAAATAGCCGGTGTAAGTGAAATCATTATGACGGTTCCTGCCCCAAAAGGTCAGTTAAACCCGCTGGTCCTTGCCGCCGCCGCCATTGCCGGAGTTGATCAAATCTTTACCTTGGGTGGAGCTCAGGCGATCGGTGCTTTGGCTTATGGTACAAAAAAAATTCACAAGGTAGATAAAATTGTTGGGCCGGGGAATATTTATGTGGCTACAGCCAAACGCATGGTTTTTGGGCATGTCGGACTGGATATGGTGGCTGGACCATCGGAAATTTTAGTGATATGTGACGGTACAACCGATCCAGATTGGATTGCCATGGACCTTTTTTCTCAGGCCGAGCATGATGAGAGTGCGCAAGCAATTCTGGTTAGTAACGATGCTAATTTTTTGATGCGAGTAAAAGTTAGCATAGAAAAATTGCTTCCTACTATGGAGCGTGCTGCAATTATTAAGGCTTCCTTAGAAAGCCGCGGCGCTTTTATTTTGGTTGAGAGCCTTGATGAGGCTGTGGGGCTGATTAACCGGATTGCTCCTGAGCATTTGGAGCTGTCGGTTGCTAATCCAGAAAAATTACTTCCTAGAATTCGAAATGCAGGTGCTATTTTTATGGGTCGCTTTACATCAGAGGCTTTGGGCGATTATTGTGCTGGCCCCAATCACGTACTGCCAACGTCCTCTACTGCAAGATTTTCTTCACCCCTAGGAGTATACGACTTTCAGAAGCGCTCTTCAGTGATCATGTGCAATGAAAATAGTGCTTCAAGTCTTGGTAAAAGAGCTTCTGTTATAGCAAGAGGCGAGTCACTGACAGCCCATGCCCGGGCTGCTGAGTATCGTATTAAGAAATAGATAGATTAGACTTTTGACTATAAAAGCTACAATCGAGAGCGACAACTGCAAGATGGAAAATAATAAGTATTGGGGTGACATTGTAGATAAGCTGAGGCCTTATGTTCCCGGCGAACAGCCAAAAAATATGAATTTACTTAAGTTGAACACGAACGAAAACCCTTACCCTCCATCACCAAAAGTGCGAGATGCTATTATTTCTGAGTTAGATGGACAGCTTCGCCTGTACCCTGACTCCAGTGCAGAAATTTTAAAGAAAGCAATCGCCGATACGTTCAATATTGCGACTGAACAGGTATTTGTGGGCAATGGTTCGGATGAAGTTTTGGCGCATATTTTCCATGCATTCTTTAAACAGCAGACCCCAATTTTGTTTCCTGATGTTACTTATAGTTTTTATCGGGTTTATTGCTGTTTGTATCAAGTGCCTTACGAATTAGTTTCGTTAACAGAAGATCTATCTATCAGTATCAGTGACTATCAGAAGCCCAATGGGGGTATAATTTTTCCTAACCCTAATGCGCCTACAGGTCGATTATTATCATTATCAGCTATTGAGACCTTACTAAAGGGTAATAAAGATTCAGTTGTGGTCGTAGATGAGGCTTATATAGATTTTGGTGGACAAAGCGCTATCACTTTGGTTGCCTTGTATCCAAATTTGCTGGTTACACAGTCTTTATCTAAGTCGCGCTCTTTAGCAGGATTAAGAGTGGGGTTTGCGGTAGGAAGCCTATCTTTAATAGTTGCTTTAAATCGAATAAAAAATAGTTTTAATTCTTACCCTATAGATCGTTTAGCAATTGCGGGGGGCGTAGCTGCATTTCATGATAATGCGTATTTTGAAAAAACTTGCCAGAAAGTTATTGAATCTAGAGAAATATTGACGGTAGCTTTAGCTGGCTTAGGATTTTCTATTGTGCCATCTGCAGCTAATTTTTTGTTTGTGACCCACAATAAGAAAAATGCTGTTGAGTTGCTGAAATGTCTCAGAGAAAAAGGTGTGTTGGTTCGTCATTTTGACGAGCCTAGATTGAAGCAGTATCTCAGAATTTCAATTGGTTTGCCTGAGCAAAATGAATATCTTTTAAGCGTAATGAAGACGCTACTCAATGAGTAAAAATCGATTAATGATTGCTTAAAGAGCAACAAGTAACTAGTTAGTTGTTGGTCGAGTGCCTGCTATTGCATTTATAATTTTCCTCTTTCCGTTTCTCAGCACATCAAGTTTCACCAAGTCCCCCGGGGACAGGTTGGCAATTATGTTCATGCTTCTGTCGTTGTCAGTTGCCCAGCTATCGTTTATACGGACAATTACATCACCAGGCAGCAATCCAGAAAAAAATGCTGGAGTATCTGGGTAGACATCTGTAATAACTAAACCTGATGGCGGATCAAGAGCAAGTTGCTTTGCTGCCCGCGGCATTAGCTGGCTGGCCTCTACTCCTAGCCACCCCCTGATGACCCTTCCGTGCTTGATGATGTCTTCTAATATTTCAAAAGCGGTGTTGGCGGGTATAGCGAAACTTATACCTGTTGCATATCCGGTATGATCTAGTATCGCAGAATTAATGCCGACAAGATTACCTTGTGTGTCAATCAAAGCACCACCTGAATTACCTGGGTTGATTGAAGCATCTGTTTGAATGAAGTTTTCAAAGACATTTAAGCCCAGTCCTTTTCTATGGGTTGCGCTGATAATTCCCTGAGATACAGATTGACCCACGCCAAAAGGATTGCCAATGGCAAGCACTATATCCCCGACTTGTATTTTATCGGTATCAGCTAGTTTCATTGGGGTAAGATTGTCTAGGTTGATTTTTAGTACCGCAAGATCAACTTCTAGATCTTTTCCTATTACCGTTACAGTCGCTTCTCTTCCATCTTGCAATTGAAGAAGGATCTGATCCGCACCGTCCACAACATGATGATTTGTTAAAACATAACCGTCAGTGGTCATCAGAACACCTGAGCCTAACGAGGATTTCATTCTTTGCTGTTGTGGCAGCCGACTCTTATTGTAGAGTTGCTGAAAAAACGGATCAGTAGATAAATGGCTGTCAGAGGATAATTTTTTCTGCGTATAAATACTCACTACAGACGGAGAAGCTTTTTGCACCGCTGCGCTATATGAGTCGACTTCAGCTTGCTTTGGTGTGAGTGTAGGTATAAGTTCTTGTTGGCCATTAATCCATTGGGGAAAAAATATAAAGACAAGACCAGCAAAAAAAAACCCGGAGATGGTTGGCCAGAAAAAAAAATAGTTAAATAGGTGATAAATTTTTTTCACGGAGAGCTCCCTTCGTTCTGATAGTAGTTGTGGTGCCACAAAACTAAGTTTTTGAGTTATTTTTGCATAATAGGTATGATCAAAATTAGTCAACTGATATTTAAAGTTGGATCATCATCGTCTTCTTCTAAAGTAAAATGTGCCTCGCTATTTGATGAGGCATGCTGAGTATTTGTCAAAAACCTGTATTCTTTTAGGCCATATTCTTCGCTTAAAACTCCCTCTGGAGCCTTTGGAGCATAATCTTTCGGTGGCTTTAAATTATTTTTTGAGACCAGGTCCACAGTTTTGTCCGTGTCAAATGTAGAATTTATGATTTGACGACTGATATCAGCAGTAGTTAAATAAAGAGCTGCGCTAGCAAAGTTTTCAAGTACACTTTTGTAGCTTTTGGATAGGTCTGATACAACCTCAGATGTTTTGCGAAAATGCGCAGCTACTTCTTGTTGATAATTACTGAGATCGTCTTGAGCTTCTGCCAGCTGAATTGCAAGTGCTTTTTGATTTTTGCTTTCTTTTTGGGTAGGACGAAGAGCTTTCGCTAAAAAGAAGCCAGCGACAATCCCTGCGCCTAAGAATAATAAATTTACAAATAAAGTCGAAGTCAGCAAGATATGATCTCCGTAAAGTTTATTGAATTGAGTGCCATGATCATATCTTATCCTTAAATAGCTGTAGTCTACAAAGATGTAGGGTGTCTTGGGTGATATTTTTAATGGTTTGTTTTTTTATGCTAAACATATACGGATAAGTTTTTCTTTGTCAATGTATGAGTTCTCGTTGCCTATTTTGCTAGGCCTCGTTAGAGTTTACGCTCAATAGAAATTATTTGTAGTTAATCCATACATGAGTATATGCACATTATATTACCTTCACCGAAACAGCGATATTTATTAGACCTTCAGCAAGATGGATTTAATTATGACCCAGCCCAGGAGGTTGCAGTAGATTTACTGCAGTCGCTTTATGGGCGACTGATAGAGGATGAACTTGTGCGCTCCAAAAAAGGACTGTTTGCAAAGTTATGCAAACAGCTTGCATTCCCTTGTGATACAGGCCCAATTCAGGGTCTGTATTTTTGGGGAGGGGTGGGGCGAGGTAAAACCTACCTGATGGATAGTTTTTTTGATAGTCTTCCTTTTGAGATGAAAATGAGAGTCCACTTTCATCGTTTTATGCGAAGGGTTCATATGGATCTCAAGTTGCTTAAGGGAAAGAAAAATCCACTAGATATAGTTGCTGATAATATTGCTGACGAAGCTCGCGTGATATGTTTTGATGAGTTTTTTGTATCTGACATTGCAGATGCAATGCTTTTAGGCAAACTTTTTGAACTACTGTTTGCTAGACAGGTAACTTTAGTTGCTACATCTAATGTTGAGCCAGATGAACTTTATTTGAATGGACTGCAACGACAGCGTTTTCTTCCTGCTATTGAGCTACTAAAGCAGAATACGAGCATCATTAATGTTGACAATGGGTTAGATTATCGCTTGCGTAGCTTAGAGCAAGCGGAACTTTATCATTTTCCGCTAGGCCCTGCTGCCGACAGGGTTTTAATGGAGGCTTTTGAGGTATTTTGCCCATTATTGAGCGAAGTTATAGTAGATGGAAAGCTGGAAGTTGAGAATCGTCAAATCCAATGCCGTCGTTTAGGTAAAGAGGTGGTTTGGTTTGATTTTAATGTTATTTGCAACACTCCTCGTAGCCAAAATGACTATATTGAACTATCCCGAGATTTCCACGCTATTTTAGTTTCTAATGTCCCCATTATGGGGAAAAAAAATGAAGATCAAGCAAGACGTTTTATTAATTTGGTCGATGAATTTTATGATCGTAGCATAAAGCTTGTTTTATCAGCCGAGGTAAGCTTGATGTTGTTATATGAAGATGGTGCACTTAACTTTGAATTTCGACGTACTACGAGTCGTCTCCTGGAAATGCAATCTTATGATTATCTAGCTAGACCTCATCGACCTTAATCTATATTTAGCGTCGAGGAAATTGCTAGCTTTTCAGCCTGAATGACTTAAGTGAGCTAATTATTATCTATTAGATGCAGAATCTCCTTGAAATGACCATGACTGCTCTGTAAAATGCGCGCTCCTTTGTAATAGCCACACCAAATTTTAGTTAGGCAGAGTTAGATGAAAACATACAGCGCGAAAGCCGAGACAGTCCAACATGACTGGTACATTGTTGATGCAGCAGATAAGACCCTGGGTCGAATGGCGACAGTAATTGCCTCACGACTACGTGGAAAACATAAGCCAGAATATACCCCTCATGTTGATACTGGGGATTATATAGTTGTCATTAATGCAGAAAAAGTCCAGGTCACTGGCAATAAAGCAAAAGATAAAATTTATCATAGCCATACCGGTTATCCTGGTGGTTTGAAGTCAATAAGTTTCGAAAAGTTGATTGAAAAAGCACCTGAACGTACCATCCAAAGCGCAGTTAAAGGCATGCTGCCAAAGGGTCCATTAGGTCGAGTTATGTTTAAAAAATTAAAAGTATATGCTGGTCAGGCGCACCCACATAGTGCTCAACAGCCCCAAGATTTAAATATTTAACGGAAATTTAGTTATGGCAGATTCTCAATATTACGGTACAGGCCGCCGAAAAACCTCATCTGCTAGAGTATTTCTAGCAAGCGGCGGCGGTAGCATCACGGTGAACAGTCGAACTTTAGACCAATATTTTGGTAGAGAGGTTGCTAGGATGATCGTTCGTCAGCCTTTAGAGCTAGTTGATTGCATCAAGAAATTCGATTTGAATATAACTGTAGCTGGCGGAGGTAGTTTTGGTCAAGCTGGTGCTATTCGTCATGGAATTGCTCGTGCATTATTGCAGTATGATGAGGGTTTGCGCAGCCAGCTTCGCAAGGCCGGTTTTCTAACGCGTGATGCTCGTCAAGTTGAACGTAAAAAGGTTGGATTGCATAAAGCGCGGAAACGACCACAATTTTCTAAGCGTTAATACAGATTCTTTGTTCATTAAAAAACTCGCAATTTGCGAGTTTTTTAATGAACTGGGCTTTATAAACTCACTGTTAAGATGGGATGTTATTAGAAATTATCAAGTTTTTATTTTTCTCTCATAAAAATGAATTGTTCTTTGCTATTTCCTTGTAAAAACCCTTATTTTTCAGTACTATTCTCATCAATTTTGATACATAAAATATTGCCAATTTTAGTTGCTAGGAGAGCGCCATGACTGATGACGGTATTAATCACGGACGCCGCCGGTTCCTGACAAATGCTACTTGTGTTGTGGGTGCTGCGGGTGCGGCCGCTGCGGCTATTCCTTTTGTCGGCTCATGGAGCCCGAGTGCTAAAGCAAAAGCTGCGGGTGCGCCAGTTAAAGTAAATATTTCTAAAATAGAACCAGGGCAGATGGTTACATTCGAGTGGAGAGGAAAGCCAGTCTATGTTGTTCGTCGCACGCCTGAAACAATTGCTGCCTTGAGTGGCCATGACGATGTCTTTAGGGACCCCTTGTCGCTTAACTCAAAACAACCAAGTTATGTTAATGGGGTACATCGCTCCATTGAAGGCAAGGAAGAGTATTTAATTGTTGTGGGGCTGTGTACTCATCTAGGTTGCGCACCCATGTTTCGTCCAGATGTTGGTGCCCAAGATCTGGGCGGAGATGGCTGGTACGGAGGATTTTTCTGCCCATGTCATGGTTCAAAATTTGATCTTGCTGGACGAGTATTTGCAGGTGTTCCTGCGCCCACTAATTTAGATGTCCCTCCACATTCTTATGAAACCGATAGTGTGGTAGTCATTGGTGTAGATCAGGAGACTAGCTAATGAAAGCGTTAGTATCATTGCGTGACTGGATAGATGCGCGTTTGCCAATTATGCGTGCTTGGAATACGCATATGGCTAAGTATTATGCCCCTAAGAATTTTAAT
>CAWURY010000018.1:0-8873 GCA_963925605.1 uncultured Porticoccus sp. | reverse complement strand
TTCATTTACAATGGCTGATATCACTGCTTTTTGTGCTGTTGATTTTGCGAAATGGGTTGAAAGGGAGATCCCAGAAGGAAATACTCGATCTCTCGAGTGGTACAATAAGGTCTCTATGAGGGATAGCGCAAAAGCTTGATCAACAATAAGAAACAACAGAGATTGTCAAATAAATGTTAAGTATAACTGGGCTACAGCTTTTAGTCCTGAGATGCTTTGTAGTTTTCGAATAAATGGCACCAACAGCGGTACTGAATATAACGACCTAGCTAGGAGCAAGATATTTTATGGGCATAGCTGGATATAATCTTATATTTATTTTTGGCAGTTTTATTGTTGGGGTGGCAGTTACTTTATTGGCCTTCAGAGTCAATAATCACTACAAACAGACTGCATATGACCTAGTGGTGAAAAACCTAACTCATGAACTAAGCGTGACTCGGGATATGCTGGCATCGCGAGAAAAAGATATTGTGTTGCTTGGTTCTAATAAGACCGCATTAGAGGTTCGCCTAGAGAGCGACAAAATTAGATACGAAGAACAGCTGGCGCTGTTAAAACAAGCACGTGAAAGTTTAAGTCAAGAATTTGAGAATTTAGCTAATCGAATTTTTGATGCGAAACAAGAAAAGTTCTCACAGGAAAGTAAGCTTGCCCTTAGTTCTTCTATTGATCCGTTACGCGAGGAAATAACTGGATTTCGTAAGCAGGTAGAAGAAGCCTATCATAATGAAAATGCCAATAGAAATAAACTGATTGGACAAGTTGTGGAATTGCAAAAACAGGCCCAACAAGTCGGAGAAGACGCGGTTCAGCTTGCAAGTGCATTAAAGGGGGATAGTAAATTTCAGGGAAATTGGGGAGAGGTTGTATTAGAGCGATTACTCGAGGATTCAGGTCTTACCAAGGGTCGAGAGTACGTGGTTCAATCATCCCATTATAATGATGAGGGGCATCGTCGAAATCCAGATGTGATCATTCATATGCCTGATCAGAAAGACTTGGTTATCGATGCAAAAGTTTCACTAACGGATTACGAGCGTTACTGTCGAGCTTCTGACTCGAAAGAGAAGCAGTTATTTTTAAAACAGCATGTTAATTCAATTAGAAATCATATTTCAGGCTTAAGCCGCAAAGCTTACGAGCAGCTAGAAGGGATCAATACGCTTGATTTTGTGTTGATCTTCGTGCCAATAGAGGGAGCTTTTATGTTGGCTCTTCAGAATGATGACACCTTGTGTAAAGATGCCTATGACAAAGGAATTCTTCTTGTAAGCCCTAGTACTTTACTGGTTGTATTGAAAACTGTTCATAATGTATGGCGTTATGATAAGCAAAATCGTAACGCTGAAAGAATTGCTATAGAAGCGGGAAAACTCTACGACCAGCTTGCCTTGGTAGTGGACTCTTTGGATGAAGTTGGGCGTCATATAGGAAAAAGCCAAGATGCCTGGGATCAGGCTAAAAATCGCTTGGTTAGCGGGCGAGGGAATCTAGTCAAAAGGTTTGATGATATCAGAAATTTAGGGGCCCACAGTAAGCGAAAAATTCCAGAGACATGGAGCAAAGAGGCTTTGAATCAAGAAGATACATCGCTGCTTCAGGCGGATGCAGGGCAAAAAGATGATCTGAAAATATGAGAGTTTTCGTTAACGCCGGATATTTTTTGATCATTAGCGTAACGTAAGCGAAGATAGCACTCATGAACCCAATTTTTTACACAGCACTGATAGTGAGCGCAGCATTAATACTTCTTTTTTTGAGCGGGTATGCCTTTTTTCTTTATCTAGAGGTGCGCAAAAAAAAATTCCAACAGAAAAAATCTGCCATCGTTCTTTCGGAGGAGCTAGTCAAACGACAGATTGGCTATCGAAATGGTATTCGAGTGATTGCTTCAGCGCTAATTCAAGGCCAGGTAGGCTTAACAGAAGCAGCTATAAGGATAAGTAAATTGTCCTCTTTGCTGCACCCTTTAGATAACAGTGACAGTTACCAGGTTTTTAATCAGCTTGCTCAGGCTACCTCGCATATTCCAATTTTAGAGAATTGGAGGCAATTAAGCAGGCAAGAGCAAATTAATTTTGACAAACAGAGAGCACCCATAGAAGATAATTTTCGGGATTTCATCTTGAGCTCGGCGCAAAAAATACTTGATTTACAGTCGAATAAGTCAGATGAAGAGAGTCCGATTTTTTACTCAGCTGGTAAAGAGTAAAAAGAAATAAAAAACCGCACTCTGTCATCAGGTGGCTATACGGAACCAGATTAACTTATTGTAAGGTATGGAATGGTGCCCGCAGCATCGCTGCTATCTATTATCTGAACAGTGCTAATACTTCCTTTCATGCGAGACACTCTAAATTCTTGATAGTCTGGATCTTCAACGAAGGCTTTTGCTGCATTCATACTGGGAAATTCAACCAATGCTATCAGTGATGCCCCAGTAGGATTTCCTTCTACGTGCGTAATATTCGAACTTCTAGATAGATACTTCCCTCTATGCTTGTGCACAATGTCATGCACATTTTTGGCGTATCCAGAAATCCATGATTCATCTGTAACGATGACTTCTCCAATTAGATAGGCGGGCATATTTTTCTCCGTTGTTAAAGAATCAATCAGAATATTATATGAATGGCTGGGAAACTTATAGTTTATAGCTTGTTTCTAATGATAGCTTTTTACAAGCTCTGCATATAGAAGCTAATGGCAAGCCAAGGTAGGTAGAGCATTGCGCCGCAGGCTATAACTTTCCATGGTGGCTGAAATATGTAATTAGGGTTAGTTATTATTGTCTTTTTATTCATTTGCAAGGATGTTGATATCTGTAGTGCAACCAATGCGTAGAGGAAAGGAACGACTATCCCAGGCACTAGTTGGTTTATTTCAGAGGGGGTTAACTTAAGGCATGTCATTAAAATAATAATAAAAATAGAGCCGTAATAGGGGACTTTTTTAGCTTTAACGGGCTCTTTCATGGTATCGAAATTTTTCCAGAGAAAATACAACATAGAGAGTGGGCCAAAAAATAAAGAGCCGAAAAAAATCTGCAAAGGCGAGTAGATAGCTTTATTTTGAGTCCTGGTATTACTCATCTAGGGGTTCTCTACAGCGATGCGATCTTTGCCAAAAAATTCAGGGGCTTGAACTGATAATACTTTGAGTGGTTTGGAGGATGTAACCCTGACGCCATGAGGTGTGCCTTTGGGTATCCTTAGGTAGTCACCTGGCCCTATCACGAGGTGTTTATTGCCTTCTTGAAATTCCCCTGTCCCCTCTAATACGTAGATAGTTTCGGTATGATGAGCATGTTTGTGGAGAGGAACATGACTTTTTATGACAATTAAAAAATCAGTTGAATAGCTATCGCTAGCAAGTTTTTGGACATAAATATTACCAACAGTGTCAGGTATAGGCAGACTGCCTAGAGTAAGCCTTTCAGATTGCGCTGGGGATACCCCAATCAACATGATTGAAGTTAATAAAATAACCGAAGGTAAAGTATTGGGAGTCATTAGTGTTTTATTCATAGGTTTTCGATTAAATTTTTCAGCTCTTGGTAGATTTGATTCCATCAAAAGCTGAAAAATCATCAATTAAGGCTAATATAATCTCAAAAAGACTGATTACGAAACATTGTTTAATAATGTATTTAAAGTCTCGCTTGGACGCATAGCCCTCTCAGCTTTCACTGGATCAAGCTGGTAATATCCACCAATGTCAGTCTTGCCTCCTTGGCAAGCAATAAGCTCATCAACAATAAGCTGTTCGTTATCGCGAAGTTTTTGTGATAACTCGCGGAATATCTTTTGAAGGTCGAGGTCGTCTTTCTGTGTTGCTAGATCTTCAGCCCAGTATAGGGCTAGATAAAAATGACTACCCCGATTGTCAAGTTCGCGAACCTTGCGAGAGGGGGACTTCCCTGTTTCCAGGAGACGACCTGTTGCCCTGTCAAGTGAGTCTGCCAAAATTTGTGCTTTCGGGTTACCTGTTTTGGTCGCAATATTTTCTAGCGAAACAGCCAGTGCAAGGAATTCGCCTAGCGAATCCCATCGTAGATGACCTTCCTCAGTAAATTGCTGGACATGTTTTGGTGCCGAGCCTCCGGCTCCTGTTTCAAAAAGTCCTCCGCCTGCCATTAGCGGCACAATAGAAAGCATTTTTGCGCTAGTGCCTAATTCCAAAATAGGAAATAGGTCAGTTAAATAGTCGCGTAATACGTTACCTGTAACGGAAATGGTGTCTTTGCCGCCCTTCAGTCTTTCCATGGTTAGGCGTATGGCTCTTTCTGGGGTCATGATTTCAATTCGAAGACCTGCTGTGTTATGGTCTTTCAGGTATTTTTTCACCTTTTTTATCATCTGAGCATCATGTCCACGTTTAGCATCAAGCCAAAAAATTGCAGGCATGCCGCTGGCCCTGGCTCTTGTTACGGCTAGCTTTACCCAATCTTGAATGGGTGCATCCTTAGCCTGACACATTCGCCATATGTCACCTTTTTCAATATTTTCATGCTGAAGTACCACTTCTCCGCTTTTGGTGATGATGCGTATGGTTCCATTTGCAGGCGCTACAAATGTTTTATCATGTGAGCCATACTCCTCAGCCTTTTGAGCCATAAGGCCGACATTAGGCACGGTGCCCATGGTTGTAGGGTCAAATGCATCATGATGTTTGCAAAAATTAATAACTTCCTGATAAATAGTTGCGTAGCTAGTATCTGGAATCACCGCTTTTGTCGACCTTAGTTTACCGTGCGCATTCCACATCATGCCGCCATCGCGAATCATCGCAGGCATCGAGGCGTCAACTATGATATCGCTAGGAACATGTAAATTAGTTATGCCCTTATCAGAGTCGACCATGGCCATCTCTGGCCGTATTTCATAGCATCGACGAAATTCTGTTTCAACTTCCACTCTCTTAGAGTAAGGGAGTTGATCAATTTTTTTGAAGACGCTGCCGATACCATCATTAGGATTCACTTCAAGGTCAGCTAATGTGGAGGCGTACTTTTCAAACGCACTTTGATAGTACACGGTCACGGCATGCCCAAAAATAATAGGATCAGAGACTTTCATCATTGTCGCTTTAAGGTGTAAAGAAAACAGTAGGTCTGCTTTCCTAGCGCCTTCCATCTCTTCATCCAAGAACTTTCGGAGCGCTTTGATGCTCATGAACATAGCGCTTACTAGCTCACCTTTCTGAACAGCAATGTTGTCTTTAAGTAGGGTTGTTTTTCCTGAGCTATCGACCAGTTCAATGCTAACTGTTTCAGCATTCTTCATCGTCGTGCCTATGTCGCTACTGTAAAAGTCCCCACTTCTCATGTGAGCCACATGCGTGCGTGAAGATTGACTCCATTTGCCCATGCGATGAGGGTGTTTGCGAGCAAATTGCTTCACTGCCTTTGGGGCTCTACGATCCGAGTTTCCTTCTCGTAGTACAGGATTTACAGCGCTGCCGAGGACTTTCGCATATTTATTTATTATAGCTGTGCTCTCAGGATTTTTGATGCTTTCCGGATAGCCGGGGATATCGTAACCCTTTGATTGAAGCTCGGTAATTGCTTCTTTTAGCTGCGGAATAGAAGCACTTATATTTGGTAGTTTAATAATATTGGCATTTGGATTTTGTGTTAGCTCCCCCAGCTCATGCAATGCATCACTTACTTTTTGCTCTTCCTTAAGTTTTTCCGGAAATGTAGATAAAATTCGAGATGCTAGAGAAAGATCTGATGTTTCTACAACAACACTTGCTGCCTTGGTAAATGCGTTGACGATGGGTAGGAGGGAGTAAGTTGCTAATGCTGGCGCTTCATCTGTTTTTGTGTAGATTATTTTAGAAATTTCTTTGGTCATTTTTGGCCCCTCAGAAGGCAGTTTAGGCTTGGCGGATCGCTTCTTGCTAGCTGTTGACTAGGCAGTAATCTCTCATCTTATTATTGACTTACAGTATATAGAAAAATGCTTAAATTTAAAAACAGTGTTCATCCAGAAAGACACAAAAATTAAAGTTTCCGAAAAATATCCGGACACTTTAATTTACGCTAACGGTGGAGAAAAGAAAGGCATATGGGCTTATGGCGGATACCTTTACGAACCCAAAGAGCCTAATTTTTTGGCAAAAAAAAGCAATAGGTTGATTCAACCTATTGCCAGGGTGCGCGCATGTAGCCTGATAAGTTATTCAGGTACTACGTTATTTGCACACGGTCCTTTTTGTCCTTGACCAACTTCGAACGTCACTGCTTGGCCGTCATTTAAAGTTGCGTAACCGCCGCCATTTTTAATTTCTGAGTGATGTACAAACAAGTCCTTTCCGCCATCTTCTGGAGTAATAAAACCAAAACCTTTGTCTGCATTGAACCACTTAACTGTACCTTTACTCATAGCAATCTCTTTTATTTTCATGTTTGTTTGTTGCAGTATTCTGCACATGCATTATAACTTTATATGCAATAAAAACTACTTAACGTGAAAAATCTTATAATATTTTAGTTAAGTATTTGATAATAAAAAGTTAATTATTTTTTTATTTTAAGAAAAATACCACATTCTAGGTGCGGGGTATAAGGAAATTGATCAAAAACAGCGAAATTTTCTATTGAATGAGCCCCCTCGAGCATGGTTATATTTTCCATAAGTGTTGACGGGTTGCATGAAACATAAAGAATGTCATCAAATTTTTTCACTAATTTGAGAGTTTCTTTATCTAGGCCTGAGCGGGGAGGGTCTACAAAAATTGTGCTGAAATTATAATCATCCAGATCAATATCTTTTAATCTTCGAAAGAGCCTAATTCTATCCAGCGCTTGTGTTATTTCTTCACTAGACATTCTCGCAATAGTGACATTGTCTATATGATTTTTTTCTAGGTTATAGTGGGCAGAATCCACTGATATTTTTGAGATCTCGGTAGCTAGAACTTTTCTAAAATTTTGAGCAAGCACGGAGGTGAAATTCCCATTTCCGCAATATAGTTCTAGTAGGTCGCCTTTACATCCCTTGGTTTGGCGCAAAGCCCAGTTAAGCATTGCTTGGTTAATTTTTGCATTGGGCTGAGTAAACCCTGTCTCAACTTGCTTGTATTGGTACTCTTTGTCATCAACAAGTAATTTCTCCATCACATAGTTTAGACCGATTACCATCTTTTTTTTACGGCTACGACCTATAATATTTGTAGTTAACTTTTGTTGAAGATCAATGGCAGCTTCTCTCCAATCTTCGTTTAGTATCTTGTGATAGATGAGAGTTATAACTGAATCACCATTAAGCGTCGTCAGAAACTCAGCAGAAAAAAGCTTCTTTTTAAGGACATCATTGGTATTGATCTTTTCTAGAAGCGGCCCCATAAGCTCATTTATTTTGTTAGAGCCTATTGGAAAGTCAGAGATAATATAGGGGCGTTTTCCCCCAGGTGTATTCATTGCGTAATAGGCATTCCCGTCTTCATGCCAAATGCGAAATTCTGCTCTCATTCTGAAATGAAGGGCGTCTGATGCATACACTTCAAGGGGTGGATGTTTGATTCCGGCAAATATTTTCTTGAGATCAGCTAATTTTTCGTCAAGCAACTGTTGATATTTATCCGGATGAGCTTGTTGCACGATGTAGCCTTTTAGGTCAAGTTAATAGTAATTTTTTTGGAGGTTTCTGGATGCCTAATGCTTGATGCAAATAGTACTTAGATTTAGTTTTTGAAGGCCTCATCAGTGCGCGCCGCCATGATAAAGTCGTTCTTGTGAAGTCCTTCAATTTTATGAGTCCACCAGGTAACGACGACCTTTCCCCACTCTAGCAATATAGCTGGATGATGCTGGGATAACTCTGCTAGCCCCCCAACTTGATTTGT
Source organism: uncultured Porticoccus sp. (assembly GCA_963925605.1). GTDB lineage: Bacteria > Pseudomonadota > Gammaproteobacteria > Pseudomonadales > Porticoccaceae > Porticoccus. Next base: position 1,019 of record CAWURY010000018.1, on the reverse strand, counting down.
GAAATTTAAGGCTTTCCTGAAGTCACTAAAACTAAAGATTCTTGTTAGCTGAGGGATGCCCTTGTCAATTTTTATGTTCCAGTTGGGTAGCAGCTTTAATAATTTGACTGCTTCAGCATTTGATACGGTGGGCGCGCCTGCAATGCATGCTTCGCAGGCTTCCTGTGAAAAAGATTGGCTAGTTGGCGGCATACGAACCCTATTTTGATTGTTAGTTATAAACAGTTTTTTGGTTTTGGTAGTCCAGCTAGCTTGGCTACTATTTTGGCTGGGCTTGACGGAAATAGTTGCATTAAATAGATGCTACGAGCTTTGCTAACATCTAGGTTAATGGCTATAAGCTTGACTAATGGCCGCATGGATGGCGAAAAGCCGTAATCAGCATAAAATTGTCGAGCTAAATATAGTATTTCGATGTGTTGTTTGGTGAGCTTAATATCTTCTTCAGCGGCAAGCTGCCTGGCAGTTTTTTCAGACCAGGCAGCAAGACTACTGAGAAGGCTAATATTTTTTTCTATTACGCATTCCGCGTATCGTTAATCATCACGCATCCCTATCAGATGCAGCAGACTGACAAATATATTATAAAGCATCAAATATAAAGTAACGGTAGCAGAGATGTAGTTGCGCTCACCGCCATGGATGATGGCGCTGGTTTGCCACATGATGACACCTGATGCGATCAGCAGGAATATACAAGAAAGCACCAAAGATAATCCTTGAATCTGAAGGAAGACGTTCGCAATCGCGGCAATGAATGCGATAATCATGCCTGTCATCAGAAATCCGCCCATGAAAGACAACTCCTTTTTGGTAACAAGGACATAGGAAGAGCAGGCGAAGAAGATAAGCGCACTTCCACCTAAGGCCGTTAAGATTAGCTGAGGGCCAGAGGTTGAGAGATAGAAGTTTATTATTGGGCCGAGAGTGAAGCCCATCCATCCAGTCAGCGCGAAAACCCAGAACAAGCCTGCCGTACTATTTTTGTTTTTCTCCACCATCCATAGGCAACCTATGTA
>CAWURY010000017.1:0-12228 GCA_963925605.1 uncultured Porticoccus sp. | reverse complement strand
AGCTCTTTTGAAGCCATGCTTTACAGCCTCCCTTAAACGTTCCTGACCATTCGGTACTGGACGAATCTCACCAGAAAGCCCAACCTCACCGAATACAACTAGGTCTCTTGGTAATGGGCGATCTCGAAAACTAGAGATCACAGCAAGGATTAAAGCAAGATCGGCACTAGTCTCGAGAGCTTTCACTCCGCCTACTACATTTACAAAGACATCTTGATCGCCAACCATCAGACCACCATGACGGTGCAAAACAGCTAATAGCATGGCCAGGCGATTATGATCCAAACCTACAGTGACTCGCCGAGGATTGCCTAAATGACTTGGATCCACTAGCGCCTGTAGTTCAACCAACAATGGCCTGGTGCCTTCCCAGATCACCATCACCAGACTACCAGAAGCCACTTCATCTCCTCTTTGTAAAAAAATTGCCGAAGGATTAGGCACCTCTCTAAGACCCTTGTCCGTCATTGCAAAAACACCTAGTTCGTTTATGGCGCCAAAGCGATTCTTATTGCAACGAAGTGTTCGAAAATGGCTATCATTAGAGCTCTCAAGCATCATGGAACAATCGATCATATGCTCTAGAACTTTCGGCCCAGCAATTACGCCGTCCTTTGTGACATGCCCAACCAACAGAAGCACAGTATTTGTCTCCTTGGCATAACGAATAAGCACTGCGGCGCTTTCTCTGACCTGAGATACACTTCCGGGAGCAGAAGCCACATCATCTAAATGCATGACCTGGATAGAATCTACTGCTAATATTTTTGGCTGATGCTTTATGGCGGCAGCACAAATGGCCTCTACTGAGGTCTCCGCCATAATTTGTAGTTTATCTGACGGTAGTTCAAGCCGACTGGCTCGCATTGCTACCTGTTGAGGCGACTCTTCCCCAGTTACATAGAGCGATTTATGATCTTGAGCCAAGCTGCAAAGGTGTTGCAGTAATAGCGTGCTTTTTCCTGCGCCAGGCTCACCGCCAACTAAGATACATGAACCAGGAACCAGGCCCCCACCTAAAACTAAATCAAATTCGACACTTCCGGTGATGATTCTAGGCACCTCATTAAGCATGATGTCAGATAGCACGCTGACTGAACCATTCGATGCACCCGCAAAACCGGCATGACGAACAACAGGGGAGCTTTTAGAAGATCCGAGTCTCAGTTCTGTCAAGGTATTCCACGCTCCACATTCAGTGCACTGCCCCTGCCATTTGTTAAAATCGGCACCGCAATCATTGCACACATAAGACGATATTTTTTGTTTTGCCACTTCAGACTCTCCAAGGATAATAATAAGTTTATCACGAGACATCAGAAAAAAGTCCCAGCATGCACAGAAGAAACTAGCTATCTTTGATTCTTTAAATAAACTTACTTTGATATTTCTGATAAGGTACTGGATATGTCATTAATACCTGAAAAAATGCTTACTATTTCAATTCCTCTAGCAGCCACAATTGGCCTAGAAGAAACCGTCCTACTTCAGGCATTGAACGAGCTTCTATATCACAACGAAAAAGAATCAAATGATGGTCATTACTGGACTACCGTAAATATCAACCAGCTCCAAAAAATTACACCTTTCTGGGAAATCCAAATATTACAACGTCTTATCTATAGTTTGCGCGACAAGGGTGTTCTATTAATTGCCTCCTCTCCTCTACTTGAGAGCAACGAACTTCGTTTTGCTTTTAATGAGAAAAAAACCTCAGAAGAGCAACCTGCTATTGGCAAATCTATGGCACCCAAATTCCATCACAAACAAGGGGCAAAAACCCTATCGCAATCATGGTCACCAGAAACCGATGTTTTGCGCCAGTTAGAGCAATACAACATACCGGCCCAATTTATCAGCGATCAGCTACCGGAATTTATTACCTACTGGTCAGAACGCAACGATCCTCAATTTAGCTGGGGTTCAAAATTTATCAAGCATGTGTTACGTTTGTGGCGCAATCACCAAACAGAAGGCAAAAAACTTGACCTGCAAGTTCCAATGAGTGCTGACTGGATGCCTTCTGAAGATGCTATGGATATCCTTGTGCGGCAGGCAGAGATTAATCATAATTTCATTGAAGATGCCATACCTGAGTTTATGTTATATTGGGCAGAACGCGGGGATGCCTCTAATACCTGGAATAGTCGTTTTGTGATGCATGTGAAGCGCCAATGGGCAAAATTTAGCACCACAATGGAACAAGATTCGGATCCCAGGCCAATACCCCGAGACTGGCAGCCCAGCGAGGAGCTTTATGAGATTTTAGTTTTAGCAAATATCCCTCGAGATTTTGCAGAGCGCCTATCACCTGAATTTACTCTCTATTGGAGAGAAAGTGGTCAGGCACACACTTCATGGAACACAAAATTTTTACAGCAGGTAAAACGAGAGTGGTCTCGACAGCAATTAGCTTCTTCGCAGGTGGCACACAATGACAACAAGCAACGACCTAATCGATCAAACAGTACAAGAGGTAGCAACCTCGTCGACGAACTCAGTGACAGAAGCTGGGCCAGTCACTAAGCATTCATCTAAACTTATAGATGCCATCAATCAGGTATTTGCTCTGTTTAGAGTAAATTATCATAACCAATTTTATAGTGCCTATAGTGACACCGACGTGCTCAATCAAGCTAAACGTTTGTGGCTGGATGCTCTCTCCTATTTTACAGAAAGGCAGATCTTGCAGGGGGCAAAAAAAATTATAGAGACTTCTGACTATCTGCCGACGCTAAATCGCATGCTACAGTGTTGCGAAATGTCCAGTGAAGATGGGAGCTTACCAAACCCCCAAAAAGCATACATAGAAGCGTGCAATGCCACTTCTCCAAAATGTGATGCGACATGGTCACATTTGGCGATTTACCATGCAGGTCAAGATACTGGATGGTACCGCCTGACCAATGAAGCAGAATCTAGCAGCTATCCAACATACTTACAAAACTATCGCCGTATCTGCCGAGAAATCTCTCAGGGAAGAAAATTGACTGCTCCTACCCCTTCAGCACAGGAAGAAAAAATGGCCTCGTTAAGTAAAACGGAACTTAAACTGAGGATTAAGTCATTAAAAAATGAGTTAGGCTTTGACTAACAATATATGAAAACTATCGCACCTAGATAAATTTATGTCATGTCAAAGATTTAACTTCTATTCTGTCTACTCTCTGAAAACCTTTCGGTAGTTTATTCCCTCGCCTGCCTCTTTCTCCCCGATAATGTTCTAAGTCTGATAACTTGAGGCTTAAGTAACGTTTTCCAGAAAAAACTAGGAGGGTCTGCTGCTGACCAAAAACAGTCACGGCAACCATAAATTCCTCTCTTGATTGAAGCCTAGAAGAAGGAATGCTTATTAATTTATTACCTTTACCTCGAGAAAGCTGCGGCAATTCCACAAGAGGAAAAATTAGCATACGCCCTTCATTGCTTACAGCGACCACTAAACTTTCATGCATATTAGGCACCAAAGTCGGCGAAAGCACCTTTCCCCCCTTGGGGATAGAGATTGTTGATTTACCTGAACGATTTTTTGTATGCAGGTTTTTAAGCTTTGCCACAAACCCATAACCCGCATCAGTTGCTAGAAGCAAGTGTTGGCTATCTTCTCCCATAATCAAACTATTAAAAGTGGCACCAGAAGTTGCATTCAACCTTCCTGTGACCGGCTCACCATGCCCTCTCGCCGAGGGAAGAGAGTGCGCAGGGAGGGAATACGTGCGCCCTTCGGAATCCAATAAGATTACATTTTGATTGCTACGACCCTTTGCCTCACAAAGAAAACTATCACCATCTCTGTAGTTAAGCGAAAGAGGATCAAGATCATGTCCTTTTGCTGATCTAATCCAACCCTTGCCAGACAGCACAACAGTCACTGGTTCGGAAATCACTAAATCGGCTTCACTGAAAGCCTTTGCCTCGACTCTAGCTACAAGGGGGGACCTTCTTTTGTCGCCAAATTCCTCTGCTACTTCTAATAATTCTTTTTTTACTAGCGTCCTTAAGCGCTGAGCGGAGCCAAGAATTTTCTCTAATCCTTCTTGCTCTTTAGTAAGCTCTTCCTGCTCACCTCGAATTTTAAATTCCTCTAATCGCGCAAGCTGTCTCAATTTTGTATCTAGAACGTACTCAGACTGTATGTCGCTCAAGTCAAATCGCTGAATCAATACAATTTTAGGCTCATCTTCACTGCGAACTATTTGAATCACTTCATCTATATTAAGAAAAGCTATTAATAACCCATCGAGAAGGTGTAATCGCTTCTCTACCTTGTCTAAACGATATGCTGTACGTCGTTTAACGGTCTCTAAGCGAAATGTGAGCCATTCAGATAAAATACTTTTTAACGACTTTACTTCTGGTCGGCCGTTAATACCGATCATATTCATATTGACTCTATAGCTTTTCTCTAAGTCAGTCGTAACAAATAAGTGATTCACTAAAATTTCAAGATCCACTCGATTTGACTTTGGAACAATAACCAGTCGAGTAGGGTGCTCGTGGTCAGATTCATCTCTAAGATCAGCCACCATGGGTAATTTTTTCGCATTCATTTGTGTGGCTATTTGTTCCAAAATCTTTGCGCCTGAAGTTTGGTGGGGCAAAGCCGTCAAAATAATATCGCCGTCCTCCTTATGCCATACCGCCCTCATTTTTAGACTACCGCGACCTGTTTCATAGATTTTTAAGATATCCTCATGAGCCGTAATAATCTCAGATTCTGTAGGATAGTCAGGTCCCTTAACGTACTCGCATAAATCCTCTAGAGTTGCTTTGGGCTCGTCAAGTAGATGGACACAAGCACCGATCAATTCTCTCAAATTGTGAGGGGGAATATCCGTCGCCATACCTACAGCAATACCTGTAGTACCATTCAATAGCACATGCGGAGCTTTAGCCGGCATAACTATCGGTTCATCTAGCGTTCCATCAAAGTTTGGCTTCCAGCCAACGGTGCCTAGGCCTAATTCGCTCAGCAAAATATCTGAAAATTTAGTTAACTTGGATTCGGTATAACGCATTGCTGCAAAAGATTTTGGGTCATCTTGCGCGCCCCAATTTCCCTGACCATCAACTAACGGATAGCGGTAGGAAAATGGTTGCGCCATCAGAACCATGGCTTCGTAAGCTGCGCTATCGCCATGAGGATGAAATTTACCAATCACATCACCTACCGTTCGTGCAGACTTTTTGTATTTTGCTGTGGACTTTAGCCCCAGCTCACTCATTGCATAAATAATTCTTCTTTGAACAGGCTTAAGGCCATCGCCAATATTAGGTAACGCGCGGTCAAGAATCACATACATTGAATAGTCCAGATATGCTTTTTCCGCATAATCTTGAAGGGGTATTTGTTCTAGGGTTTCGCCAATCAACAATGTTTCTGTCATATCCTTATCATCAGTCCTTGATCAAAGCTTACCTTAAAGAGCGATTTCTGTCTGAAATAGCGCATTAAATATTATGGGGGAGCACTAAATCTCCGCTAAATTTCCCGTTTCTTCAAGCCATACTTTTCTATCATTTGCTCGCTTCTTAGATAGAAGCATATCAAGCATCTGATTGGTGTTGTCGCCTGCTTCTACCGTCAACTGGACTAAACGGCGGGTATCAGGGTTCATGGTAGTTTCACGTAGTTGTATGGGGTTCATTTCACCCAGACCCTTGAAGCGTTGTATGTTTACCTTTCCATTTCTTTTTTCTGCTGAAATTCTATCTAAAATACCCTGTTTTTCGCTTTCATCCAAGGCGTAAAATACATCTTTGCCGACATCTATTCTATACAAAGGGGGCATTGCAACATATACATGTCCCGCATCGACCATTGCACGAAAATGTCTAACGAATAAAGCGCAGAGAAGTGTAGCAATATGCAATCCATCGGAATCTGCATCCGCCAAAATACATACTTTGTGATACCTTAGATTGCTAAGGTCTTCTACTTGCGGATCAATTCCCAGGGCGACTGAAATATCATGAACCTCTTGAGATGCCAAAATTTCCTCGCTATCAATCTCCCAGGTATTTAATATTTTCCCCCTTAGAGGCATGATTGCCTGAAATTCGCGACTCCTTGCTTGCTTGGCAGAGCCACCAGCTGAATCACCTTCCACTAAAAATATTTCACAACGTTCCGGGCTGTCAGAGGAGCAATCTGCAAGTTTTCCTGGCAAAGCAGGGCCTGCGGTCACTCGTTTTCTTGCAATTTTTTTACTGGCCTTAAGGCGTGTTTGGGCATTATTTATAAATAACTCCGCCAGGAGTTCAGCGTCTTCTGTGTGATGATTTACCCAAAGACTAAAGGCATCTTTCACAATGCCAGAAATAAACGATGCCGCCTCACGAGAAGACAGGCGCTCTTTAGTCTGACCTGAGAACTGCGGATTTGCTAATTTAGAGGACAGTACGAATGCACATCTATCCCATATGTCTTCAGGAGTTAGTTTAACTCCCCGTGGCAATAAATTTCGAAATTCACAAAACTCTCTCATAGCATCCAACAATCCCGTTCGGAAGCCATTCACATGAGTTCCCCCTTGCACTGTCGGTATTAGATTAACGTAACTCTCTTGAGTTACATCTCCCCCTTCAGGTAGCCATTGCACAGCCCAATCAACAGCTGCAGCTGCAGTGGAAGAACTTCCCACAAAAGCCTCTAAAGGGACAGCTTCCCATTCTTTAGTTGCCCCCTGAAGGTAATCTTTTAGTCCATCTGCATACAACCATGCGTCAGTTTCACCAGTGCTTTCATCACTGAAACTCACCCCTAATCCAGCACAAAGAACTGCTTTTGCCCTCAACACATGCTTGAGTCGCGCAATAGAGAATTTTATCGAGTCAAAATACTGCGGATCCGGATAAAAGCGCACCAAAGTACCTGTATTTCTCCTCCCGCAGCTATCTATAATTTCTAGCTCAGATGACTTATCTCCACCAGAAAAGATCATATGATACACATTACCATCACGCTTAATCGTAACCTCTAATCTAGATGAAAGCGCATTAACTACAGAAATACCAACCCCATGAAGGCCACCAGAAAACTTATAGTTTTTTCCAGAAAATTTTCCTCCAGCGTGTAGCGTAGAAAGTATCACCTCCACCCCTGACAAACCTTGCTCCGGATGAATATCCACAGGCATGCCACGACCATCGTCCGAAACAGATAAAGAGCCATCTTTATGATGTGTCACCATTATTTTTGTGGCGTGGCCCGCAAGAGCCTCATCAACACTGTTATCTATAGCCTCTTGAGCCAAGTGATTTGGTCGTGTTGTGTCCGTATACATTCCTGGGCGCTTTCTTACCGGATCCAGTCCTGTTAGAACTTCAATATCTTCTGCCGTATAATTACTCATAAAAAAATCGACTATGGTTGTAAAAAATCAATAATGGCAGGTAAATGCCGCGCATAATTTTGAAAGCTATGATCCCCACCAGGCTCGATAGTTAAAGTACAATGGGAATACTTAATCGTCGCCTGAAGATAATCTAACACTTCATCACCTGTTTGAAGCAATACCCAAATACTATCTGGCGCGCATATCTCTTTAGTATCCAAATCTCGAAGCATATCAATATGATTCTGGTTTAGCATGTAGCGCTCGCCAGAATGGTAATTGGTGTTTTCTCCCAAGTACTCATTCATAGATTCATACGGACGGACAGCTGGATTAACAAGCACCGCTTTTAAGTCATATCTTTTAGCGAGCCAGGTTGCATAATACCCGCCCAAAGAGCTGCCGATAAGCCCAACAGTATCCTTGCACTGATCAATAATGGCCTGCAGCTGGTCAATTGCAATAAACGTATCGCCATCTAACGCCGGGCACAAAAAGCGACGATCTAAAGATGATTTTTCTAGCCAATCCTTAGTTTGCCTTGCCTTCAAAGAAGCTGGAGAGCTGTTAAATCCGTGAATATAAATTATTGTCATAACCTACCAGAGTTTTTCTACATCAAGACACTATAGTGATATAACTTCTCTCAAGAGAACAGATAAATCAAAGTAATGCTACACAACTAAAGACAACAAACACAACTCTCTCAAAACTAACCCATGCTTGCATACCAAGTGTCCAGGTAATTCACCCCCGTATCAAAAAGACCATCCGGATACAGCTCAATCCATCGATAACCAGGCGCTTTTTTGCCCAACTGAAAATCCTCAGCCTCATTGGCAAACTGAAAACAAGTTGAGGGGGTGTTATAAACAAGCAAGTCATTCCAAGTGGTGGTTCTTTCTTGATGAACATGACCGGTAAATATTGCTTTTATATTATCATATTGGGCTAATATTTCTTCAAATTGCTGGTTATTTGATATGCAGTGCTCATCCAACCACCTAGAATTTATACTCACAGGATGATGATGAACAAAGAGTAACACAAAATAATTCTGGCAATTGTTCAATGAACTCCTTAGCTGTTCGATTTCTTCTTTTGCAAGTACGCCAGATATATTTTCAGGGTCAGCGCTGACTAAAGAAACAATAGCCCAATTTTCTTGCTTTTCTACCCGAACAAAGGGCTGCGCAATTATATTATTCATCATCAAAAAATCGTCATGATTACCAGGAAGCCATCTGTAGGGTATCAATGAGGATTCCATTACATCAGAAAACAGTTGGTATGAGCGCCCTTCACCCGAAGAAGAAATGTCACCCGAAGCAATGATTAAAGAGGGGAGAAACTTATTGGAGATCTCATGCAATACTCTAGAGAAGCTTTCGTAAGTATTTATGCCATGCAATATAAAATTTTTTTCTGCACCCAAATGGCAATCTGTAATCTGTACAAGTCGCACCACAATACCTCTTTTCAATTTACTTATTTGGTGCCAGGATACCCTACATACCGTCAATCAGACGTTGTTTAAATCTCAAAAAAGACAAGAAATCTAAAACACTGAAACAGGGTCATACCCAAATTCAAGACAATACGCTAACCATTCTGAGAGAAATTGATTCCATTGAGCTTTTTCATCCGGTTGATGCCTATTTCTATTCAAATACTCGTAGCGAGGGCGAATACGGCTAACTCCATCACACGACACCACCTCTGCCATCTTCGCATCGTGATACAGTCTTAATTTCAAGAGAGGTAATTTCAACCATGAACTTAATCTTTTGCATGGAGTATATTCACCCGCTTCCTCATCAATTTTTATCAACGTCGTGTAAGGCGTTCTCTCTAACACCTGAAATCGCAAGATATGCCTGCCTGTGTTATAAATGTAGATCTTGCGCTGATCAGCCTCATTAATATTATGGAATAACTTTAATAGCCGAACATAGTTAGCGTCGCCATCAGCCATATAGCCATGAAAATCTATCTTGTATTGGGCTCTAATATTAGCTACCAAATGACTTGCTCCACATTTGGTCGCTCGATACAGGCATGCTAGAGAAGCTATCGGAATGCTTTTGTAGCCACATCAAAGAGATTGTAGTTGCAGCATTGTTGCATTGTCCTTTTTTTAGACATAAAAATACATCATCTTCAGCAATGATATGCAGAGAAATATCCTCAGAATGCTCGTTCATACCAAAATTGCCTTTGAGGCCAACCAGATTAGTGACTCCACAATAAAGATGCATGCGCTCATTCGTTCCTCCAGGGCTCACCCAATACTCGCAAATATGCTTTAATTGGATGTCTTCGATACCAACTTCTTCTTTCACTTCTCGCAAAGCCGCTTCCTCTAGTGACTCTCCGGAGTCAACCATACCAGCAACAACCTCAAATAACCAAGGTCCATTCCGTTCATCTAACGCCCCAATTCGAAACTGCTCTATCAGCCCCACTAGCTTGTGTATAGGATCATAAAGCAAAATGCCTACAGCAGCGTTACGCTGAAATAGTTCTCGTTTAATAAATTTGCTCCACTCACCAGAAAAAAGCTTATAGCGCAAAGTAATTCGAAGCATTTTAAAAAAACCAGAAAACACTTCTTCTTTTTTTTTCACTAAAACATCCTGAGAGCTATATTTATGTTTAAGCATTGCCATAATCAACACACAGTCTTTTGTTTAGGGCTTTTCGTAGACTTAAAAGTCTCATGACATAATACTCTAGCAATGGCTAGTCCGAGGAAATCTGATAAACTTAATGTAGCACCATAAGCACCATAATTGGAAAAATTTAAATGAATCGTTTTGCTAATTTTTTTATCCTTATCAGCCTAGGTATATTAGCTCCGTTATGTTGGAGCGCAGATACACTCTTACAGATTTATGAGGTATCTTTGCGCAACGACTCTGAGCTGCTAGCGGCACAGGCTGAATATCTTGCAAAAACAGAATCAAAAAATATTAACAGAGCGGCACTATTGCCGAATATTGATGCCATAGGCACATACTCAGAAAATGAATGGAAAGGATCATCGACTTCGGTTTTAGGTCAAAACTCAATATTCGGTCGCAAGGGTAACACTGATCGGGATACAAAAAGTTACTCCATAACACTATCTCAGCCAATTTTTAACTTGCCCGCATGGTTTTCTTTTCAACAAGGGAAAGAACTCAGCTACGAGGCTCAATTGCAATTTTCTGCGAAGCAGCAATCCTTCATACTAAGATGTGCTGATACTTATTATGGGGTTCTCAGAGCAAAAGAAGCTTTAGAATCAACAATTGCGGAAGAAGAGGCCGTAAGGGACCAGCTCAATCAAGCTAAGAAGCGCTTTGAAGTTGGGTTAACCCCCATTACAGAAATACATGAAACAAAGGCCGCCTATGATAATGCCCGGGTTAAATCCCTGGAAGCAACAGCTGCTCTTGATATAGCTTTTGAAGGCCTGACAGTGTTAACAGGTCAGTCTCATGAAAAACTAGTCGGACTAGCCGCCAATTTTCCTATTATAAAACCAGAGCCATTAGATCGAGAGGAGTGGGTTCAGTTTGCACTAGCAAATAATTTTTCACTTAAGGCTGCTCGTCATGCCCGAGATGCAGCAGCGCAAAATGCAAAATCAAAAAAATATGAGCATTTGCCAAAATTAACAGGATCTATATCTTATTATGATGATCGTTCTGACAGCTATTTCATGGGAACAGACCTAAAGACCAACACCCCCTTTTCAAGCCCATCTGAAAGCAACTCTTTAGGGTATAGCACTGGGGTGGAATTAAGTGTGCCTATTTTTACTGGGGGGCTTATAAGCGCCGAAAGAAGGCAGGCCATGCAGCAATTTTTGCAGCTAAAGGAAGTCTGGGCAGGCAGGCAGCGAAGCACCGCACAACAAACCAAGTCTCAACACTTAAAGGTTTTCACAAACGTTGCCCGAGCGAAGGCTCGTGAGCAGGCTGTAGAATCAGCAAAAAGTGTGCTAACTTCTACTGAAGAGAGTTATGGGGCAGGAACTCGAAATATTGCCGATGTTTTAATTGCACAGCGAGCCCTGTATCAAGCCAAGAGAGACTATGCTGACTCTCGCTACGATTATATTGATAACTTATTACGCCTTAAAGAAGTGTCTGGGCAACTGAGCCCCAAAGATCTTATCGAGCTAAATGCCTGGCTCAATCCAGAAATTATTGTCATGAAATCTGTCCATCAATAACCTTCATCAGCTTACCTAAAGCTCCTCGATTACCTTCTGCCACAGATTTTGCAGCAGTTCCCATTCGCCGTGCTTCTAAGGTATCCCCCAAAAGCTCCTGAACAGTCTTTGCCATGCTGCTGGAGTCTTGGCATATACGCATACCTTGGACATCTGTAAGTAATTGCGATACTTCAGAAAAATTATACAGTGATGGACCGCTAATCAGCGGAGTTCCCCAGATGGCTGGCTCAATTAAACTGTGCCCCCCAGATGGAATCAGGCTTCCCCCTACAAAAGAGACATCGCATGCCCCATAAAAAAGCATGAGTTCTCCCATGGTATCTCCAAGCAAAACCTGGTCATATCTTTTTGGCCCAACGCTATCACTTCTCTTAACAATACTTAGGTCATGATCCAAGCAGAGTTGCGCTACTTCCGAAAATCTCTCAGGATGTCTCGGCACCAGAACTAGCAAAAGCTCTGGATAATTTTTTCTTATCTTCTTGTAAGCATCCAAGACTATCTCGTCCTCACCTTGATGAGTGCTAGCCGCAAGAAATATTCGTCGATTGTTTTGACCGGACCACTCTAATTTTAATCTAGATGCTCTACTAGATAGCTCGCTATTTAGTAGAGCATCAAACTTAATATTTCCAGCAATCGTCAATTGTGTTTCGCTTAATCCCA
>CAWURY010000016.1:0-18693 GCA_963925605.1 uncultured Porticoccus sp. | reverse complement strand
TTGAAATCATTAATCTCCCCTACCAGCAAAGCGCTGAAGATCTTTTTGCATCAATTCGTCACTTGCCAGATGCCATATGGTTAGATGCAGGAAGGCCTACCTATTCAAGCAGCCAGTTTGATATCATCACTGCGAGCCCATCAGTAGTTTTGGAAACAAGAGGGAAAGAAACTCAAATCATTACAACCCAAAGCACAACCATCTCCAGTGAAAACCCCTTTGATTTGTGTGAGCAGTTATTTTTATCGCTAAAAAAGATAGGGCTACATTATGACGACTATCCCTTTATAGGCGGTCTGGCGGGTTATTTTGGTTATGACTTAGGCCAACCCGTGCGAGATCAACCACCGAAACTCGATAGTCTTCCGGATATGAGGATTGGTCGCTATCAATGGGCTTTAGTTCTAGACCATTTTTCTAAAAAATCTTGGCTATTTTTTAATGCTGATTGCTTGTCGTCATTAAGAAAAGAAGTAATAAAATGCATTAATAATAAATCACAAGATACTTATAAAAAAGAAAAAAATATTTATAGAAATTTTATATCAACCACCAAGAAAGCCTGCTACATGTCTGCTATTGCGAAAGTAAAAAACTATATTCTTGCTGGGGACTGCTATCAGGTTAACTACGCCCAACACTTTTCCGCAGAATTCAAAGCAGACAACTGGGAGCTCTACAAAGAATTACGCAAAAGCCTTCCGGCACCATACAGCTGTTACTATCAATTAGGAGACTCGAAACAAGCAATCCTGAGCTTCTCGCCAGAGCGCTTTATAAAATTAGATGGAAATAAAGTGGAAACTAAGCCTATCAAAGGTACGATCAGGCGTGGAGCCACAGAAAAAGATGACATCCTTCAGATCACAAAACTTATTAATAGCAAAAAAGACAAAGCTGAAAATCTAATGATTGTAGATCTATTGCGAAACGATCTAGGAAAATCTTGTATTCCTGGTTCAATACAAACGCCGAGATTATTCGAAATCGAGAGCTTTGAAAATGTTCACCATCTGGTAAGTACAATTACAGGTCTTATTCGCAAAAATGAAACACCCATATCCCTACTTCGCCGTTGCTTTCCCGGCGGATCTATCACGGGAGCACCAAAAAAAAGAGCTATGGAAATAATTGATGAGCTTGAGTCATGCAAGCGATCAGTATACTGCGGAAGCATAGGCTACATAAGCATAACTGGGAAAATGGATACCAATATTGCCATACGCACCCTTATATCTGATGGAGAACGTCTCCATTGTTGGGGAGGCGGAGGTATAGTTGCAGATTCAAATGCAGCAGACGAATATCAAGAAATATTTGACAAAATCAGCTTGCTGATAAAATCAAATACAATTCAAGAGACTAACAATCGACCATAAGAGTTTACAGTTAAAAAACGTCTCACAAATTCAAGTTTCGATTGCTTGCTTTGATAAATTCTTTTTTTAGCGCCTCAAAGTCGTTTACTGCAGGAAATTGAGGAAATTCATCAATTACTTTTTTAGGAGCATGAAACAAAATTCCCACATCTGCTTCAGCTAGCATAGTGGTGTCATTATAAGAATCACCTGCCGCAATAGTCCGGTAATACATACTTTTGAAGCCTACAATTGCTTGACGCTTAGGGTTAGCTTGCCGTAATGCATAGCCTACCACATTATTATCCTCATCGACCTCTAGCGTGTGACAAAATAATGCTGGGAAATCCAACTGTCTCATCAACGGTTGCGCAAACTCATAAAAAGTATCTGAAAGAATTACAACCTGAAAGCGTTCGCGCAACCAGCTTACAAAGTCTTTTGCTCCATCAAGAGGAGACAAGGTTTCAATCACCCCCTGAATTTCAGTCAAACCAAGACCATTTTTTTTCAAGATATCCAGCCTATACCTCATTAACACATCGTAATCAGGTTCATCACGCGTGGTTCTTTTGAGTTCATTAATGCCAGTTTTTTCAGAAAATGCGATCCATATTTCTGGGATCAATACGCCCTCTAGGTCCAAACATGCAATCTCCACAAAATATTCCTCAGTTAGGCGGCAAAAATAAACCCATAATTGGTCACTTTATCCAGTTCACAGAAGTAGTGCAATATGCTCTCAGCAACACTAAAAAATAAAACTGCTATAAAAAATAATATATTAATCATACATCATCTGATTATTCTTCTTTAGTCCTAGCTCTGGTATCATTTCAACACTATTTGTCTTTACAGGATATTAAATAATTCAATGTCAGATAAAATCTTACCAACAGTAGACATAGACTTGCAGCTTTCAGAGCAGAATCCAGAAGAAATCATGGCTTACGCCTTAAGTGAATTCAAAAATATTGCTATTTCTTTTAGCGGTGCTGAAGATGTAGTCTTGATAGATATGGCTCATAAAGTCGCTCCTGGTAAAGTTCAAGTTTTTTCTCTTGATACGGGAAGACTCCATTCAGAAACTTATCGATTTTTCGAAAAAGTTAGAGATCATTATTCAGTTAAAATTGACATAGTATTTCCAGATACAGTAGCACTAAATAACCTAGTTCGTGAAAAAGGCTTATTCAGCTTCTATAATGATGACCACAAAGAATGCTGTAGTATTCGCAAAATAGGGCCATTGCGTCGCAAGCTGCTAACTCTAGATGCCTGGATTACAGGACAAAGACGTGACCAAAGCCCAGGGACTCGATCTGCTATTCCCGTAATTCAAGATGACATGGCTTTTTCTCGCCCCCAAGAGAAACTAGTGAAGTTTAATCCTCTAGCCAACTGGACGTCTCAGCAAGTGTGGGCGTATATTCGCCAAAATAATCTGCCATACAACGAGCTGCATGACAAAGGCTTTGTAAGTATTGGATGCGAGCCATGCACTAGACCTACAGGGCCAGGACAACATGAGAGAGAAGGTCGATGGTGGTGGGAGGAAGCAACTGCAAAAGAATGCGGCCTGCATGACGTTAACACGAAGAAATAAAAACTAAAAAACTACAGCCTGGTAGCTTGCGGCTCAAGATATATACTATGAAAATCACCTTCGTGAAAAAAATTCAATTAGATGGAAGTTTCTGTAAAAAATGCAACGAAGTACAAGATAAAATTAATGCTGCGGACCAAAATAGGTTCATAGATCAAGTGATAGTTGCTGATGAGCGCGACTCCAACTCCCCCGGAATGATACTAGCAGCACTATACAAGGTTGATAGGGCACCTTTTTTTATTGTTGAGCAGGAAGATAGTCCGCCTGAAGTCTACACTGTATACTTCAAATTTGTAAAAGAGTTTTTAAATCAAAGAATTACAGAAAAAGATGAACTTAAAGAAATCCTTAATGACAATCCAGACCTAGATTTTCTTTAAAAATTTCAAGCAATTCACTTTTGTTGTTGCGACATCCCAATGAATGCCATTTTGAGAACAGCAACCCAAAAAATATAAGAAACTATTACTTTGAAGAATAGTTATAAGTTGGTAGAGTTGCCAGCCTTTCATGCAGATATGGAAACTTAAATACTGATGGACTTTCTACTATACGTAGCTTCAGGTGCTTTTGTGGGACTCGTTATAGGCATGACAGGTGTTGGCGGGGGATCACTCATGACCCCTCTGCTTATTCTTTTTGGCATACCTTATAATGTAGCTATTGGAACAGATTTACTTTACGCCTCCATCACTAAGTCGAGCGGAGTTATCGCCCACGCTCGACAAAAAAGTATTCAATGGGATCTCGTTGCATGCTTGGCTGCCGGAAGTATTCCGGCATCAATCATCACCGTTATCTTCCTTAGCCAGGTATTTACTAATGCAGAAGACTATCGACCGCTGCTAACCATAAGCCTTGGGGTGATGCTTGTGGTGACCGCTTTAGTCATATTGTTTAAGCGATTTTTAAAGGATATGTCTGATAAACCACAAGGTACGTCGGGTTCTTTTTTTCAGGGGTGCACCAAAAAGATAACTTTTAGTGTTGGTGTTATTTTAGGGGTTTTTGTGACTCTATCTTCGGTTGGTGCTGGCGCTTTTTGCGCTGCTCTTCTAATGATATTGTACCCTAGATTACCGGCATTAAGGGTAATCGGGACAGATATTGCTCACGCGGTTCCTTTAACTCTGATAGCAGGACTAAGTCATTTATTCCTTCTGGGAAATGTTGATCTAACCTTATTGATGAGCCTACTAGTAGGCTCACTGCCTGCCATCCATCTAGGGACAAAGTTAGCAGCAAAAATTCCTAGCCATGTCCTGCAGCCAATTTTAGCCTCAATTTTGCTAGGAATAGGGGTTAAATTTATAATATATTGATACGGGTGAGCTAGCTGTTTTCTTCGTTAGCAATACCGTGAGGAACATGCCCTGTAGCAACATGAGACTTGGCTGAATCACAATGTTTTTGTTGGTCGTCAAAAAATACATCTGCGCCATAAGACTTCAGAAATTGACCTTTCTCCAAACCACCAAGAAATAATGACTCATCAATGCGAATATCCCAAGCCCTAAGAGTCCTTATTACCCGTTCATGCGCTGGAGCAGATCGAGCGGTAACCAGAGCAGTTCTGATAGGGCAGGTTTTCTGTGGAAATTCTGCTTGCAGTGCTTGTAGTGCATAAAGAAAATTTTTAAAAGGACCACCATCCATTGGTTGCCTTGCGGATACTTTTTCATTTTCTGTAAAAGCATCAAGTCCATCTTGTTTGTATATCCGCTCTGATGCATCAGAAAATAACACAGCATCGCCATCAAATGCAAAACGAATTTCGTCCCCAGGCTTCTCTTTCACGTTAGATGCCATAAGTGTTGCAGCAGCTACTCCGCTACGCAGAGCATTACGGACATCTTCTGCATTATTCGACAAAAAAAGATGGCATCCAAAAGCTGCTACATAGCGATATGGACTTTCGCCCCCGCAAAAAGCTGCGCGAGTAATATTAAGCTGGTGGTGTTGTATGGAATTAAATACTCGTAAGCCAGAGTCTGCAGAATTTCTAGACAGAAGTATAACTTCCACTCTAGGTTCTCCACCTAGATTTTTATTTATATTTAATAGTTTTTTGACAAGAGGAAAAGCTTCGCCTGGCTCAATAATTTCATCTTCATGTTCAACCTGATATTTAAAATAAGCATCAAGGCCATGCTCTTGATAGACTTTATGACTTTGATCCAAGTTGAATAGCGCACGAGAAGAAATTGCTATTACTAGCTTATCACCAAAATTTATTGGCACTTTTATTCACCCTCGATTCAATTCTAAGAAAAATTTTCCTTCAGAGCGACAGAAAAATAAATACTAATAACTACATTCGGTCCGAATACTTATAACAAAATAGCACTTCAGTAGTCATGCATCCACAAAATTAAGGCCGAAAAAATGACTTGAATTAATTAGATTTTTTTTATGGTGCCTTTTGGAAGTACAGCATGCACCGCAGCTCTTTGAAACTTTAACTCGACATTATTAGCAGCCTGAATGGTAATATACTCCTCATCTAACGAAGATATTTTTCCAAGCAATCCGCTATTCATAACAATCTCATCGCCTTTGGTTAATAATGCCGCTAGCTCCTTGTGTTCTTTTGCTCTTTTTTTCTGAGGGCGGATAATAAGAAAATACATAAACGCAAATAAGCCACCAAACATCAAGAGCGTATAAAGAGGATTCTGCTCTTGCGCTACGGGTACAGGAGTTGCAAGTACAACATGAAGAAGATCTAGTGACATTGAGATTCCTTAATTAGTAATTTAGGTTATGTTAAATTAGCTACCTTAATGGCTGCCTGAAAAATTCTGGATCTGTTAAGATAAATTATTTTTTATCCATAATAGTACATCCTGATGATGTGTTTTAGTATTAACTTTATCCATCACTAGTGATATCTTTCCAGTCTTATTAATAATAAATGTTTTCCTTAAGACCCCCATATACTCTCGGCCCATAAACTTTTTCGTGTCCCAACAGCCATAAGACTCAGTCACAGCATGATCTTCATCTGACAGCAGATTAAAATTTAACTCCTGCTTCTCCTCAAAACGTGCCAATCTTTCGAATGCATCAGGGCTAACACCTAGCACTACAGTATCAAGATCATAAAATTCAGATGCGCTATCTCTGATTCCGCACGCCTGAACAGTACATCCTGGTGTCATTGCTTTTGGGTAAAAATACAAGATAACATTTTTCTTGCCATTGAACTCAGCAAGTGAAGTATTTTCGCCGCGCTGATTTAGCAGATCAAAGCTTGGTGCCTGTTCTTCTACTCTTGGAGAATTCACACCCCACCTCTTCCATAGATTGATTTTTTTGAAGCCTTCTTATCTTAACGGTTATCTAAAAAAATTCATGTAATATTGTATATGCTCAACCAGCAGAAATTAAATTAAAATAAAATTTATTGACTGGAAAATAAAAAAGCGCCTTATTTGGCGCTTTTTTAAAAAACACATAGCTGTTACGGCAATAAATGCTTAACTGCATCTCTTTCTTCAATTAATTCCTGTTCAGTAGCGATCATTTTTGACCGTGAAAATTCATTAACTTCTAGCCCTTGAACAATTTTCCAATCGCCATTTTTGCAAACACAAGGGAAAGAGTATATAAGCCCTTCAGTAATACCATAGCTTCCGTCACTAAGAACACCCATACTTACCCAATCATCAGTCGGCGTTCCAAGCGCCCAATCACGCATATGATCTATTGCAGCATTGGCAGCAGAAGCTGCAGAAGAGGCGCCTCTGGCCTTAATTATAGCCGCTCCTCGTTGTTGTACGGTTGGGATAAAATCTTCCTCATACCACGCTTGATCAACAAGGCTCATAGCCGATTCACCCGAGATATGAACTTGATGGAGATCTGGATACTGAGTGGCAGAATGGTTTCCCCAGACTAGCATGCCGGTAACAGCATTAATCATTTTGCCTGTTTTTTGTGCAATTTGTGTTTTAGCTCGATTGTGGTCAAGTCGCATCATAGCGGTGAATTGTCGCGGATCAATATTAGGGGCATTTCTTTGCGCAATCAGGGCATTGGTGTTTGCAGGATTACCAACAACTAATACCTTAATATCTTTTGAAGCATTATCACTGATAGCTTTACCTTGCACGGAAAATATTGCCGCATTTGCTTCAAGCAGGTCTTTTCTTTCCATTCCTGGGCCACGAGGACGAGCGCCCACTAGTAATGCATAATCTGCATCCTTGAAAGCAACATTAGGGTCATCTGTGCACACCATGCCTACGAGCTGAGGGAAAGCACAATCGTCTAATTCCATAGCTACACCTTTTAAAGCTTCTAGAGCTGGGGTGATTTCCAGCATTTGCAAAATCACAGGCTGGTTTTCACCAAGCATTTGTCCAGAGGCAATTCGGAAAAGCAAGGAGTAACTAATTTGACCAGCGGCTCCAGTAACAGTTACACGAACAGGTACCTTCACAGTATTTCTCCATTTTTAATTAGTAGAATAATGGTGGCATTATAAGGAAATACTATAAAATTTCACTAAATTTTCATATTAATACCTTCAGCCTCAATAACCTGATTTACCGGAATAGAGACATAATCGTAACTGTGGTAGTCATCTGTTAGAAGCCTGCCATTCCATATAATGATATCCAAATCAATTGTTCTTGGTCCGGCTTTATTTAAGCCTCTCTCGCGACCCATGCGATCTTCTATAGATTTTAAGTATGCATTAAATTCTTCATAATCGAGATGTGTAGCAACTAAGAATGCTGTATTAAGAAAATTCGGTTGATCTAAATATCCAATAGGATTGGTCTCAATAATATCAGCAGAATAAATAAATTTTTCTTTTTTAGATAAAATATCTTGTGATCTTTTTATATTTAACAAGGAATTGATATTCGATCCCACTGAAATAACTACCTGATTGAGTTCATTTAAAGTCATTTCTGCAATGTTTCTTTTTTATTAAACTGCTCTGCATTTAAACCTTGGTGATCGATACCCTCGCCCCCATCGACTGTAAGAATTTGCCCTGTCACAAATTCATTTTCCAGCAGATAGTTCATTGCTGTTAAAAGATGATCAACTTTGCCTTGCATCTTTAGAGGTATTCCTTCAACCCTCCATGCCAAATAGCCAGAGGTTCTCTCGCTTCCGGGTAAAATAACTCCTGGAGCTATCGCATTTACACGAATATGAGGGGCATATTCAATAGCAGCAAGGCGAGTAAACTCAGCAAGGGATTTTTTTGAAAGCAGGTATGAGGCATAACTGTACTGCTGAAAAGAGATTTTGTTATCTAAAATATTTATGACAACGCCCTTAGGGTCTAGCCTGGCAGAACAACCCTTTGCAAAAGCCTGAGTGAGCAAAAAAGGTGCAAAAAAATTGACTGCGAACTGTTTTTGCAGCGTCTTAATATTCGTATTGCTGATTGTTGCCGCATCGTAAACTGAAGCACTATTAATTAAGACAGTTAAATTTGAATGGGCTTCCAGTACTTTACCTACAAGCCCTTCAGGATTAGGCTCGGATAAGTCTGCCTGAAAGGTGGTGCATGCAACACCCAGACTTTCAATATTTTTTGCAGCCAAATCTGCGGCAGAAGCAGAGCCGTTATAATGCAAAGCAATATCATAGCCCGCTTGAGCTAAAGAATTTGCAAAAGCCAATCCTAGTCTGGTGGCACCACCGGTAACCAATGCTGTTGGACGTATAATGTTGTTCATTTTGAATACAGCCTAGTTGCGAGTACTTTATGTAAGCATATCTCTATTTCAGCGATATTGCAGTCTCTGTATTACGGTATTTAGTCTGCTGGATTTTTTAGGATGCCTAAACAATTCTATAAATTTAAATTTTTAAGAGGCTTATTGTCCGACTAACTTTGATATACTAGAAGATTAATGTATTCAGAAACTCAAAACGAAGGTCTAATGTCTTTTTTAATGCGACTAGCTGTTATCATCCAAGCAATATGGTTCAGCTCTCTATTGACAGCCGAAAGCCTCGCTCAAGTCGATGAAGCCAGTATTATCTTCAGCTCTAAGCACGCTGAAACAACAGCTGGCATTATCACACGGTTGACAACCCAGCACTTTCAAAAGCAGCCTATAGATGACCTCTTTTCGCAAAATTTATTAACTCAATACCTTGAATTATTGGATCCCACAAAAAGCTATTTTCTTCAAGAAGACATAAACGAATTTCAGAAATGGAGATTGAAGTTAGATGACCTGCTAAAAGCTGGGGATATTAGCCCTGGATTTTTTATATATGAGCGCTACCAGCAAAGAGCATCGAAACGGCTTCAAAAAAATATCGCACTGCTTGAAAGTGGGTTTATATTTGATCTCAGTAAAGATGAGTCCTTATTAGTCGATGCAGAAACTAATAAATGGCAAGATTCCACAAAAAGCTCCGATGATTACTGGCGCAAAAAAATTAAGGAAGCATATCTTCGGTTAAAATTAAACGACAAAGACCCGGAAGAAGCCAGAAGACTTCTCATAAAACGATACACTAATCTTAAAAAGCGCACCCATCAAAGCGATAGTGAAGACGTATTTCAGGCCTACATGAGCGCTCTAACCAGTCTTTTTGATCCACATACATCTTATTTGTCTCCAAGATCGATGGAGAATTTTCGAATCTCATTATCTCTATCGCTAACAGGTATTGGAGCTGTTCTTGAGTTAGACGGAGAGTACACAACAATTGTAAGCGTTATTAAAGGCGGCCCCTCTGACAAGCAAGGTATTCTTAAAACTGGCGACAAGATTGTTGCTGTAGCACAGGGCAAGCAAGATTTTATTGATGTAGTTGGCTGGCGCCTGGATGATGTTGTTGAATTAATTCGAGGAAAGAAAAATAGTCTTGTGAGATTAGAGATTGTTCCGGCGAAAGATAGCCTAATAGGGGCTAATCAAAGAATTGACATTGTGAGGGATAAAATACAACTTGAAGAACAAGCAGCCAAATCCGAAATAATTGAAGTTTCTACAACTGTAGATGGGAATAATCATACCTATAAAATTGGTGTAATTGAAATTCCCGCTTTTTATCTCGACGTGGAGGCCCTTTACAATAATGACCCTAATTTCAAAAGTACAACCAAAGATGTTGTTCGCCTCATCAATCAGTTGCATAAAGAGGGAAATGTAGATGGCTTAATTCTTGACTTAAGAAATAATGGTGGCGGATTCCTTCAGGAAGCAACAATGCTAACTGATTTATTTATTGGCAAAGGCCCTGTTGTCCAGGTAAAAAATGCTGCCAACCTGATCTCCCTAGCCCACCAATCAAGGGCTAGTATTTATTACAATGGACCTTTATTGGTTTTAATCAATCGGTTGAGTGCGTCAGCTTCTGAAATTTTCGCTGGAGCAATACAGGATTACAACAGGGGACTTGTTGTCGGCTCTAGAAGCTATGGCAAAGGGACAGTTCAAATTCAGCTACCCTTAAAAGAAGGCCAAATAAAGCTCACTGAATCTAAATTTTATCGTGTTTCTGGTGAAAGCACCCAACTTCTTGGAATCACTCCAGATATCGAACTACCCTCTCCCTACGATATCGAAAGGGTCGGCGAGAGCGCCCTAAAAAATGCTTTGCCTTGGGATACTATTACTCCAGCAAAACATAGCATTTATTGGAGCGGCCTCTTAAAAAATCCTCCAACAGATATTTTGCGACGCTTACACCACAAAAGACTCTTAGAGGACCCTGATTTAATCTACCTAAAAGAGGAGTTAGATCTTATAAAAGAACGCTCATCAACCAAGGAGCTTTCCCTTAATGAAGAGAAGCGAAAAATTGAATTGCAAGAATATGATAACAATTTACTAACAATAAAAAACAAGCGACGCAAAGCCAAGCAACAGAAAAATTACGCATCTATAGAAGAGTGGCATTCTGAACAAAATGCAAGCAAGGATAAAAACAAAGATGAGGATCAGCGTCCCCTATCAGAAAAAGATTTAATGCTCTATGAAGCTGGCAATATCTTTGCAGATTATTTGAATCACATATTTTTATCCGCAGGAAAGCAAGCAAAAGCCCCCTAATATGAAAATTATGTCTTTTAATGTCAATGGACTTAGAGCCAGAATACACCAGCTAAAAGCTATTATTGATAAACATAAACCAGATATTATCGGCCTACAGGAAACAAAGGTTTCTAATGAGGAATTCCCAGTAAAAGATATACAAGAATTAGGTTATGATGTCACCTTTCATGGACAAAAAGGTCACTACGGAGTAGCGCTGCTTTATCGGCTACCAATAACTAGTAGCAATAATGGATTTCCGCATGATGACAATGAAAGCCAAAAACGTTTTATCGCTGGGGAGTTCAAATTTCAAGATAAGAAGCTAAGCATTTTGAATGGATACTTTCCTCAAGGAGGGTCCCGTTCACATAATCAAAAATTTTCATATAAACAAAAATTCTACTCTGCCCTTACGAGTCATCTTCAGCTCAAGTATAGCCACAACGATCTCTTGCTTGTGATGGGTGACATGAATGTGGCGCCAACGGACTTAGATATCGGCATAGGGGATGAGAATAGAAAACGCTGGTTGCGCACTGGGAAGTGTTGCTTTCTTCCCGAAGAAAGGGAGTGGCTACAAAGGTTAGAAAAATGGGGGCTAATCGATACCTATCAACATTTCCACCCAAAAGAAATTAACAGGTATAGTTGGTTTGACTATCGCAGTCGTGGATTTGAAATGGAGCCTAAGCGCGGTCTAAGAATTGACTTAATTTTAACCTCAAAACCACTAACCAAAATGGTAGCTAGCGCAGGAATTGATCATGCAACAAGAGGGATGACAAAACCATCGGATCATTGTCCAATTTGGATTTCACTGAAGGCCTAGCTTGTATACTCTGATAATTTATCATCAATCTCTGGCATCGCATCAAACAAGTCTGCTACCAAGCCATAATCTGCAATCTGAAAAATAGGGGCATCAGGATCCTTATTGATAGCAACAATAACCTTGCTGTCTTTCATCCCAGCCAAATGCTGAATAGCACCAGAGATTCCTACAGCAATGTAAAGCTCTGGGGCAACGATTTTTCCAGTCTGTCCAACCTGCATATCGTTAGGAGCAAAGCCTGCATCCACTGCAGCTCTCGATGCCCCAACAGCAGCTCCTAGCTTATCGGCAATTTTTTCCAACAAATCAAAATTCTCACTACTTCCCATCCCTCGACCCCCAGAAATAATAATTTTTGCCGATGTTAGCTCTGGTCTTTCCGAGATAGCCAAAACATCTCTAAGAAACTCTGATTTCTTGAAATCATAAACACTATCAAGAACCTCAATTAGGGCAGAACCACCTTCGGAGATAGCAGCCTTAAAAGCTGTTGTCCGAATTGTCATTAATTTAACTAAATCTTTACTTTTAACTGTTGCAATAATATTTCCTGCATATATAGGGCGCCTAAAGGTATCTTCTGCCTCAATGCTTATAACATCAGAAATTGACTGCACATCAATCAATGCAGCCGCTCGAGGGATAATATTTTTTCCTGTAGTTGTTGAAGACATTAATACATGGGAATACTCGGACGCAATCTCTTCAATTAATGGAGCAATATTCTCTGCAAGTTGATTTGCATAGACGCTATTATCTGCAAGGCGGACCCTCCTGATTCCAGGGACCCCTGAAGCTTGGGTAGCGACTGCTTCACAACCAAGGCCGGCGACCAAAATATCGATGCTACCGCCCAGAACTTGAGCCGCAGTAATAGTATTAAGTGTTGTGGTCTTTAAGGTCGTATTATCATGTTCCGCAATAACTAGAATAGCCATTATATAACCTTCGCTTCATTTTTTAACTTATCCAACAATTCATCTACGCTGGCCACTTTAACTCCTTCAGCGCGCTCTACAGGTAGATTGACACTCACAATAGAAACACGCGCAGCGATATCAACACCTAGCTCTTCTGCTGTTGTTTCGCGAATAGGTTTTTGTTTTGCTTTCATTATATTTGGAAGCGAAGCATATCTCGGTATATTTAATCTAAGATCCGTGGTCACAACGGCAGGCAAGGCGAGCTTAATTGCCTGAAAGCCTCCGTCAATTTCTCGCGTTACAATAACACTGCCATTGTCGATAGCTATCTCAGAGGCGAATGTTCCTTGCGGATACCTCGCCAATGCAGCTAGCATTTGCCCTGTTTGATTGTTGTCACCGTCTATCGACTGCTTTCCCATCAATACAAGGTCAGGTTTTTCTTCATCGCAAATAACCTTCAAACATTTTGCAATCGCTAAGGGTTCAATTTCTGTCGTCTCTTCAACCTTAACTAAGATTCCCCTATCTGCACCGATTGCTAATGCAGCACGAATTTGCTCCTGCACCTTTTGAGGCCCTAAAGATACAACAATAATTTCTGTAGCGACGCCTTTCTCCTTGAGTCGAACAGCCTCTTCTACAGCAATCTCACAAAAAGGATTAATCGACATTTTTAAATTATTAAGATCAACACCCGAACCATCAGAGTTAGGTCTAACTTTAACGTTGTAATCTACAGCACGCTTGATAGCAACCAGCACCTTCATGGCAAAAATCCTCTGATGTCTCTTAAAAAAATTATACCATCCACTATACCTTAAAGACTTATAGTCTTGAGACTAGAATTAAAAAATATACTTTACATGGTATCCCCAACCAATTTATTGTTTAAGTTTGCGGAAAAGATATCTACACTTTGCAAGAATTCAAGTTACTAAAGAAAAGCACCAAGGAGAGCCAAATGGATCGTGAACATATGGACTACGATGTGATTATTGTTGGCGCCGGCCCTTCTGGGCTTTCGGCTGCATGCAGATTAAAGCAAATCAATGCAGATATCTCGGTTGCTGTTCTAGAAAAAGGATCAGAAGTAGGCGCTCATATACTTTCCGGTGCTATTTTAGAGCCAAGAGCTTTAAGTGAACTCTTTCCAGACTGGAAAGACCAGGGGGCACCAGTTAGTATTCCTGTTTCTAAAGATAGCTTATATTTTCTTACTAAAAATAAAGCAATAAAAATTCCCTCTTTTTTTGCGCCAAAGACTATGCACAATAAAGGCAACTTTGTTGTCAGCCTATGTAGTCTATGTCGCTGGCTAGCCCAGCAAGCGGAAAACTTAGGCGTGGAAATCTTTTCAGGCTTTCCTGCAGCAAGTGTCCTGTACGCTGATAATGGTGCCGTTGCAGGCATTATTACAGGCGATATGGGGATTGATGCTAAAAATCAAAAGAAAGCCTCCTATGCCGCAGGCATGGAGCTTAGGGGGAAATATACTCTTTTTTCAGAAGGCTGTAGAGGGCACTTAGGCAAAGAGATTATTAAAAAATTTTCCTTGGATGATACTTGCGATCCACAGCATTACGGTTTGGGAATAAAAGAGCTCTGGTCGATATCACCAGATATCCATCAGCCTGGCTTAGTTCTTCATAGTGCAGGATGGCCGCTGAGTGAGAGCAAATCTACTGGCGGCGGCTTTCTATATCATGCTGACAACAATCAAATAGTAGTCGGTCTCATCACTGACCTCTCCTACACCAATCCTTTTGTGAATCTTTATGATGAATTTCAGCGCTACAAGCACCATCCTACAATATCAAAATACCTAAAGGGCGGAAAAAGAATTTCTTATGGGGCAAAAGCATTAGCAAAAGGCGGTTTACAATCACAACCTAAAATGACCTTTCCTGGCGGAATCCTAATTGGAGACAACGCAGGTACATTAAACAATGCAAAAATAAAAGGCATACATTGTGCAATGAAATCTGGAATGGTGGCAGCAGAAACTGTTGTCACAGCAATTCTGGCCAATAAGGAACACGGAGATCTTGTAGGTTTCTCGTCAACCTACAAAGACAGCTGGGCTTATAAAGAACTAGAAATACAACGTAATTTTGGTCCAGCGCAGCATAAATGGGGAAATATACTTGGTTCTATTTACGCGTTTATAGATATTAATGTATTTAATGGCAACCTTCCTTGGACTCTTTCAGACCCAAGAGCTGACCACTCTACGCTCAAACCAGCTAGCAAATCAAAGCCATTGGACTACGAAAAGCCTGACAATATTATTAGTTTTGATAAGCTATCATCAGTATTTCTTTCCAATACCAACCATAAAGACAATCAACCCAATCACCTAGTGCTAAAAGATGCGAATTTACCTATATCTTACAATCTTCCTGTTTTTGACGAGCCTGCACAACGATATTGTCCGGCAGGGGTTTACGAAATATTGACCAATAATGATGGATCCAAAAAATTTCAGGTTAACTCGCAGAACTGCATCCATTGTAAAACTTGTGACATCAAGGATCCCTCTCAAAACATAAGCTGGGTGGCCCCCGAAGGAGGAGGAGGTCCAAATTATCCAAATATGTGACTAACCACCAAACACAAAGTGAGCCAGTATGCTCCGGCCGCTAATTAGCTGACTGTCTTGCCCATAGTGATCCCGACTTCAGCAATAAAACCTAAAAAGATTGCTCTATCATCAATATCAAGTTGAAAATTTTCTGCTAGAGATAAATCTACAGCTCCCTGAACTAGTGCAAGATAAGAAAAATAATGGTGCGATGAGGGTGCGTCTCGCAACAAACCTTTTTTGACAAGCAATAGAATTGCTTTATTAATAGAAGCTACATTGGAGTTTTTTATATAAAAAAATTGAGCCATGCTTTTAGCAACTCGAGCATCATGCTTTAGCTGGCCTTCCAGGTGCTGCATAAGGCGGTCTAGCTCTGGATCAGCCAAACGCATTTTAAGATAGCGATGGATAAGAGCAAAAGGATCCCTATCGATCATCATCATGTCTAACTGAATATTGGCTGTAGTTTTTTGCTCATGATCAAGCAGGATGCGCATTAATATTTCACTTTTGGAAATAAAATGCTTATAGATTGTTCCTTTGCCAATGCCTGCATGTTTAGCAATTAGGGAGATCGTAATATCAGCTAATCCTTGTTTTTTTGCCAATTGTATAGCGCTATTTACGATGACTTGCTCTCTCACAAGAAATCTTTTTTTCTTTTCATGAAATGTATAAATATTGCTGTCAACTTTTGGCATTCAGGCATCACTAAGTAATTTTTCTAAAAGGCCCATCTATGTTTTTCTTTTTTCAGTACGCAGGCAGGTCTGATTGGTTATTTATAATTTTTGCATCATCAGCTAAGAACCATCTCCGCCATTGCGCTTTTGGTTCACACATATAATATTTCACTTTAATTTTATTGGCCGCCTTATGGCAGCCGACAGTGGTCATGAATCCAGCCTGCACCAACGATCGATTCTCGTCAAAAAAATCCTCTTTGACAAACAAGTCATACCTTGGATACCAGCACACTAGGGTTACTACAATTAGAGCTATAAATATATACTTCATCAAAGTCCCTTCTTAATGGATAAAGAGGCTAACAATAGCATCACTAGCAGTTTTTTATTAAAAAACATCTGCAGTTTATTTATCAAGGGTCAATCTTGTATCCCTTAGCCAAAGCCATGCAACAAGAAAAGCAACAAAACTTGATAATGCCGCATAATTAAAAGCATAAATTGGCGTCACATCCCATGCAAGACCTCCAGTGTAAGAACCAATAGCTCCGCCAGCACCATAGCAGCACGAGCTATACAGCGCTTGGGCTTTTCCTTGACAATTTGCATCAAAAAACCTGCGGACACATTCCATGCAGGCAGCATGAAAAGCGCCAAAAGTGAACGCATGTAAAACTTGAGCTAAAATTAATAGCCATAATTCGTCAGCGTAATGACCTATAACTAACCATCGCAATGTCGCACAAAATAGACAGCCCAATACAATGGATCGCACGCCAATATGCAGAAGCAATCTATGCATCATCAAGAATACAGCGACTTCTGCTGCTACCCCAATAGACCAAATAGCACCAATATCTACACGACTATACCCAAAAGACTCCAAATAAATACTAAAAAAACTGTAGTACACCCCATGAGAGAGCTGCATCAACAAGCCAACCAAAAAAAACACAACTACAGGGGCTTTTGTTGCTATTGAAATAAATCTACCACTACCTTTTCCATTGCAACTAGGGATGGCATTAGGCACAAATATACTAGACAGGAAAATACCAATCAAAAGCGTTATCCCAACAACAGGTAGTGTGTTTATATCATGAGAATCAAACCAAAATCCACCGCCTAGTACCGAGATGATAAACCCCACAGAACCCCATAAGCGAATTCGACTATAGGTTTCTGGGGCTTTCTCAAGATAGCTCATGGTAATGGCCTCATGTTGAGGAAGAATGGCATTCCAAAAAAAACTATAGCCGATCATTACTAATGCAATTGACCAAAATTTTTGGTCAATAAAAATACCGAGAAAACATAGGCAAGAGAAAAAGGCGCCCAATCGAATAACGACCAATCTTCTCCCTGTATAATCAGACAGCCAGCCCCAAATATTGGGAGCAATCATTTTTGTAGCCATAGGTATGGCCAACAAAATTCCTATATCAGTAACACTAAAACCTTTTGAATATAGAAATAGTGACCAGTAAGGATGCAGGGCACCCAGTAGTCCAAAAAAACAGAAATAAAAGGCTGATAAGCGCCAATACGGGACTAATAGCTGGGGCATCTTTTTCACAATTAAATAAGGCTTTATAGCTTATGGTTTTGAGCTGATAACAACATCAAAGTTTTGGGCTCTATGCCTGAGCAAATGATCCATTAATGTAATTGCTAGCATTGCCTCAGCTATGGGGGTTGCTCGAATACCCACACAAGGGTCATGTCTGCCTTTCGTGACGACCTCTATAGGGTTGCCATTTACGTCAATGGAGCGGCCCGGTATGCGAAGACTGCTTGTTGGCTTCAAGGCTATATTTGCAACGATATTCTGTCCAGTGGAAATCCCACCCAAAATACCGCCAGCATTATTCGACAGGAAGCCATCTGGAGTGATTTCGTCTCGATGTTCACTACCCACTTGACTGACTGAATCAAAACCAGAGCCTATTTCAACTCCCTTTACTGCATTGATGCTCATTAACGCATGCGCTATGTCTGCATCAAGGCGATCAAACACTGGTTCTCCTAAACCTACAGGCATATTGCTTGCTATCACTGTTATTTTAGCGCCAACAGAATTTCCTTCTTTTAGCAAGGCCTGCATGTAAAGCTCCATTTCTAAAACTTTGTCGGGATCTGGGCAGAAGAAAGGGTTATTTTCTACTTCCTCTAAAATAATTTTTTCTGCTTTTATGGGTCCCAGTTCAGATAAATATCCTCTAATTATAATTCCTTCTTTTTGATATAAATATTTTTTAGCGATGGCCCCTGCTGCAACACGCATCGCTGTTTCACGAGCCGATGATCGGCCTCCTCCTCTGTAATCTCGAAGGCCATATTTTTTTTGGTAAGTGTAATCGGCGTGAGCGGGTCGAAATTGATCCTTAATACTAGAATAATCTTTTGAGCGCTGATCGGTATTTTCAATTATGAGACCTATAGGTGTGCCCGTTGTTTTTCCCTCAAAAATACCTGACAGTATTTTTATGTCATCACCCTCCATGCGTTGAGTGGTGTAACGAGACTTCCCTGGTTTGCGTCGATCTAGATCGTACTGTATATCTTCCTCAGAGATTTCAAGACCAGGAGGACACCCATCAATAATGCAACCCAAAGATGGCCCATGGCTCTCGCCAAAAGTGGTTACAGAAAACAATTTTCCAATAGTATT
>CAWURY010000015.1:0-16059 GCA_963925605.1 uncultured Porticoccus sp. | reverse complement strand
ATTGGCGTCCCGAAGAGGATTCGAACCTCTGACCTGCCCCTTAGGAGGGGGCTGCTCTATCCAGCTGAGCTACCGGGACGTGATTTATAATTCCTTTCAAAGCTAGTAAATACCCTATCTATAGCTTTTTTATTATCGCTTCATGCAACCTACTACTTCAATCAAACGCCCCTAGTACTACCTCTGACTGTGGGTGTAGTGTGGGTGAACTAGTTAACATTCATAATTCTACTATCGTTTGGTTTATTCATACAGTTTAAAAAATTTTGTAGCTGAGAAATTCTTGGATAACAGGACAGGGGGCGGGGGCACATGTCGTTGTCCGTTATTCATAGTACCGCCCATATATACTGACACTAATAAATGTATCGGTGGATATAGGATCACATCATCCAGTATAATTGAGAGCAAATTCCATACTCTTCGTCGCGATTTAGCAGGTTGATTTATAATGTATAATACTGGTAGCCAGCCATCTCCTCTTAATATTATTCAAATTCGAATCTGCGCAGCTTTTTCAAGTCTTCTAATTTCGCTATTTATAATTTTGTCTGATGACATAATCAATAAAGATGGAATTTTATATATACAGGTAGCTGAGTCATTTCTAGCTGGAGGCCTGCAATCCGCTACAATGCTTTATAAGTGGCCGGCATATTCAATTATCATCGCGTATTTTCACCAATTAACGTCTATATCTTTGGAATCTTCTGCGCTCATTATAAATAGCTTTTTCTTTGTGTTGCTAACCGATGCACTGGTTTTAATATGCCGGCTCATTATGTCAACACATAGGCAGTTGGTAATTTCCGCTCTTTTGATCACTTGCTTTATGCCGCTTAATGAATATCGTGACTATATATTTCGCGATATCGGTTATTGGACTTTTGTAAGCCTTGCGCTCTATCAGTTCATGCTTTTCCTTAAGCTACCAAATTTAAAAAATGCATCGCTTTGGCAAATTTTTATGGTAGCTGCTATTTTTTTTCGAATAGAAGGTAGCGTTATATTACTCGCTCTTCCTTTGTTCTTGCTGCTGATTAGAACGGAAAAAAACCTCATGGTCTTCAAGGAAATTTTATTGACCTCCTATCTATCAATAATAGGTTTGCTTGCGATTTTGGTAGTTTTATTAAGCCATCTTGATGCCGTAGCTGCATATTTGGAACTTTATGGACTAGATTTTTTCGCTAACGTTAACTTAAGTTTTTATACTGAAAAGCTCGCTCATGCTACATATATTATAGAACATCAAATTTTAAACAAATACTCCAAAGATTATGCTGCTCTTATTTTTTTAACTGGCATGTTCGTGATGCTAATCTTTAAATTACTTAAAGGGTTTTCATTTAGTTATATTATAGTTTACTTTATGGTTGCCTCTAAGGGTGACCAGACTTCTACGAAATTATATCAACAGTTATTCATGTATTTTTTTCTGGTTAATGTATTGATATTGATCTTTTTCTTATATAAAGAATACTTTGTTTCCGCTAGATATTTAGTTATGGCATTAATTGGCTTATTTCTATTTCTTGTGCACCGTTTGGTATTAGGCATTGAGTTTTTGTGGCTTGGAAAGAGAATTCTACCTCTATCTATTATTGTTTTATGTCTTTCTTATAACTTAATTGATGCTTTGACGATGTCACATGATAAATCATATGTTAAGGATATTGCAGTTTGGTCCGCACAAAATCTTCCAAGTAAAAGTCTTTTGATGACAGATAATATTCATGTTAAATATTATTTTGACACTGAAAAATCATCTTCGATATTATGTCAAAAAAATATCGAAACTATCGTCGACTTAAAGAAAAAACATGGCCCTAATATTTCAGGTGAAATTGATCCCTGCGATGAAGATTCTTCAGTTAGCTACCTTCATTTCGATTATGTTATTCTTGTCGAAAGAAAATATAGCGAAACTATCAAGGAAGCCGTGAAGCACCTCAGGCTTCAAGAAATTCATCATACTATTGACACAAAAGGCAACAGAGCAAATATTTATAGGGTTATCAAGATGTAAATGCATAGTTTTTAAATTGCTTGTCAGATCCCTTAGGAGGGAGCTGCGCTATCAAGCTGTGCCATCGGGGGCATATTTTTTTGAAAGATCTTATTATTACTTCAAGACAAAATACGTAAATATGCGTTAGCTTTATTTTTTTAGAAGTAAATCCCTGGCCAGATTTAGCTTTGAAGCAATATAGTTGCTGCCTCCGCGGTCGGGATGTATTTTTTGCATTAACTCTCTATGTGTTCGGATGACCTCCTCTTTACTGGATCCTGGATTGAGCCCAAGAATCTCCCATGCTTCAGTTTCTGTGAGTGCGGCATTCGAGTTTGGAGAAAATTTCTCTCCCTTTCTCGATTGTCGACTTCTCATCCATATCTGGATGAATGGAAGACCGCGCCAGAGAAGGCCAAAAAATATTTTTACAAGAGGAAGAGAGGCGGCTATAGCTGCCATAATCCAGGAAACTCTGCCCGATACAGCCAAAGCGATAACTATACCTATGAATGCGAGTAAACTGTTTTTTAAAAGCAGTTTGCGT
This sequence comes from uncultured Porticoccus sp., assembly GCA_963925605.1. Classification (GTDB taxonomy): domain Bacteria; phylum Pseudomonadota; class Gammaproteobacteria; order Pseudomonadales; family Porticoccaceae; genus Porticoccus. Next base: position 13,501 of record CAWURY010000015.1, on the reverse strand, counting down.
CGTTGTTCTGGAGCACATTTTTTTAATCCTGCCCAGCACTTGTAGCCTATAAAAAAAATAAGTGTAAGCGCTAAAAATAAAGTCATAGTATTGCTTTGCCTAGCCGGTCATTAGATGAAATGACAATAACTTGAGACGTTGCAATTGTCGATAGAGAAAATTGTAGTTTCAGCTACTCTTGAGTGTAGGTTGATATATTATTAGGATATATTTATCGAGGCGTTGTGGGCCGATGATGCTTGCATAGCTCGGCTCTACGTTCCGGCAGCAACAAGGAAGACACATGATAGAATCCCATTTTAATGTAGTGGTAGTTACATTGTATCGTTTTGCAAAATTTCCTGATTTTGAGATATTCCGAGAACCTCTTTATAATCTCATGCTGAAAGAGTCAGTAGTAGGAACCTTCCTTTTGGCTCCTGAAGGGATTAATGGTACTATTGCCGGTTCAAGAAAGAGTGTGGATGCAGTTTTGGCATGGCTAGCTAAAGATAGTCGTTTCTTGGATCTAGAGGCCAAAGAATCATATGTCGATGAATTACCTTTTTATAGAACAAAGGTAAAGCTAAAGAAAGAAATTGTGACGATGGGTGTTGAGGATATAGACCCCAGTGACTTGGTGGGCACTTATGTTGAGCCTGGCGATTGGAATGACCTAATTAGCGACCCCGATGTATTGCTTTTGGACACCAGAAATAAATATGAAGTGAAAATTGGTACTTTTGAAAATGCGGTAAATCCAGAAACAGAAACTTTTCGCGACTTTCCTCAGTATGCATCTCAAACATTAAATCCCAAAAATCATAAGAAAGTTGCAATGTTTTGCACTGGAGGTATTCGGTGTGAAAAATCTACTGCCTATTTGAAACAGCAAGGTTTCGAAGAGGTGTATCATCTTAAAGGGGGAATTCTTAACTATCTTGAGAGGATTCCTGAAGAAAATTCTAAGTGGCAGGGTGAGTGCTTTGTTTTTGATAACCGAGTTACGGTGAATCATAGGTTAGAACAAGGTAGTTATGATCAGTGCCATGCTTGCCGCATGCCTATAACAGAAAAAGATAAAAAGAATGAGCATTATGCGAAAGGTTTGAGCTGTCATAACTGTTACGGAGAGCATAGTAGTGATCAAATGAAGCGCTATGCGGATAGAGAAGAGCAAATGAATCTAGCCAAAAAAAGAGGCGAAGCTCACCTTGGTGCATCGATGCAAAAAAAAATATTGAGCCGAAAACAAGAAAAAATAGAACTTAAAAATAGACAACGAAAAAATATTAAGTGAAATAGATAATTCTTTATGAGAGGAATTAAAAAAACCCCAGAAATCTGAGGTTTTTTCAAGGAAGCCTTAATAAAGACTAACTAATGTTAATGATTTCTTTGGCCCCAATTAGTTTCCCGTCATCTGCACCTTTTTGGAAAGATTCGATTTGATCAAAGTTCATGTAACGGTATATTTCTTCTGACATGGAGTCTATTTTGGTTGCATACTCCATGTATTCTACAACGGTTGGTAGTCGTCCAAGAATGCCGCTTACAGAAGCCAGCTCTGCAGATCCTAGATAAACATTAGCGCCGTCACCTAGGCGATTGGGGAAATTTCGAGTCGATGTGGATATGACGGTCGCGCCGGCATCCACTCGTGCCTGGTTCCCCATACATAAAGAGCAACCCGGCATTTCGGTTCGTGCACCTACCTTCTCGTAGATTTTATAGTAACCCTCTTCTTTGAGCGTGTGCTCGTCCATGCGAGTAGGCGGACATATCCAAAACTTAGCGTTAATGCTGTCAGCCTTATCAAGCAGTTTTCCCGCAGCACGGAAATGACCAATATTTGTCATACAGGAACCAATGAATATTTCATCGATAGGACTGCCAGCAACGTCTGATAATAGTTTTGCATCGTCTGGATCATTAGGACAACAAACAACTGGCTCTTTGATTTCAGCAAGATCAATCTCAAGTATCGCAGCATATTCAGCATCAGCATCAGCTTGCATTAGGTGCGGAGCTTCTAACCAGTCCTCCATTTTTCTCACGCGTCGCTCAAGTGTACGGATATCTCCATAGCCCTCTGATATCATCCAACGAAGAAGAGTGACATTAGATTTCAAGTATTCTGTAACAGATTTTTCGCTTAACTTGATGGTGCAACCCGCAGCTGATCGCTCTGCAGACGCATCAGATAACTCAAATGCTTGCTCAATAGTGAGGCTATTAAGTCCCTCAATTTCAAGTATACGCCCAGAGAAAAAGTTTACCTTCCCTTTCTTTTCGACAGTCAGTAATCCCTCTTTGATGCCATAGTAAGGAATGGCGTGAACTAAATCTCGAAGGGTTATTCCTGGCTGCATTTCACCTTTAAATCTAACCAAAACAGACTCTGGCATATCTAGAGGCATGACGCCTGTAGCGGCAGCGAATGCGACTAAACCAGACCCCCCTGGAAATGAAATTCCCATTGGGAAACGGGTGTGTGAATCACCTCCGGTTCCTACAGTGTCAGGAAGAAGCATCCGATTGAGCCAACTGTGAATAATGCCATCACCTGGTCGTAAAGAAACCCCCCCTCGGTTCATAATAAAATCAGGGAGGGTGTGTTGAGTATCAATATCTACAGGCTTTGGGTAGGCTGCAGTATGACAAAAAGATTGCATAGTTAAGTCTGCAGAAAAACCCAGACAGGCAAGATCTTTCAATTCATCTCTGGTCATTGGCCCTGTAGTATCTTGCGACCCAACCGTAGTCATTGTCGGTTCACAATAAGTTCCAGGACGAATGCCTTTTACGCCGCAGGCTTTTCCTACCATTTTTTGCGCAAGAGTATAACCTTTGCCCGTATCTTTTGGTTGGCTGGGCGCACGGAATAAATCTGAAGTAGGGAGTCCTAGGTGCTCCCGTGCCCGCTTAGTTAGCCCTCGACCAATAATAAGATTAATTCGACCATTAGCCCGCACTTCGTCTAGCAATACTTCTGACTTCAATTTGAATTCTGACAGAACTTCCCCGGCCTCATTGAGAATTTTACCGTCATAAGGCCTAACTTCGATGATGTCACCATAATTGATTTTATCAACTGGCGCCTCAAACACTAAAGCTCCAGCATCTTCCATAGTATTGAAGAAAATGGGAGCTACTTGGCTGCCGATACATATGCCACCAGATTTCTTGTTGGGCACTCCGGGCATATCATCGCCAAAAAACCATAGTACTGAGTTAGTGGCTGATTTTCGCGAAGATCCGGTTCCTACAACATCACCCACAAATGTCACAGGCAGGCCTTTTCCTTTTAGCTCATCTATCTGTTTCATTGGACCTATAACACTATGCTCATCTGGGTTTAATCCATCTCTAGTCATTTTGAATGCTGCGCGAGCATGCAAAGGAATATCTGGCCGACTCCATGCGTCAGGAGCAGGAGACAGGTCATCCGTGTTAATTTCGCCAGTGACTTTAAATACTATCGTTTTAATACTTTCTGGAACGACAGGATTATTCGTGAACCATTCTGCATCAGCCCAAGATTGGAGTATTTCTTTAGCATTTTCGTTGCCAGCATCTGCTTTCTCTGCAATATCATGAAAAGCATCAAAAACCAATAAAGTCCTTTTAAGCTGCTTCGCGGCTTGGCCTGCAAGTTCTGCGTCATCAAGCAATTCAACTAAAGTAGCTACGTTGTAACCACCATGCATATTACCGAGAAGAGTGACAGCGGAACTTCTATCAATAAGAGGAGAGCTTGCTTCTCCTTTAACCAGGGCACTTAAGAAGCTGGCTTTTACATAGGCGGCCTCATCTACACCTGGTGGAACACGATTTGCTATTAAATCTAACAGAAAAACTTCCTCGCCAGCAGGTGGGTTCTTGAGTAAATCTACTAGAGCCGCTGTCCATTCAGGGGAAAGTGGTTTTGGTGGAATTCCTTGATCGGAGCGTTCTGCTACATGTTGGCGATATACTTCTAGCACAGTCTAAGTCCTCTTTTTGGTATTTATTCAACTCAAATTTACATTTGAACTATAATATTTGTTAGGTTGTATTCAGTTAATGCTTTAAATCCTACTGGGGGAAATGCCCGAGGAGGCACCATTCTACTACAAATTGTCCAATGAGGTCATATTGATTGGATAGATGCTGTTCGTTCATTTCGCTAGAATAAGTAAACTTTACCAAGGATGAAATCCATTGTCAGTTGAAGCTATAAAAGAAATCATAGATTTTTTGCCCTGCGAAACACCAGAAAAATGGATATTAGAGGCACTAGATAATCAAGAAATTTTGTTGATTGACCACGCTAATTGTGAAAAAAAAGCAGCTAGCACAGCCCTAAATTTAATCTATCGTTACGTTGACAACTATGAGTTAGTCAACAAAATGTCTCGATTGGTTCGCGAAGAAATGCGACATTTTGAGCAAGTAATCGCTATCATGAAAAACCGAGGCATAGAATATTATAATATTGACGCTTCTAGGTATGCTTCGGGGTTAAGAAAAAAAATAAGAACACATGAGCCAGCTAGGTTAATGGATACACTGATAGTGGGGGCGTTCATTGAAGCAAGGTCTTGTGAAAGATTTGCTAGACTGGCCCCTTTTCTTGACGATGAGTTAAAGAATTTTTATCTGTCATTACTGAAGTCTGAGGGGCGTCATTTTAAAGATTACCTAGCCCTGGCAAAAAAGGCTTCCGACAGCTCTTTTGATGACCGCATTTTGATAATTCGCGAGCAGGAGCGTCTATTGATAGAGTCATCAGATGATGCATTTTATTTTCATTCTGGATTGCCTGAAAAATCAAGGTTTCAAGCCAAGATTTAAGTGCTCTAAGTTAATTAATTGGCAGTTTTTCCTTGGGACAATATTTTTTAGCTCGGTGGGTTTGTTGATGGATCACTTGCAAGATAAAAACTAATATTTATACTCTGAAATTCATCCTGCGGTAGATTTCAATACAGATGACGTTTATCCTTTACTGCCTTGTCCTTTACGCTTTAGTAAAATCCAACAAACTATAAGAAGGTCAGAAATTTTTAATGTCGAAAACACTGTATTCTCAAAGCAATGCTGTTAATACCAAATTTTTCGGTAAAACGATCACATCTCCGTTAACTATTCCTTCTGGGATTGTTACAACAGCGACCTCAATTATACAGCATTTTTTTGATACGATACCTGAGATAGGAGTGTTAACTACCAAGAGTGTTGGATTGGAGCCAAGACCTGGTTACAGGGAGCCCGTCCTTAGTCAGTTTGCACCTGGTTGCTTTGTTAATGCAATTGGGCTAACAAATCCTGGGGCGAAGCAACTTGCTAAGATGCTGTCACAGTTAGTTATTCCCAAAGATCGTTTTTTGCTAACTTCTATATTTGGAGGCAGTATAGAAGAGTTTGTTGAGGTTGCTCAAATTCTTGCTCCAGTCTCAGATGGCCTAGAGTTGAACTTGTCTTGCCCTCATGCTAAAGGCTACGGAATGGCAATGGGTCAAGATCCAGAAATGGTTAAGGCGATTGTTGCTGCGGTCAAATCAGCAGTAGATATCCCAGTAATACCCAAGCTAACCGCAAATACAAACAACATAGCTGAAATTGCTAAAGCGGCTGTTGCTGGCGGTGCAGATGGAATTTGCGCTATCAATACGACTGGTCCAGGTTATACATCTTCTTACGGTCATCCTGTTCTTAGTAATGGTTATGGCGGAATTTCTGGCAAAGGGATTCTTCCCACGGGATTGAAGTGTGTGCGCGATATTGCTAAAGCTGTAGATTGTCCAATTATTGCTTGCGGGGGGGCTAGTAGCGCATTTGATGTGATGGCTTACACTGATGCAGGCGCAGATGTGGTCGGTATTGGATCAGCTTTGATTGGTCTAACCACTGATGAGATAAGAGAATATTTTGAGACCTTAAGGTCAGACATAAGGAACGAAAAAAATGTAGCTGAAAGTCTGATAAAATATGATATCGATATGGATTTTCGTCCAGTTATGCTAGTCGATAATCAGCGTATTGCAGATGATGTATGCATATTAACCTTTGACCGAAAGGTTAATATTCAGGCAGGAGAGTTTATTTTTCTTTGGATCCCAGGTGTGGGAGAAAAGCCATTTTCCGCCTTAACTGATGATCCATTTTCTCTGGTGGTAATTGATGTTGGTGTATTCACTCATGCATTAATGACAATGGAGCCGGGTGCAGAGGCTTATGTTCGTGGTCCACATGGCATGCCAGTTGCCCCGCCAGAGAATGCAAAAATTATAACTGTTAGCGGGGGAACTGGGCTTGCTGGGGTTTATCAAATAGCGCGAGATTTTGGCGATGCTGAAATATTTATTGGTGCTCGCAGCAATGATCGGCTTTATTTTCTTGAAGAGTGCAAAAGAATAGCCAATACGCATATAGCCACAGATGATGGAAGCGCTGGCTATCAAGGATTTGTCACTGAGTTATTAAAAAATTGGTTAAAGAAAATGACAAGAGTAGAGCTGGATAACCTTGTCTTTTATAATTGCGGGCCAGAGCCAATGGTGCATGCCGCAATGGCGGTAGAGAGGGAGTTCTGTGGAGATACCCAAATATTCAATGCTATTGACTACCTGACTAAATGTGGCGTTGGCATCTGTGGCGCCTGTGCGGCACCAGATGGCAGGAGGGGTTGTGTGGATGGCCCGTTCCTTAGCGCAACAAGTTTCATGTAGTTAAATAATTAACAGAGATTTAAGGTTTTTGAAGATCTAGCTACATTAATGCTGTATCTCGAAAGAGACTAATTCGATAGTGGTTTTGTCTGTGATGCGTACAAACCATCCATTTTGACCCCAGTCACCCAAAACCAGTCTCTCCCCATGTAGGTGTTTGTGTCGATTCGGTCTATGCGTATGCCCATGTATTATTGTATCAATACAATATTTTTCCATGATTTTCTCAACCTCTTGCGGCGAAACATCCATGATATTTTCTGATTTATTGCTATTAGACTCGATGCTTTGAGATCGCCACTTTGCCGCTATACGCTGCCTTACTTTTAGGGGTAAATGCATCAAAACCCAGCGCAAAAAACCACTTCTAGCTATATGCCTATATCGCTGATACTGCTTATCGCGAGTACAGAGGGTGTCGCCATGAAGTAGCAGTACTTTTTTGCCCTCAAGTTCGCATACATGGTAATCACCAAGAAGGATACAGCCGGTGTCATGTGAGAATTTCTTACCGATTAAAAAATCTCGATTGCCTTGCATTAAGTAGACAGAGACCCCGCTATCCGATAGTTTTTTTAGTGCTGAAATTACTTGGCGAGAGAAAGGCTCTGGATCATCATCACCAATCCAAGTGTCAAATAAATCTCCTAGAATATAGAGTGAATCAAATTTTACGCTTTCATTTTTTAAAAGATTAAAAAATGCCTCGCTTACTGCGGGACATTGAGGTGATAGGTGTAGGTCAGAAATAAGTAGCGTAGACATTTAACCTGATTATCTGAATGTATGAGTTAAACAGACTGCCAAAGATTACCGTCTCTGGCAGTTTTGCATAGTTGTTTACTTGCCGCTGTATGCATCACTTATGGTAATTCTTTCTATGGATACAGCATCAATGGGAACGTCTCCGTGGGACCCTTTATGGCCAGTCGCAACAACTTTAATTTTATTTACCACATTCATACCATCGGTCACTTTTCCAAATACAGCATAACCCCAGCCTTGGGAATTTTTTCCTGAGTGATTTAAGAAACCGTTGTTGCCGACATTGATGAAGAATTGAGAGCTTGCAGAATGCGGATCATTAGTTCTTGCCATTGCTAAAGTTCCAATATCGTTCACGAGACCATTGTCTGCTTCGTTTTGAATAGGGTCTCGGCCTTCTTTTTGCTTCATTTCTTCATTAAATCCACCACCTTGGACCATAAAGCCATCGATCACACGATGGAAGATAGTATTGGTATAAAAGTCATCTCGACAGTATTGGAGAAAATTGCCTGCAGATAGTGGCGCCTTGTCAAAGTTCAGCTCAATGGCTATGTCGCCAAAGTTGGTGTGGAGAGTAATCATATAATAAATTAATCCTATCGTTGTTGAATGATTTTTAGAGCGGCATAGTATATTTTTTTTCTTCAAAATTGAAGTTTTTGTGGCCTATGAAAGTTTATTGTACTGCATGTTTAAGATTTTTTAGCTGTCTTTGAAATCCGGACTGATTGCATTGTCTATGCTGGATTGCCAGCCTTGTATTATACCGCAGAGCACAATTAAAGTAATTCCAGTGTATATAAGTGTGTTAGGGGCTAATTGCCAAAACAATATATCTACCGCTAAAGCCATCAAAATGTAACTGTATTCAAAAGGAGCGATGACGACTGGTTTGGCAATTCTAAATGCAGCTATTAGAAGCATGAAGCCAATAGCTCCAGCTATGCCGGATATTAACATACTGGTTAATTGTACTAAATTTATAGGGATCCATTGGTCTTGCTCCCAAAAACTAGCAACAATGAATAGAGCTATAAATTGGTAGAAATTAATAGACCAGTCTGAATCAATTTTTGATAATTTTCGACCCCATAGAATGAGCACTGCATATGAAAAAGGAAGACTAAGTAGCGACACGTAAGCCCAGTTGAAATTTTCAATGTCCAACCTAAGAGCAAAGCAGACGCCAATAAAACCCAAGATCGTCGCTATCCATTGTGTTTTGGTTGCTTTTTCTCCAAGAATAAATGGTGATATAGCGGAAATTAAAATAGGCGCCCCTGCTAGCGCCGCTGCAACGGCACTAAGAGGGAAATATTTAACCGACATGTAATAGCCAACACTAATCAATCCAAAAAAAAGACTTCTGAATATGTGTTGAGTTGGGTTGGAGGTCTTAAGTAAATGCACTCGCCCGGTGCTAACTATAAAAATTAACAGCGCTAGGATAGATGCTAGTGTCCTGAACCACACTAATTGACCTGTAGGGATACTGTTAAATAATATCTTTAATAAAGTGTCTCCTAGCAAAAAAGACACAAGACATAGCTGCAGATAGAGAATAGCGCGTGTATTTGATTTAATCATAGCCCGTTTTCTTATTCTGAAAATTTTAGATAGATGGAAACTTGCAAAACTCTGGTGTCAATGGTTTATACGTAAGACTCTGAAGGCTATAATGGTCGCTATTTTTAATTCTACTCTTAATTATGGAGAAGAACCTCACTGGGGCCGTCAGTATGGCAGACGATAATAAACCACTCAATTTTATTCAGCAGATAGTAAGTAACGACTTAAAAATAGGCGTTGTTGCTAAGGTTGTCACCAGGTTTCCCCCGGAGCCTAATGGATACCTTCATATCGGTCACGCCAAGTCTATTTGTTTGAATTTTGGTCTAGCGCAACAGTTTGGCGGCAATTGCCATCTTCGATTTGATGATACAAATCCAGAGAAAGAAAGCGAAGAATACGTTCAAGCTATCATTAAAGATGTCCAATGGCTCGGATTTCAATGGCATGGAGAGATTCGTTATGCTTCTGATTATTTTGATCAATTTTATACATGGGCTCAATATTTAGTTTGTGAAAAAAAAGCCTATGTTTGTCAATTAAGTAGCGAAGAAATGCGAAAAAATAGAGGGACCTTGACTGCCCCGGGAGTAAATAGTCCATTTCGAGAAAGCTCCGTTGAGCAAAATTTAGAGCTTCTCGAAAAAATGAAAAATGGGAGTGCTGAAGAAGGCTCCATGACTTTGAGGGCAAAAATTGACATGGCCTCATCAAATATTAGTCTCCGCGATCCGGTCATGTATCGGATTAAAAAAATGTCGCATCATCGCGCAGGCAATAAATGGAATATTTATCCAGCATATGATTTTGCACATTGCCTGGAAGATGCCATTGAAGGCGTTAGTCATTCAGTATGTACATTAGAGTTTGCTTCCAATAGACCCCTATATAATTGGTTTATTGCCAATCTCCCTGTACCTTCTGAGCCGCGTCAATTTGAATTTGGAAGATTGAATCTTAATTATAGTGTGACCAGCAAAAGAAAGCTTAAACAGCTAGTGGATGAGAAATATGTGGATGGCTGGGACGATCCTCGTTTACCAACAATTTCAGGGTTACGTCGTCGCGGCGTACCAGCAGTGGCCGTTCGTAATTTTTGTGATAGCCTCGCAGTAGCAAAAACTGATGGGTTGGTAGATCTCTCTCAGTTTGAATTTTTTATTCGCGATGAGTTAAATAAGAATGCTCCCCGTGCCATGGCAGTTTTGCATCCCTTAAAGGTGGTTATCACTAATCTCCCCGAGGGGCATCTAGAGCAACTACTGGCTCCCTGTCATCATGAGCTACAGTTGGGCGATCGCAATCTTCCTTTTACCCGAGAAATCTACATTGATGCGAATGACTTTAAGGAAGAATACAGCAAGAAATTTAATAAAAAACTTTCTCCCGGTAGACGCGTTAGATTGCGTCATTGTTATGTAATTGAGGCTGACGATTACTTAAAAAATGAGAAAGGAGAGATTGTTCAAGTCAATGCGACTTTAATTTCTGAAACACTAGGACAAGACCCCGTTGACGGCATTAAACCTAAAGGAGTGGTTCACTGGGTGTCCGCTCCGAATTGTGTTGATTGTGATGTTTACCTGTATGATCGTTTATTTAGCGATCCCTTGCCTGACGGAGGGGGTAAGAATTTTCTTGAGATGGTTGAGAAAGAATCGCTGAAGATGTTAATTAACTGCAAGGCTGAGTGCAGTTTAGTCGATGCTGAGGTAGGAATGCCCTATCAGTTTGAGAGGGAGGGCTATTTCTGCAAAGATAGTCATAGTAAAGATTCGAAAAAAATTGTATTCAATCAGATCATTGCGCTCCGATCTAATTGGGCGGAAGTCTCGTCTTGACGCTACAGTATTTCGCAAAATTGTTTTCCTTTTTTAGGCATTAGATTAATCAAATTATGACACTACATATATACAACACCTTGACTCGACAGAAAGAAGTTTTCAGACCGATAATCCAGGGTAATATCAATATGTATGTCTGCGGGATAACCGTTTATGACTTGTGTCATATCGGGCACGCAAGAGTGCTGGTAGCATTTGATATGATTGCTAGATATTTGCGGTCACAGGGATGGAACCTCAATTATGTTAGGAATATCACGGATATTGACGATAAGATTTTAAACAGGGCAAATGAAAATACTGAGCTTTACTCAGTTCTGACTGAGCGCATGATAAATGCCATGCATGAAGATGAAAGATTATTGGGAGTCTTGCCTCCAGACATGGAGCCAAGAGCTACCGAGTATATTGATGAAATTATCGCTATGGTTAAAGTGTTAGTTGATAAAAATTATGCTTATGCTGCAAAAAATGGCGATGTTTATTACCGGGTAAGCAGTTTTTCTGATTACGGAAAATTAAGTAAGCGTAATCCTGAAGATTTACTGATAGATGCACGCATTGATCTGAACTTAAGCAAGGAGGATCAGCGTGATTTTGCTTTATGGAAAAGTGCAAAGACTGGAGAAGTTAGTTGGAGTTCTCCTTGGGGCCCAGGAAGACCTGGGTGGCACATTGAGTGCTCTGCCATGTCAACCTGTTGTCTTGGAGCTACTTTTGATATCCATGGAGGGGGGCCAGATTTGCCGTTCCCTCATCATGAGAATGAAATAGCTCAAAGTGAGGCTGCAACTGGAGAAAAATACGTCAACTATTGGATGCATGCTGGCGCTGTAAGAGTTGACGATGAAAAGATGTCCAAGTCGCTTGGAAACTTTTTTACTATTAAGGAGGTACTGAAAAAATATCACCCAGAAATAATTCGTTATTTTTTACTTTCTAGCCATTATCGTAGTCCTATAAATTATTCCGAAGAGAGCCTAATCGAAGCGAAGGCGGGGTTAGAGAGATTTTACATGACCCTTAGACAATTTCCCGATGTTCAACCCTTGCCGCTCAATGATCTCAAAAACCGAAAGCATTATGAGCATTTTGTCTTGGCTATGAATGATGACTTTAATACACGTGAGGCTTTGGCTCTCATGTACGATCTGATTCGCCAAATCAATACCCTCGCTGTAACAGATAAAGCTGAGGCGTCTTTATTGGTGGCCGAGTTAAAGGCTCTTGGGGATATATTTGGAATTTTAGGTTCTAGTCCAGAAATATTTATGCAAGGTGGATCTATTGCATCTATATCTGACGGTATTAGTTCTAGTGATATAGATGCCCTGATTTCCGAAAGAGTAATAGCAAAACACAACCATGATTTCCTAGATGCTGACCGCATAAGGAAGAAGTTGCTTGCTCAAGGTATTGTACTGGAAGACTCTCGTGAGGGTACCTCTTGGAGAAGACAGTAAATATCTTTCAATACGCAGAATATGTTTATGCTTAACGAACCCTGAATTTTTACACTAATTTTCTTTCCGCGGCATCTACAGCCTGAAAGATAAGCGTATTAATTGTCATTGGTCCCACGCCGCCAGGCACTGGAGTTATTGCAGAGACGCGGTTATAAAGTGGCGCGAGCTCGATATCACCAATGCCGCCGGGGTGATAGCCGGCATCAATAACTACTGCGCCATCTTTAATCCAGTTTGCCTTTATGAATTCAGGCTTTCCTACGGCACCGACAATAATGTCAGCATTTTTGATAATATCAGGCAAATTTTTGGTGTATGAATGACAGACGGTGATAGTGGCATTTTTATTAAGCAGCATCATTGCCATTGGTTTGCCAAGAATAGGACTGCGACCAACGATAACAGCATGTTTTCCTTCAATGGGAATTTTATAAGCGCTTAAAAGGCGCATTATGCCTTGAGGCGTAGCTGATCCATAGGCCTCTTCGCCCATTGCCATTCGCCCGAAGCCGAGACAGGTGACGCCATCAACGTCTTTATTTAATACAATGCTGTCGAAGCAAATTCTTTCCTCAACTTGAGAGGGCGCGGGATGCTGGAGAAGAATTCCTTGGCATAAAGGATTAGCATTTAATTCTTTGATTTTAGTTAAAAGTTCTTCTGTAGTTGTAGTTTCAGGTAATTCTACTGCGATGGAATCCATACCCACTCGTTTGCATGCATTTTGCTTCATACGAACGTACGTAGCAGAAGCAGGATCGCCACCTACAAGAATAGTTGCAAGCATTGGTGTCTTGCCATTACTTGCATTTTTGATTCGAGCGACTCTCTCATATAGCTCTGTTTCAGTTTTTAGAGCGATAGCCTTTCCATCAAGTACTTGGGTTTTCATAAAATTAAAGACTCCTAAATCAGAAAGAACGAACAAATCTTAGCAATCAACTATCTTCTCATTTCAAGCGGTCTCTGTGAAGAGAATACCTATTGCTTTTGATTGACTAGATCGCCTGTCGTCAGTATTATGCCCACCTCTCGATTTGAGGGTAAAAGTGACGACGGGGATTAGCGCAGTCTGGTAGCGCGCCTGCTTTGGGAGCAGGATGTCGGGGGTTCGAATCCCTCATCCCCGACCATCATTTTGGATAAGTTGTTGAGCGCCCTT
>CAWURY010000014.1:0-2876 GCA_963925605.1 uncultured Porticoccus sp. | reverse complement strand
ATGGTCGTCTTTGGTAGAAACATATTGCTTTTATTTTTGGCTATTGGAGCCGTAGAGTGGCTCACAATGGCGCGCATTGTCCGTGGACAAGTGCTAGCACTAAAGCAACAGCAGTTCATCGAGGCCGCTTTGTCGCTTGGGCTGTCTCACTGGACAATTATCCGTCGACACTTAATTCCGAATATTCTTAGCCCTGTCATTGTCTATGCAACCCTAACCATACCCAGTGTAATGCTGCTGGAAGCTTTTTTAAGCTTTCTTGGCTTAGGAATACAGCCTCCTGAGAGCTCCTGGGGGCTACTGATTTCTTATGGTGTGGAAACTATGGAAGAATATCCGTGGCTTATTTTATTTCCTGGTCTATTTTTATCGATAACGCTATTTGCACTAAATTTTCTAGGGGACGGCCTACGAGATGCACTAGATCCCAGGGCATCAAAGGACTAAAACTACTAGATAATGAAACTTATAATTATCTCTATAAAGTTTACTTAAACTACTAATAAATAAAAGATATATATTGAAAATATGGCATTACTTTCGGTTAAAAATTTAACTATCCGCTTCCACACCCGCAACGGTGTTATTAAAGCAGTTGAAAATATTAGTTTTAGTGTAAATCGTGGAGAAACGCTAGCAATCGTTGGTGAATCCGGATCGGGAAAATCTGTTGCCTGTTATGGTCTGCTTGGGCTTGTTCCCACGCCGCCTGGAAAAATAGAGTCAGGTGCTGCTTACTTTAACGGCATAGACTTAATTCAAGCCAAAGAACAGGATCTTCAAAAAATTCTCGGGAATGATATAGCTGTTATTTTTCAAGACCCAATGACAAGCCTTAACCCCTACCTAACAATAGGTGAGCAGCTTGCTGAGCCCCTAACAACCCATAAGGGTAAATCACGCAGTGAAGCAGTCATAATGGCTATTAAAATGCTTTGCGAGGTTGGCATCGAAGATCCGGAACAAAAAATATACAGCTACCCTCATGAATTTTCTGGAGGTATGCAACAGCGGGTGATGATTGCCATGGCCTTAATGGCCAAACCGAAACTGCTTATATGCGACGAACCAACCACTGCGTTAGATGTCACTACTCAAGCGCAGATTCTTATCCTAATTAAAGAACTTCAAAAAAAATATGGTATTGCTGTGATTTTTATCAGTCATGATCTCGGTGTTGTGGCCGGCATAGCTGATAAAATTGCCGTCATGAAGGAAGGGTTCATTATAGAAGAAGGGCGCACCGAAGACATTTTCTACAATGCTAAAAATGCCTACACAAAAAAGCTATTGTCATCTATTCCTTGCGGAGAAAAAAAACTATCAATTTGCGATGAAAATAAAATTTTTCTGAGAGTTAATAATTTAAAAGCATTTTTTTGTGAATCTAACTCTTGTAATTCTTGGTCTTTCGCCAGCATGTTCTCTAGAGGCAATAAAAAACTAAAGATGATCAAAGCGGTTAATAATGTCTCTTTTGAGATAAGGCGCGGTGAAATACTTGGGTTAGTTGGGGAGTCTGGCTCAGGTAAGTCGACATTAGGCCGAGCAATACTACAGCTTACGCCTACAACTGACGGAAATGTAGTCTTTGATGGTGTTAACCTTACCCTGTTGCCTCCTAACAAGAAGACGTCTATGCGTAAGCGCATGCAAATGATATTCCAAGATCCTTACTCTTCATTAAACCCTAGAATGAACGTTCATGACACGTTGGCAGAGCCATTACTCTATCATCGACTAGTCTCACGCAGAGATTTGACAAAAGAGGTTCTAAGGCTGATGAATGATGTGGGGCTGGCGAGATCTGCCGCTAAAAAATACCCTCATGAGTTTTCTGGTGGGCAACGCCAGCGTATCGCTATAGGTCGAGCCATTTCAACCAAGCCAGAATTTATAGTTGCCGATGAGCCCGTCTCAGCTCTTGACGTAACCGTACAGGCGCAAATTCTCGAATTGATTTTATCTTTGGTTGATAAACACAATCTAACTATGATGTTTATTTCTCACGATCTCTCAGTAGTTCGCTACATAGCGGATCGTATTGCCGTGATGAATCATGGGAAACTAGTGGAGATAAAAGCTACTGCTGATATTTTCAAAACCCCATCTCAGGAGTACACCAAGCAGTTAATTACAGCAATCCCGCTTGCAGATCCTACAAAAGAAAAAGAAAGGCAGCGTATTGCAGCAGACAGGCTGAAGCTTATGACCCGCGAATCAATCTGACCCGAAAAGATCGCCCTTTTAGCTTCCCGGTACCCAGCTTACTCAAAGCAACCTTATATATGTCAGAACTAACTGCAACAAAAGACCAGTTGTCTGCAATATTAATCTTCCCGACCTGAGAACCATCAATTCCATTCTCTCCTGTTAACGCTCCAAGAATATCGCCAGCACGTATTTTTTGTTTTTTCCCGCCATCAATCTGTAGAGTTTCCATTGGCGCCCTAGGTGGATTCTTTTCTAGAGTCTTAGTTTCCGGTAATTTTTCAGGGAAAATAATTAGATTTAAATATGCCTCCAAAAGATTAACTCTGTGGCGCTCTTTTTCGTTAAAGAAACTGTATGCAGTGCCAGTATTGCCTGCACGACCCGTTCGACCAACACGATGAATATGCACTTCCACATCTCGTGCAAGCCTGTAGTTTATGACTGCAGTAAGAGCTTCAATATCTAGACCCCTGGCAGCTACATCTGTAGCAACAAGGATAGAAGCGCTTTTATTGGCAAAACGAATCAGAGTTTGGTCCCTATCTTTTTGCTCCATGTCTCCATGTAAAGCCACCGAACTAAATCCAAAGCATGCAAGCTGATCAGCAATCTCTTGGGTTTCTTTTTTAGTCTCACAAAAGACGATAGCTGATTCTGGGCGA
>CAWURY010000013.1:0-32884 GCA_963925605.1 uncultured Porticoccus sp. | reverse complement strand
CTTCTCACCCAGGCTTTTGCGAAGGGCTGCGCTCTCAGACCCGACCCTAGCGGCGTCGTTATAAATATTTTAGACAACAAAGTCTCTTTTCAGCAGTACAGTTATGCCGCATACCTTCTTTCAAAAAAATCCCTTGCTGAGTTCACTCGCCTTGCCGCTATTGAATATGCGCCGCATGTTCGTGTAAATGCTATAGCTCCAGGAGTTATTTTACCCGGAAGCGAGAGAACCTCTGATTATCTGGCATGGAGGATTGAAGGAATACCTCTAAAGATGCAAGGCAAAGCTGATCATCTTTTAAGGGCAATGAACTATCTGCTGGCAAATGAATTTGTGACAGGGCAAATTCTTACGGTCGATGGAGGAGAGGGTATCAATCATCAAGGTTTAAATGCAGAGCAGTTTAATAAAAAAGAAGAATTGTAAAAATGACGTTAAATAAACTCAACCAGGTGGTTATTTCAGTGGGATCGAATATCAACCCCTTGTCAAATATTAAAAAATCACAAAATATTTTATCTAAAGAGGAAAAATTTGTTTATTCTGCTGACATTATTGAGACTGATCCTGTTGGATATTTGGAGCAGCCTAATTTTCTTAATACAGCATTCTTGGTTGTTACACCTCTCGATTATGAAGAGTTTAATACATACTTAAAAGATATAGAAGATCGCATGGGTCGCGAGAGAGGCTTAAATAAAGCCGGACCAAGAACAATTGATTTGGATATTATTATATGGAATGGCAGGCTTTTGACGGACGACTACTACAGTTACGATTATGTCTCTATTCCGGTAAATCAAGTTATTGAGTTTGGGCGCATTGATATAAAAATTTAGTGAAATTTTTAAGTATTTCCTTATAATGCGCACCATCATTATTCTAATTAGAAATGGAGAAATATTGTGAAGGTGCCTGTTCGTGTAGCTGTTACTGGAGCCGCTGGTCAAATTAGTTATTCCTTGCTTTTCCGAATTGCATCTGGGCAAATGCTTGGTGAGAATCAGCCTGTAATTTTGCAAATGCTGGAAATCACCCCAGCCCTAGAAGCCTTAAAAGGTGTAGCTATGGAATTAGACGATTGCGCTTTTCCTCAGCTCGCAGGTATGGTGTGTACAGATGATCCTAATGTTGCTTTTAAAGATGCAGATTATGCATTACTGGTGGGCGCTCGTCCTCGCGGCCCAGGAATGGAAAGAAAGGATCTGCTTGAAGCAAATGCGGCTATATTTTCTGTGCAAGGTAGAGCTATTAATGATAATGCTTCAAAAGATATTAAGATATTAGTTGTTGGTAATCCTGCAAATACCAATGCCTTGATTGCACAAAGAAATGCTCCCAATATTGATCCACGACAATTCACAGCTATGATGAGACTTGATCACAATCGAGCTAAAACACAAATTGCACAAAAAACAGGTAAGACGATTAACGATGTTACCAGTATGCTAGTTTGGGGCAATCATTCTGCTACTCAATATCCAGACCTTCATCAAGTTAAAATTTCGGGTGAAACGGCTATGAACCTTGTTGATCACGCATGGTATGAGGAAGATTTTATCCCAACTGTGCAACAACGAGGGGCGGCTATAATTAAGGCACGAGGCGCCTCCTCTGCAGCCTCTGCTGCTAACGCTGCAATAGATCATATGCGTGATTGGGCGCTTGGGACGCCAGCTGATGATTGGGTAAGTATGGGTGTATTTAGTGATGGAAGTTATGGTATTACCGAAGGACTCATATACTCCTTCCCTTGTATTTGCAAAAATGGCGATTGGAAAATTGTTCAAGGGCTAGAAATTAACGATTTTTCGCGATCAAAAATGACTGCTACTGAGCAGGAGTTGATTAAAGAAAGAGATGGAGTTAAACACTTATTGCCGTAACATTTTTTTTAAAAGCGCCAAATAGGGCGCTTTTTTTAATAAATAAATAAATTTTATTTTAATTGCCGCTGGTCAAGTATATAAAATATTGCATGAATTT
This sequence comes from uncultured Porticoccus sp., assembly GCA_963925605.1. Taxonomy (GTDB): domain Bacteria; phylum Pseudomonadota; class Gammaproteobacteria; order Pseudomonadales; family Porticoccaceae; genus Porticoccus. The sequence goes on along the minus strand of CAWURY010000013.1, from coordinate 30,898 downwards.
TTTTGGATGACCGTTAAGATAAAAAAGTTTTAAAAACCAATCCATAAAAAGAGGTGGGCGCATGAATTCCCCAAGAGCAGAAGAGCAGGCGCCAAGCTTTGAGCTGCTAAATCAGCGCGGCGAAAGTATCTCACTTGCTGAATTTAATGGAAAAAAAAATGTTGTCTTATATTTTTATCCAAAAGCAATGACACCAGGGTGTACTGTTCAGGCATGCGGGATAAGAGATAGCGCATCCGAATTCCATGATTTTGATACTGTAGTGCTAGGCATTAGCCCTGATGCGTTCGCAAGGCTTACGCGCTTTGAGGAGAAGCAGGGGTTAAATTTTAATTTGTTGTCAGATGAAGACCATGTTGTGACTGAGTCTTATGGATGCTGGGACATGAAGAAATTTATGGGTCGAGAGTACATGGGGGTTCTAAGAAAAACATTTATTATTGATAAAACTGGAAAGATATCACTAGTGATGGATAAAGTTAATACTAAAACACATCACCAGGATATATTATTATGGATAAAAAACAATTTATCTTAACGGGTCCAAAAATTTTCAGGCAGTTATTAAAGTGCTTGGCTTAACATAACCCAAATTACCAACTAAGGAAATTCAATGTCACTAGATCTTCTCCATGCTGTACTTGCAGCCCCTGTACCCATAGCGCAAGAGCAGAACCCTCTCTATACGCTCTTGATGTTTGCCGGCTTATTTGCGTTCATGTATTTTCTCATTATTCGCCCTCAAAAAAAGAGAGCAAAAGAACACAAGGAGCTAGCGGCATCATTAACTAAGGGTGATGAAATTGTTATGAATAGCGGGTTGCTTGGAAAAATATCTTCGCTAGACGAAGAATATATCACGATCCAGGCCGCTAATAATGTTGAGTTGAAATTTCAAAGAGCTTCGGTGCATGCTGTGCTTCCAAAGGGCACCATAAAAAAAATCTAATTAATTAAGGTCACTTTTGTGGCTTTAATTTCGTGGATATATAGCTACTTAAATGCTATTTTGGTTACAAGTATTCGGATCGAATGTAATTTTTGACACCTATTTCTCTGTCGTTCTGAAGAAAAATTTTTTTAGAATTGAGCCGAGGGTGTATATAAAGTGCCAGTAAATTTTGGTGATAAGCTAGTAATAGCAATTTCCTCCCGAGCATTGTTCAACTTGGATCAAAGTCATAAAGTCTATCAAGAACATGGCCTTGATGCTTACTTTAAATACCAAGTTGAACATGAAGATGAAATTCTTGAGCCAGGCGAAGCTTTTCCTCTTGTCAAAAAACTATTAAGTATAAATAAAAATCTAGGTGGAGAGCCTAGAGTAGAGGTTATACTTTTGTCTAGAAATTCCGCAGACTCTGGCTTACGAGTATTTAACTCCATACAACATCATCAGCTGAATATTACTCGTGCGGCTTTTTGCGGGGGCGAAAGCCCGTATCGTTATGTAGCAGCTTTTGGATGTCACCTTTTTTTGTCAAACAATGCAGAAGATGTCCGTAATGCTTTGCGTAGCGGAGTGGCTGCCGCAACACTCATGGCATCTAACGTGAAAGAAAAACCTGGAGACGAAATTCGCTTTGCGTTTGATGGTGACGCTGTATTATTTTCTGACGCATCAGAGAGAATATACAAACAAGATGGGCTTGATGCTTTTACAAAAAATGAAAAATTATCTGCAAGGCAACCAATGGATGGTGGCCCTTTTAAAAATTTTCTCTATGCGCTACAAGCACTACAAGCAGAATTTTCAGAGAAAGCCTGTCCTATCAGGACTGCCTTGGTTACTGCTCGATCTGCTCCAGCGCATGAGCGAGTAATAAGGACTCTTAGGGCTTGGGATATTCGTATTGATGAGTCATTGTTTCTTGGTGGTTTAGAGAAGGGTCAATTTCTGAAGTCTTATGGCGCAGATGTATTTTTCGACGACCAGCAAAAACATTGTGACTCAGCCAAGTCTCATGTTGCTACAGGGCATGTTCCTCACGGTATTGCTAATGAAGAAAACAACTAGTTCATTTGTATCAAAATATTATGAATTTAAATCCTATTCCTAGCAAAATTGAGGCTAGAACTGGCTGCAGTATATGGCTGGGAATTTTTGCTGCTAGCTTTGTCCCTAGATGAATGGCAGGCAATGAGCCTATTAGCAGGCTTGCCAGTAAAACCAGATCAACGTTACCTAACAGGAATAAATGGCTTAGCCCTGCTATCAAGGTTAAAGGAACTGCGTGAGCAATATCTGTTCCTATTACACGTAATGCAGGCAACTTAGGGTACAAAATCATTAGAAGAGCAGCGCAAAAAGCACCAGCACCAACTGAAGATAGGGTCACAAAAACTCCTAAAATAACACCAACACTAAAAGTTATCTTTTTTGTATACTTCTGAAAAAAAGAACCCACCGCACTGTGTGGCTTATCAGATACATCCTTTAAAAATCGATTGAACAATATGACTAAAGCGGTAACCACAAGCATCACCCCAAGACTTGTGGTTAATAGCGGTCGATAGTCTTCTGCATTGGTAAATACTCTGCTAAGGAACATAACGGTGATGATTGATGCTGGAATGCTTCCGGCAGCTAAACATGCAACGAGATCCCACTGGACGCTTTTTTGTCGAGCGTGCGCAATAACTCCGCTCGACTTGGTGATGGAGGCGTAAAGTAAATCTGTTCCAATAGCTACGTTATAAGGTATACCAAAAAGGATGAGAAGGGGAGTCATGAGTGAGCCCCCGCCAACGCCTGTCATGCCTATAACAAGTCCAACAAAAGCACCTGAAGCTACATATAGTAGAAAATCCATCAGTATTTAAGTTTCCATATCTACATGAAAGGCTGGCAACTTTATCAATTTATAACTATTACTTCAAAGTAATAGTTATTTATATTTTTTCGGTTGTTGTTCTTATAAAGACATTCATTAGTACATCGTCACGATGAAATTGAATTACTTGAAGATTTTAAAGAAAATTTAGGTCTGGATTATCATTAAGAATTTCTTTAAGTTGATCTTCTTCTGTAATTTTTTGACCCAAGACCTCCTTTACAAATTTGAAATATACTGTATAAACTTCAGGCGACCTACCTTCCTTCTCGACAATAAAAAAAGGTGCTCTATCAGCGCTGTATAGTGCTGCTAGAACCATTCCGGGTGAGCTGGGATCACGCTCGTCAGCAATTATCACTTGATCTATGAACTGATTTTGGTCTGCAGCATTAATTTTATCTTGTACTTCCTTGCATTTTTTGCAGAAATTTCCATCTAGTTGGATTTTTTTCACGAAGGTGATTTTCATGGTGTATGTCCTGAGCCACAAATTACCAGGTTGTGTTTACATGGTTTTTATTTTTTTGTATTAACATCATGTAGGCCACATTCTTTTGCAGTTGCTTCCTCCCACCACCATCGACCTTCTCTCTCATGCTGACCTGGCCCTGTAGGTCTAGTACATGGCTCGCATCCAATACTTACAAAGCCTTTGTCATGTAGCTCGTTGTAGGGCAAATTATTTTGGCGAATATACGTCCACACTTGCTGAGATGTCCAGTTTGCTAGAGGGTTAAATTTCACTAGCTTCTCTTGGGGGCGAGAAAAAGCCATGTCATCCTGAATTACGGGAATAGCAGATCGAGTTCCTGGGCTTTGGTCGCGCCTTTGTCCTGTAATCCAGGCATCTAAAGTTAGAAGCTTGCGACGCAATGGACCTATTTTACGAATACCACAGCATTCTTTGTGGTCATCTTTATAAAAGCTGAATAAGCCTTTTTCGCGAACTAGATTATTTAGCGCCATTGTATCTGGAAATACTATATCAATTTTAACTGAATAGTGGTTCCTAACTTTTTCGAAAAATCGATAAGTTTCTGGATGGAGCCTTCCTGTATCAAGAGAAAAAATTTGAACTTTTCTAGGAGAGACCTTATGAGCCATGTCTATCAGAACCACATCTTCAGCACCGCTAAAAGAAATAGCAATATTTTTAAATTTACTTAAGGCGTAGGCCATGATTTCTTCTGGAGTTTGCCCTGAAAGCTGCAGGTCTATATCTACTATTGGTAAAATTTGATCTGACATTGAATTATTTTATATCCTATAAAGATAAATAATGTTGAAATGATACCAGAGCTAGGACTAAAGAAGAATAATCAGATGATGTATGACTAGTATATTATTTCCTTATAACAGCTTTATCTTTTAGTGTTGTTAAGAGCTTATTGCACTACTTCCTTGAACTGGATAAGGTAGCAAATTATGGTTTTCTTTTTTCTGTTTAACTGAGGAATAGCTTGTGGAGATTGCATGTTTGGATCTGGAAGGTGTATTGATTCCAGAAATTTGGATCGCATTTTCTGAAAAAACCGGTATTAATGAACTCAAAAGAACCACGCGCGATGAGCCTGATTACGATGTGCTGATGAGGTATAGGTTGGATGTCCTGAAAAAAAATGGTCTTGGTCTGACTGAAATTCAGGAAGTTATTGAAACTTTGGCCCCGCTTGATGGGGCAAAAGACTTTGTAGACTGGTTGCGCGAGCGCTTTCAGGTTGTAATTCTTTCAGATACTTTTTATGAGTTTGCACAACCGTTGATGAGGCAACTGGATTTTCCAGCATTATTTTGTCATACGTTAGAGGTTGATGAAAATAATAATGTAGCAGGCTATGCGTTACGGCAAGCCAACCCTAAGCGCCAAGCAATTGTAGGTTTCAAGAGCATGTACTACCGCACTATTGCGGCGGGTGATTCTTATAATGACACCACCATGCTAGCCGAAGCAGATGTGGGAATTTTATTTCATGCCCCTAAAAAAGTAATTGATGAGTTTCCTCAATTTCCTGCAGTAAGCGACTTTGAGTCGCTAAAAAAAGAATTTATCAAAGCAAGCAATCGAAATCTGAGCTTGTGAGACGCTTTGTATTTAACTGCAGGCCCTTATGGTTGACTGTCAATCTCTTGGGTTGTGTTTGATTTTATCAGCAAGCTGATTTTATCAAATGTTTCTTGGTATTCGTCTGTTGCATTTGAGTCTGCAACTATACCTCCGCCTCCCCAGCAATGAAGATTTTCTCCATCAGATATAAGGGTGCGTATGGCAATATTGGTATCCATTTTACCAGTTATGCTTATGTAGCCTATACTCCCGCAGTACACTGATCGCTTGCACGCTTCAATCTCATTAATTATTTCCATGGCTCTTTTTTTTGGTGCTCCCGTGATAGATCCGCCGGGAAAACAGTGACGAAGTAGGGATACAGGTGTCTCATTTTTGCGAATAACTCCTGTGACCGTACTTACCAGGTGGTGAACATTTTCAAAGCTCTCGAGCTCGAATAATTTTGGCGTTTGTATTGAGCCAGGAATGCAGGATTTTCCTAGATCGTTTCGCAATAGATCTACAATCATTAGATTCTCAGCTTTATCTTTTTTACTATTAATGAGTTTTTTAATCTGAAGAATGTCATCTTGCTTTGTGACCCCGCGCCTGATCGTACCCTTGATGGGCTTGGTTTCCACTTTATTCCCATCTAATTTTATAAAGCGCTCTGGCGAGAAGCTTAGGATTGCTTGTTTTGAGTTTCCTAATTGATAGTAGCAGCTATATGGGGCTGGAAGGCTTCTGCGTAATTCTTTGTAGAGATCCCAGTTGTCTGCTTTGAATTCTGCAGAAAAGTGTTGGGCGTAGTTAACTTGATAGCAGTCTCCAGCAAGGATATAGTTTTTTGCTTTGGCAACAGCAGACAGGTAGCAGTCTTTTTTAGTGGTCGCTATAAAATTTCTATAGACAGTTTTTACTTTTTTATCAATATTTTGTGATTTACTATTAATACATTTTATTACTTCTTTTTTTAATGACGATAAACAATCAGTATTAAAAAATAGCCAAGATTTTTTAGAAAAATGGTCTAAAACTAAAGCCCATTGATAGCGACCAATCCTCATATCCGGAAGGCTGTCGAGCTTCGGTGGCTGATCTCGCACTGGTTGGCCTAAGTCATAACCAAAATAACCCGCCATGCCGCCTATAAATGGATAATCGTCATAATGCGACACTGTCCTTTTTAGCGATGAAAATAACTGTTCACACAAATTAAATGGATTTTCATTAGAAATAGTTGTGCTTGTGGCTGTAATGATTTGAGTTTCTTTCCCTCTGGTTTCCAAAACTACTGATGGACTCGCGGTGATGATATCAAACTGGCTATTTGAGTAGGCCGGCCTTCCTGAATCTAACCATATAGCATCGGGCAAGTGACGAATTGATGCAAAAAGGTCTTCAGCACTTGATTGGTAGGGGAGGTCGATGATTTCAACATTCTGCATGATGCAGCAGTCTACGTTACTTCTTCTTAATTTCAATCATGATATGTCTTTTTGTCTTTACAGAGAGTCGCAGAAAGTAAAAAATAAGCGATGTAAATTAAAAAATAATCAAAAAACACTTATTGGTAGAAGGTAATGCTTCTGACCTTAGGAGAGTATATGAGCTATTCAACCCCTGATCTGTGTGATGAGCACTTTGAGCTCATCGATGTTTTAGAGCCTATGATGGCTAACTATGGGGGAAGAAATTCTTTTGGCGGGGAAATTGTTACAATAAAATGTTATGAAGATAATTCACTAGTTAAAGAAAATGTGCGGAAACCAGGCCATGGAAAAGTTTTAGTTGTTGATGGGGGAGGCTCATTGCGCCGCGCATTATTAGGGGACTTAATTGCAGGTGACGCATGCAGAAATGGATGGGAGGGTATAATAATCTATGGATGTGTACGTGATGTAGATGCTTTGGTTGCAATGGATCTTGGTATCCAGGCAATAGGTAGTATTCCAGTGAAAACTGAAAAACGCGGTATTGGTGACCTAAATATCCCCATAACATTTGGGGGTGTAACCTTTAGTCCTGGCGCATATGTTTATGCTGATAATAATGGTGTTATTGTATCTTCGATCTCTCTTTTCTAGTGTAATTAAGTAACTATAAGCGAATAAAGGACAATAAAAAGGCTGCTTGCGCAGCCTTTTTATTGTCCTTGCGTGGTCATTCCATGAATCAATTAAAACTGATTCATGGTGTTGTCCTTGCCTGAAGCCTTCAATGCAGCCTCGCCAGCAAAGTATTCTTTATGGTCGTCACCCATATCAGATCCAGCCATATTTTGATGTTTAACACATGCAATGCCTTGGCGTATTTCTTTTCGCTGTACCCCAGCGACATAACCTAGCATACCTTGGTCTCCAAAATAGTCTTTTGCTAGATTATCAGTAGAAAGCGCTGCTGTATGGTACGTCGGCAGAGTGATCAGATGATGAAAAATACCTGCTTCTCTTGCCGCATCTGCTTGGAATGTACGTATTCTTTCATCCGCTTCTGCAGCTAACGCAGTTTCATCGTAATCAATACTCATGAGGTCATCACGATTATATGATGAAGTATCCTTACCTTCGGATTGCCATAGATCATATATTTGTTGGCGGAAGTTTAATGTCCAGTTAAATGATGGACTATTGTTGTAAACAAGTTTGGCATCTGGAACTTGCTTTCTGATGGCATTGACCATTGCGCCAATTTGGGCGATATGAGGCTTTTCGGTTTCAATCCATATCAGGTCTGCACCATTTTGCAGAGAGGTGATACAGTCTAGTACGCAGCGAGCCTCTCCTGTTCCTTCTTTGAACTGAAATAAGTTGGACGGAAGGCGCTTGGGACGCAAAAGTTTTCCATCTCTGTTAAGGATGACATCACCATTTTTCATTGAATTCAAAGAAACTTCTTCGCAATCAAGAAAAGAATTGTACTGATCGCCTAAATCCCCAGGTTCTTTTGTTACAGCGATTTGTTTAGTTAGACCGGCACCCAAAGAGTCAGTGCGAGCAACAATAACTCCATTGTCTACTCCAAGCTCTAAAAATGCATAACGTACAGCGCGTATTTTGGCAAGGAAGTCCTCATGAGGCACGGTTACTTTGCCGTCTTGGTGACCGCATTGTTTTTCGTCAGAAACCTGATTTTCAATCTGTATACAACAAGCCCCAGCTTCAATCATTTGTTTTGCCATCAAGTATGTAGCTTCAGCATTTCCAAAGCCGGCATCGATATCAGCAATAATAGGAACAACATGAGTTCTATGTGTGTCAACCTGCTCTTGTATGTCTTTAGCTAAGGCTGAGTTGCCGGCATCCCGCGCAGTATCAAGTTGACGAAATAGTCCACCAAGTTCACGCGCATCGGCTTGACGTAAAAAGGTATAAAGTTCGCTAATTAGGCTAGCTACTGATGTTTTTTCATGCATTGATTGATCGGGAAGAGGGCCAAACTCTGACCGAAGGGCAGCAACCATCCATCCAGACAGATATAAATAACGACGATCAGTATTTCCAGCAAAGTGTTTTTTGATGGAGATCATTTTTTGCTGACCAATGAAGCCATGCCAGCAGCCTAGTGATTGAGTGTATTTGGAAGAATCTACATCATAGGCAGCCATATCCTTGCGCATTAGGTCTGCAGTGTATTTTGCAATGTCTAGACCAGTCTTGAATTCGTTTTGGGCGCGCATCCTAGCAACTGATTCTGGATTAATTGCATTCCATCCACTTCCATTGCTTTTCTGTAACAATGCAACAGCATCGATATTTTTAGTGTAGTTCGACATTTGAGATCCTTGGCCTTAAAAATTTAGAGTTGTAGTTCATACTTGGCGAATTATACCGATCGACCTATTATTTATATACTGTATGATTATTATTATGAGTATTTTTTGTGTGAATAGAAATGTGTGGTAATAGGCCTATTATTTATGTAATATATGTATTCTTCTTTAAGTATTTATTAAATGAATATAAACCACCATTACGGTATGAATGCATATGACTATGCGTAAGATAGATTTGAATCTATTAGTTTTTCTGGATGTGTTGCTCAAAGAAAGGAATGTAACTCGGGCGGCAGAAAGTCTGGGTATCAGCCAGCCGGCTATGAGCAATGGACTTAGGCGCTTACGCGACCTGTTTGGTGATCCTTTGTTGGTGAGAACAAGTGATGGTATGAAGCCAACAGAAAGAGCAGAACTGCTGCAGCCAATGGTGCGAAACGTCCTTACTTCTATTGAAAAGGCTGTAGAACCAAGCCAGGAGTTTGATGCAGCCGCAGCTGATAGAGTCTTCAGGATCTCTGTTAGTGACTACACTGAATCGATTTTATTGCCCCATTTAATGCGAAGACTTAGACTGGAGGCTCCGAATATCACCCTGGATGTGTTGACGCCGAGCGATATCAGTTATCAGGATGTAGAACAGGGGTCAGTCGATCTTGTCATCAATAGATTTGATGTTTTGCCGCAATCCTTTCATCAGATGACGGTATGGCGAGATACTTTTTCATGCCTCTTGAGTCACCACAATCCTATAGTTAATAATTTTAATCTGGATTCTTATTTAGACTCTGGGCATGTCTGGGTAAATAAGACAGGTATGGGTGTCGGTGTAGGCATGGAGCCAGGGGCTACAAAAACTCTTGGGTGGGTCGATGAAGCCCTTTCTGGTATAGGAAAAAAAAGACGCATACGAGTATTTACAAGGCACTACCAAGCTGCAATGCGCTTAGCAGAGTTGCGTGATCTTATTGTTACTCTCCCCACAAAAGCCGCCAGGCTGCTTGAAGGTAACCCGAATGTCGTAATTTTTGACCCACCTTTCTCGATTCCTGAAATAGAGTTAAAAATGGCTTGGAGCCCTCTGGTGCAGAATAACCCAGCACATCAGTGGATGCGCCGATTGATTGCTGATGTTGCAAAAAAACTAGATTAGGTTGTGTGTTATCGCGCAAGACATCATGTAGCTTATTTGCATAAAAAATAACGCAAATAAAGTTAGTTAAATTAACTAACTTTTGAAAATTCCCATACAATTAGATTTTTACTTAATTCTTACTTAAAGGGTCAATTATGGCAGAGCGTATTACAGTGGCTGGCTTGCAGGTCGATAATTCAATTTACAGTTTGGTGAATAACGATATTATCCCCGGAACAGCATTAGATGCAGGCGCTTTCTGGGAATCCTTTGCTGGTATTGTTAGTAGGTTTTCTCCATTAAATAAGCGCTTGTTAGCTAAGCGTGATTTATTGCAACAGAAAATAGATTTGTGGCATCAAGAAAATTTTGATCAGTTTTTTGATTTTTCTTCTTATAAGAAATTTCTGCAGGAGATTGGCTATTTAGTTCCAGTTGGTCCCGATTTTGATATAAACACAAAGGGTGTGGATCCAGAAATTACCTCTCAAGCAGGGCCTCAATTAGTTGTACCTGTAATGAATGCTCGTTTTGCGCTAAATGCTGCTAATGCGCGATGGGGTAGCTTGTATGATTCACTCTATGGCACCAATGTAATTGCAGAAGAAAGTCATGCGCAGAAAATGAAACAGTATAATCCAGCGCGAGGTGCCAAGGTGATTCGGTACGGGAAAGAGTTTCTTGATAGATCTATTCCTTTAGCCGGAGGTTCGCACATTAAGGCTACGAAATATTTTCTTCATGATGGAGTACTTCAGGTAGAGCTAGAAGACGGTATAGTCACTAGTCTTTTGGATCCTTCTCAATTTTGTGGTTATGCCGGAGAGCCAGGATTAAAAGAAGTTTTTTTGTTTAAAAATAATTGCTTACACTTTGAAATTCAAGTTGATAGTAATACAGAAATAGGTAGATCTGATTCTGCTGGAGTTAAAGATATTCTAATGGAAGCAGCTTTAACAACAATTATGGATTGCGAAGATTCAGTTGCAGCAGTTGATGCTGAAGATAAGGCTTTGGTTTACCGTAACTGGCTAGGGTTAATGAAGGGTGATTTAGAGGAGACTCTGATAAAAAATGGAGAGATTCTAATTAGAAGAATGAATCCTGACCGTGTATACAAACAAGCCAACGGTGAGCCTCTCATTCTTCCTGGGCGCAGCCTGCTTTTTGTGCGTAATGTGGGTCATTTGATGACTAATCCTGCTATTTTGGACTTAGAGGGCAACGAGGTCCCTGAAGGTATCATGGATGCCATTATAACCACCCTGATAGGTATACATGATATCCAAGGAAGAGGGGCATTTTGTAACAGCAAAACAGGTAGTATCTATATTGTTAAGCCTAAAATGCATGGCCCCGAAGAGGTAGCTTTTACAAATGATCTCTTTGATGCAGTTGAAGATGCCTTGAACCTTGATCGCAATACAGTGAAGGTTGGGATTATGGACGAAGAACGGCGAACCTCTGTGAATTTAAAGGAATGTATTCGTGCTGTTCGAGATCGCGTCGTATTTATTAACACAGGATTTTTAGATAGAACAGGCGATGAAATTCACACAAGCATGGAGGCTGGGGCTTTTGCCCCAAAAGGGCAGCTTAAAACTATGCTATGGATATCGGCTTATGAAGATCAAAATGTTGATGTAGGTTTGGCTTGTGGTTTTGCGGGTAAAGCGCAAATAGGTAAAGGGATGTGGGCGATTCCAGAAAACATGGCTGACATGATGGAACAAAAAATCAATCATCCTTTAGCAGGAGCAAACACAGCCTGGGTACCTTCTCCAACAGCAGCGGTCTTACATGCTATGCATTATCACGATGTAGATGTTTTTACGCAACAAAATATTTTATCTAAACGCTCAGCTGCTAATATTGATGATATTTTGACAATACCGTTGCTCGAGGAAGAGCTGTCTTCAAATAAAATTGAGAAAGAATTGGAAAATAATGCTCAGGGAATCTTGGGATATGTTGTTCGCTGGGTAGATCAGGGTGTGGGTTGCTCAAAAGTACCAGATATTAATAACGTTGGGTTGATGGAAGACAGGGCTACACTTCGTATATCAAGCCAGCACATAGCAAATTGGATTAGGCATGGAATAACTACCGAAACTCAAGTCCTGGAGGTTATGAAGCGCATGGCTCGAGTGGTCGACCAGCAGAATGCTAGCGACCCTTTGTATCAAAAAATGTCACCAGAATTTGAGCAAAGTATAGCTTTTTCTGCAGCCTACGATCTTATTGTTAAGGGGGCAAAGCAGCCGAGTGGATACACCGAGCCTCTTTTACATGCATACCGACAAAAATCCAAAATCCTTAGTTTGACATAACATATCGACAGCTGAGCTAGAGCAGTAACTGATCTGTTTGCAGTTAATGTGGTGTTGCTAGCAATTAAGACTACTGGACCATATTTCCTTCTATGTCTGTCGTTCGCCGTTAATATAGTGTACTTTTCCTATTTGTGCGATACGTTGTTCATCTAGAGTTTCTGATAAGTCAGGATATTTTGGTAGCGTCATGTACCTTGCAAACCATTCATTGAGTAATTCATCATTCTCAATAAGGTTGTTTAGCATTAACTTGGCTTGCTGAATAAACATCGGATCTATGGTAGTTTTTGCCATGGCCATGGTGAGTGGTGGATCTCTGTAGTGACTTGAGTAATTTTGCGCCACAAGCATGTTGGCTAAGTCGCCCAGCATCTCTGTCAGAGATGGTGACCTAAATCCGATTGAGTATGTGAGGCAATCATTGCATGCTGTCCCCCAATGCGCTAATTTTGGTGGCACATAAAGTATATCTCCTGGGTTTAAAAGCCACTCTTGTGTCACCTTAAAGTCACTGAGTATACACAAAGGTGTGTCTGGTAATACTGAAGTTGTAGAATCGCAGGTTTGCCCTAGTTGCCACTTTCTTTGCCCTAGGCCTTGTAGTAGAAAGACATCATAATAGTCAAAATGTGGTCCAACACTCCCTCCTTTTGGAGCGTAACTCACCATAATATCGTCTAAGCGCCAAGGAGGAAGGAAGTAAAATTGATCTGTTAGTTTTTTGACTTCCGGGACCCATAGATCTACAGCCTGAACTAATAATGTCCAGTATTTTTCTGGTAGATTCTGGAAGGTAGACTCATCGAAGGGCCCGAATGCTAGACTCCAGGGTTTTGACTGTCCTTGCTCAAAAATAAGCCTTGATTCAATGTCTTCATCAAGCGATAGGCCTGCTAGTTCGTCCTTAGATAGCGGAGATTCGAAATTTGGCAAAGCATTTCGTATTAAAAGAGGTTTTTTTTGCCAATATTCCGATAGGAACTGATCAGCAGAGATTCCGCCTAATACGGATGGGAAGTCTTCCATTAAAAAAGATCCTATAGTAAAAAAAGCATAATATTTATGAACTTAAGGGATCTATCTCTAGATAGCTTTAGCCTGTTCAGCAGCATTACCGATATATGTAGCCGGAGTGAGCTTTCTGAGCTCTATTTTGGCTTCATCGGGTATTTCTAGAGTTTCAATAAAATTTAATAATGTGGTTTTAGTGATACCTTTTCCTCTGGTCAGAGCTTTAAGTTTTTCATATGGCTCTGGAATGCTGTAACGACGCATTATAGTTTGAACTGGTTCAGCTAAAATCTCCCATGTATTATTCAAATCCTCAGCTAAGCGCTCACTGTTAATGGCTAGCTTGCTTATACCCTTTAGGGCAGCCTGGTAGGCTATCAGGCTGTATCCAAATCCCACCCCCATGTTGCGAAGTACTGTAGAATCAGTCAGATCTCGCTGCCAGCGAGAAATAGGTAGTTTCTGAGATAAATGTCCAAATAGCGCATTGGCTAGACCAAGATTTCCTTCAGAGTTTTCGAAATCTATTGGGTTCACCTTATGCGGCATTGTTGATGATCCTATTTCCCCGACTACTGTTTTTTGTTTAAAATAGCTTATTGAGATGTAACCCCACATGTCACGATTAAAATCTATTAAAATGTTGTTAAATCTGGCAATTGCATCGAATAATTCAGCTATATAATCATGAGGTTCGATTTGAGTAGTATACGGATTCCAACTTAAATTTAGACTCAAAACAAACTCTTCAGCAACGGCCGCCCAATTAATGTTGGGATATGCTAAAAGATGAGCATTATAGTTTCCGACAGCCCCGTTAATTTTCCCTAGCAATGCTACCTTACTGATTTGCTCTATCTGGCGTTTGAGGCGATAAGCAACATTAGCAAATTCTTTACCTACTGTTGTCGGTGAAGCTGTCTGCCCATGTGTGCGAGAAAGCATTGGAACATCTGCATACGTTCTCGCCATTTGGGAGATCCTAGAAACCACTGCTTCAGCATCCGGTAATAAAAAATCATCTTTCCCTTTTTTTAGCATTAATGCATAAGCAAGATTATTTATATCCTCAGAAGTGCAAGCAAAGTGAACAAACTCAGATATTTTTGCCAGCTCTAGGTTTTCTGCAATGCGCTCTTTAATAAAGTACTCTACGGCTTTGACGTCATGATTTGTGGTGGCCTCTATTTCCTTGATGCGCAGGGCATCTTGTTCATTAAAATTAGAGACTAGGGCATCAAGGGTCCTTTTGGCGCTATCGCTTAATGGTGAAATTTCTTTTATTTCTGGGCGGTCAGCCAATTTTTTGAGCCAGCACACTTCTACATAAACACGGCACTTTATTAAGGCAAACTCACTAAAAACAGAACGAAGGCCTTCTGTTTTGTTAGCATAGCGGCCATCAATTGGGGAAATCGCAGTTAAACTGGAAAGATTCATTGTTAGGTCCGGTAGGGCTTTTTAGGGGTCTTCTTATGTTGGATCAATTTGAAGAATTTAAATCTTACAATAATTCTCATATTATTGCAGAAGAAATTGCATTGTGACCTTAACCTCGATTCTAGCAATTATTGTTATTTGGTAGCCTTCATGCACCATCTTGATATTGGGTCGCATTTAAAGTCTTTAATTGGCTTAAAATATATCTTTTATTAAAGATTAAATGATGTCTTCGCCCTCCAAGTTGATGAAAAAGCATTGCTGATCGAATAGCGGAAAACAGCAAACATCTGACACGCTCAATGATGTTTGCTTGCTCTAGGTGGTCGACACAGCCATGTACAATTATTCTATAACTTAAGGTACCAAAACTATCTTGATAGATTTGAGCAATGTTGGCTATAACATTAGAATGTGTAGCAGAAAAATATTCTGCTTGGGTTATGCATTTATCTAGTCTTTGCCTGACCATAAGAGACATTACTTTATTGTTCCTAAGTTTTTTTGCTAGATGCATTGTGCCAATGACGTATCGAAGTGTTTCAGAAGCCTTTAGATCAAGGCTTGAATTTAAGAAGTCTTGCATGGATTCAATTCCAATGGCTAAGCTGCCAGGGGATCGAAACATAGCGAGCGTATCGTTAGGGTCCTTGTGAAGCAGGCTTTTCAAGCTTATTTTTAGCTCTTTTTCGGAAACTAGCCCATGCTGTGATAGCTGTTTGACGAAATGGCATGATTGAAAAACACCAGACAAAGCCAGCAGTTGATCTTTGGAGGGCTTATTGAATATCACTATGTATCATCAGCTTCTATGATTGTTGATTAATTTTCATTTTTCCAGGCTTCTTCGATGACGCCTCCGCCAAGACATACACTATCTCGGTAAAGCACCACCGATTGACCTGGTGTCAAGGATCTCTGAGGGGCATTAAATTTAATTAAATAGCCACTTTCTGTTTTTATTACCTGGCATGTCTGGTCATCTTGGCGATATCGAGTCTTTGCTTGACAGGAAAACTCTATGTTTTCATTTTTGATTATTTCTTCAGGTAGTCCGTTAATCCAGTGCAATTCGGATACTCTCAGGTTGTCAGAGAAAAGTAACGGATGATCTGCCCCTTGAGCTGCAATGAGTGTATTGCGGGATAAGTCTTTTCCAATCACGTACCAAGGACTGTCGTCTGAAGTTTTCAGTCCACCAATACCCAAACCTTGCCTTTGTCCTAATGTGTAGTACATTAAACCGGAGTGTTGGCCAATAATCTTGCCATCAGACGATTCAATATTACCCAACTGTGCAGGTAGGTATTGTTCCAAGAAATCCTTAAACCTTCTTTCACCAATAAAACAAATTCCAGTTGAATCTTTTTTCTTTGCTGTTATGAGACCGCGCTCTTCGGCTATTTTTCTAACTTCAGTCTTTTCCATTTCTCCAATAGGAAAAAGGGTGCGAGAGAATGCAACCTCATCTACCGCATGCAAAAAATAACTTTGATCTTTGCTGTCATCTATTCCTTTCAAAAGATAGGTGCGCCCATTTCTTATTGATGTTCGCGCATAATGCCCTGTGGCTATGCAATCGCCGCCCAATATCTCAGCATAATCAAGAAATGTTTTAAATTTAATTTCTCTATTGCATAAAATATCAGGATTGGGCGTTCTGCCACTCTTGTATTCTTGTAAAAAATTTTCAAATACATTATCCCAGTATTCAGATGCAAAATTTACACTATGAAGAGGAATTTCTAGCATATCTGCTACAGATTGGGCATCAGACATGTCTTGTTGGGCGGTACAGTATTCGGTTCCATCATCTTCGTCCCAGTTCTTCATAAACAAGCCTTCTACAACATAGCCTTGTTGCTTGAGCAACAGCGCTGCGACAGAAGAATCGACGCCGCCAGACATTCCGACAATCACTTTCGTTTTTGCAGTCTGAGCGCTGAGAGTAGTTTTTTTCTTAAAGGTAGGCATAAGCTTGATGATTCTACCCATGGGTTAGCAGTAAATCCAATTAATACGCTCTGATGGCTTCATATTTCTTCTGATGACGCGCAGGCCCTATGGGTATTTATTATACGTGAGGTAGGTGTGTTTTTTGGCAGAGATATTCGCCAGGAAGTATATCTCCCAGCTGCCATGGCCCAATTGCACTACGAATTAGCCGGAGGGTCGGAAAGCCTACGGATGCAGTCATTCTTCTGATTTGTCGATTTCTGCCTTCTTTGATGCGAAGCTCTATCCAGCTAGTTGTTAGGCTTGGCCTATTTCGAATAGCTGGTTTTCTTGGCCAAACTATGGGTTCATTTATTATTTTTATTTTTGCTGGACGCGTTATTCCATCATTAAGTATAACCCCTGCCGTCAGTATTTTAGTTGCGGCTGGTGTAATCGTACCTTCAACCTGGACTAGATAGGTTTTTTCCATTTTGTATTTTGGATTTGAAATACGCGCTGTTAATGGTCCGCTACTTGAAAGCAGCAAAAGACCTTCAGAGTCACGATCAAGTCTACCCATTGGGTAGATATTAGGAATGTCTATGTAGCTTTTAAGCCCCAGATGTCCGTCATTTTCAGAGAATTGACTTAAAACTCCATATGGTTTATTAAAAAGTATAAGATCGATCATGTTAATATCCATTAAAGTACTGAAATAAAGTACTGAAAAAAAAATTATATTTTTTATATACCAGTATCTTATTGAGATAGCTTGCAGTTTTTGGATAAACATAAGGCAAAATCATCTCGATACACGCGGGTAATGTTGGCTATAGCTTGATTGTTTATTAAAAAATAATATATTTAAAATTTAATAGTGCTTGGCTTGAAATTTACTAGTTATCACCTAATATAAACGAAACAGTATTTTTGTACAAAATAGACTTAGATTGATTATTTTAACCTGCTGTGACTAAATACAAGATATGTGAAGTTGAAGTAAATCCTGCGTGGACGTCACCACGAGGTGAGCCAAAAGTAACATTAAATTTTTACGCATATGAATAATTTTTTATGATAAATCTTGGTTCTAATGATCAGGACTCGGAGTGGGGTGGCGATAGCGTCGTTACTCTTGAAGAGTTAAAACCGAAGTTAAAGAAACCACCTCTCTATAGGGTGATCATATTTAATGACGACTATACTCCGATGGAGTTTGTTATATCCCTTTTGGGGTTGATCTTTGGTATGGGCTATGACAATGCGACAAGGGTAATGCTAAGGGTGCATACTCAAGGTAAGGCGGTTTGCGGTATATATATTCGTGATATAGCTGAAACAAAATCCCAGCAGACCAGAGAGTATGCTAGAGCCCATGAGCACCCACTACGCTGCGAAATAGAACCAATAGATGATGAATCTAGTTAAAAAATAAAAGATGGGGATTTTCATGCTAAGTAAAGAATTAGAGCTAACACTGAATGATGCTTTTAGATCTGCAACAGAAAAACGTCATGAGTTTATGACTGTTGAGCATTTATTTCTGGCTTTGCTTGAAAATGAATCAGCAGTTGGCGTCTTGCAATCCTGCGGTGCTGATATAGCAGTCTTAAAAAGAGATCTTGAGGAATTTATCGACTCCACGCCCTTGATGTCTTCAGCCCATGAAGATCAATCTGTTCGCCCAACATTAGGATTCCAGCGTGTATTGCAGCGTGCTGTTTTTCATGTTCAGTCATCAGGTAATAAAGAAGTAGATGGGTGTAATGTTCTCGTGGCTATTTTTAGTGAGCAGGAGAGTCAGTCAGTCTATTTTTTACATGCGCAAAACATAACTAGAATTGATGTAGTTAATGTCATATCCCATGGAGTGCCTGGTCATGCGGACCAATCTGAAGATTTTCTTGATACTACTGATGTGGACGATAGTCTTCAGCCTGAAAGTATAAAAAACCCCAGCTTCCTGGATCAGTTTACGACAAATCTAAATATTCAGGCCCAGCAAGGAAATATAGACCCTCTCATAGGCCGAGGTCACGAAATTGAGAGGGTCTCGCAAATCCTAGCTCGTCGTCGTAAAAATAATCCATTATTAGTAGGTGAGGCAGGGGTTGGCAAAACAGCCATTGCTGAAGGCTTAGCAAAAATGATCGTAGATGGGAATGTCGCTGATATTCTTGCTAATTCAGTTGTGTACTCTCTAGATCTAGGAGATTTGCTTGCAGGCACTAAATATCGTGGAGATTTCGAGAAACGCTTTAAAGGTGTTCTTGCTGAGCTAAAGAAAAAGGAAGGCGCGATTCTCTTTATTGATGAAATCCACACTATTATTGGAGCTGGTTCAGCTTCTGGCGGGGTAATGGATGCCGCAAATTTATTAAAACCTATACTTACATCAGGTCAAATACGTTGCATAGGATCTACAACCTATCAGGAATATAGGGGAATTTTTGAGAAGGACAGGGCTCTGTCTAGACGTTTTCAAAAAATAGATGTTCCAGAACCTACCGTTGAAGAAACTATAGAAATTCTTAAAGGACTGAAGTCAAAATTTGAAGATCATCATCAATTACGATTTTCTCAGGCTGCACTTAAGACAGCTGTAGTACTTTCTTCACGCCATATAACGGATAGATATTTGCCAGATAAAGCTATTGATGTAATAGATGAAGCTGGTGCTTATCAGCAGTTATTACCGTCATCAAAACGAAAAAAATTGATTAGTGTTGCAGACATCGAAATGATCGTTTCGAAAATTGCAAGAATACCAGCTAAAAGTATATCTTCCTCGGATAAGTTGCAATTGAGAAATCTTGAGGAAAATTTAAAAATGGTAGTCTTTGGGCAAAATGAGGCAATTTCGGCTTTGACTACCGCCATCAAGCTGTCCCGTGCCGGCCTCAGGGATGGAGGAAAACCCATTGGATCATTCTTATTTGCTGGCCCTACAGGGGTCGGTAAGACAGAGCTATCCAAGCAATTATCTGAAGTTATGGGCATTGAATTGCTCAGATTTGATATGTCTGAATATATGGAGCGCCATACTGTGTCGAGACTGATTGGTGCTCCTCCAGGCTACGTAGGATTCGACCAAGGAGGCCTGCTGACAGACGCTGTCACCCAGAACCCCTATGCAGTGATATTGCTCGATGAGATAGAAAAAGCTCACCCTGAAGTGTTTAACTTGCTTCTTCAGGTTATGGATCATGGGACTCTAACAGATAACAATGGACGTAAAGCTGACTTTAGGAATGTCGTGTTAATTATGACTACCAATGCTGGCTCGCAAGAGATGAGCCGGGCCTCTATGGGCTTCACGAACCAAGATCACAAAACTGATGGTATGGAAGCATTAAAGAATGTGTTTACTCCTGAATTTCGTAATCGCTTAGACGGTATTATTCAATTTCACCCCTTGGATCTTGATGTCGTAAGTACAGTGGTAGATAAGTTTTTATGTCAATTGCAGCAACAATTGGATGATAAGCGTGTTGTGTTAGATGTAGACGAAAGTGCTAGAAAATGGCTTGCGATCAATGGTTATGATGAAAAGATGGGCGCGCGCCCCATGCAAAGACTTATTCTTGAAAAAATCAAAAAACCACTTGCCGAGCAGATTTTGTTTGGAAGCCTTGTTGGCGGGGGCGTGGTCAAAATCACTATTGAGGATGATGAAATCCGCGTCGGTATTGAGTTAGAAGCTGAGGCATTAGTCATATAAACAACAATAACACACGGTTTGTGTTGTTATCTTGCCCTGTAAGTTATGCGACCCTTTGATAAATCATAGGGCGTCAGCTCAACTTTCACTTTGTCTCCGGTGAGTATGCGAATGTAATTTTTGCGCATTTTCCCAGATATGTGCGCAAGGACCACATGGCCATTTTCAAGCTTTACTCGGAAGGTTGTATTAGGAAGCGTGTCAATCACCTCTCCCTCCATCTCTATTTGTTCTTCTTTTGACATAATTTATGTTATCTCCAATCTCACAAATGAGCCGCATTCTGCCTGAAAAAACCACAAAGTCAAACAAGCAGAGTCCATTGGCGGTCTTTAAGTATTTCCAGGGGTCGATAGTTAGATTTATATGCCATTTTAGGGCTATCTTTAATCCAATAACCCAAGTAGAGATAAGATAGCTCCATCTCTCTTGCTAGTATAATCTCAGATAAAATAGTAAAAGCACCTAAGCTTCTCTTTTTGTGCTGAGGTTCTGTGGAATAATAGGTATAAATTGCAGATAAGCCATCTTCCAGGATGTCGACAACACCTGCAGAAATTAACTCATCGCCACACCTAACCTCTATTATCCTACTGTATTCTCGCAGATTACCTATAAAATCCCTAAACTGATTCAGATGAGGTGGAAACATGTCTCCATCTGCATGCCTTGTGTTTATATATCGCTTGTATAAAGGGTAGTGTTCCTGCTCATCAATCTGCGTTGATATCAAAACGCTTAAGTCCTTGTTGCGAGAACTGCAGCGCTGTTGTTGGCGGCTGGGTTTGAATTCTCTGACTACTAATCTTGCAGATATGCAGGCATTACATGTTTGACATCTTGGCGCATAAAAATACTGACCGCTTCGACGAAACCCCATGTCTGAAAGTTGAGAATAAAACTGTGGATTTACTTCGATATGTGAGTTTACCTCCAGGTTTAAGTCAGCAGCAGCAATAAATGCAGTCGTTGCTTCATTACCTGGTAGATAACTACATGGATGCGGATCAGTTAAAAATAACCTTATTTTTCGTATATCTGGTGTTATTTCGCGCGACATAATAGTATTTTAATCACAGTTAAAATTTTTTTAAGTATGGTTTAGGTCTATTATACACTGCCATTGGCTAGGCCAAAAGCTTGGATTGTTTCGTAAAATTTCTAATTTTAAGAGAAACTCTTTTCGTGGTAAGTCTACACTGCCCATGGATGCCAAATGACCGTTTGGTATCTGACAGTCAATCAGTCCTTCTTGTGTAAATTTTTGCATTAAAAGAGCAAGCTGAACTAGAGCTATTTTTGATGCATTTGGCTTTAAGCTGAACATGGATTCGCCACAAAATACATCACCTACAAGCACTCCATATAGACCGCCAACTAGATCATTTTCTAGCCAAATTTCAAGCGAATGAGCAAAACCCAATAAATGTAAATCTAAGTAAGATTTTTGCATGTCGGTATTTATCCATGTGCCATCACCGCTAGTTCTTCGCGACGCAGCGCAATGATTTACAACAGATTGAAATACACTATTGATTCGCACTTCCCAGGGGTAATTCCTGATAATTTTTTTTAGGGAGCGAGAGATTTTTATTTCTTTCGGGTAGATAACTGACCTTGGGTTTGGTGACCACCATAGAATTGGTTGACCTTCTTTGTACCAAGGAAATATTCCTTGCTGATATGCTTTAAACAGGGTTTCTGGTCTAAGATTGCCATTGAAGGCTAGAAGACCATTGGGTTCTTCTAGCGCAGTTTCTGGATCAGGAAAAGTTAGATTACAGGAGTCAAGGCAGGCAAGGACAGATAGCAATCTAGTTACACCAAGTCGTCAAGATATTTTTCTGCATCCAGAGCTGCCATACAGCCGGATCCAGCAGAAGTTATTGCTTGGCGGTATACGTGGTCAGCTACATCTCCGGCTGCAAAAACGCCTGGAATGCTTACAGCTGTAGCATTTCCCTCTAATCCGCCTTGAACAATAATATACCCATTTCTCATTTCTAGTTGACCCTTAAAAATGTCCGTGTTTGGCTTATGTCCAATAGCTATAAATACTCCACTCACTTCAATGTCTAGATCCGCTTCTTTTAGTGTGCTCTGTAATGCCAGCGAGGTTACCCCTGTGTCGTCACCTTTTATTTCGTTTAGTTTGTAATTCCACAGTATATTGATATTGCCATTCTTGGACCGTTCTAAAATTTTATCACGCAGTATTTTTTCTGACTTTAGCGTGTCTCTGCGATGAATCAATGTGACTTCGCTGCAAATATTGGAGAGATAAAGTGCTTCTTCGACTGCAGTATTTCCGCCACCGATAACGGCTACTTTTTTTCCTCTGTAAAAAAACCCGTCACAAGTAGCGCATGCGCTGACACCTCTACCCATAAAAGCTTCTTCAGATGGGAGCCCTAGATATTGAGCAGAGGCCCCAGTGCATATTATTAATGAATCGCAGCTGTAACTGCTGCTTCCTTTTAACTGAAAAGGTTTTTTGCTTAAGTCAAGACTATCTATATGATCAAAAACAATTTTTGTGTCAAAACGTTCGGCATGTTCCTGCATGCGCAACATAAGGTCTGGACCCTGAAGGCCATGAGGGTCCCCCGGCCAGTTATCGACATCTGTAGTGGTAGTTAATTGCCCGCCTTGCTGTATTCCGGTGATAATAACTGGATTGAGGTTTGCTCGTGCCGCATAAATTGCCGCAGTGTAACCAGCAGGTCCAGACCCAAGAATAATTAACTTATGGTGTTGAATTTCTGACATAAAAAATTTCCAAAGATAGATGAATATGCTAATGAATATTTATTGATAGGCAAGGCAGGATTTTGCTATCACACTTACTTGATCACAACCTATAGCATAATCTTATCAGGTTTGTCTCTAGTATTTCCAACTACTGCGTTTACAATAGCATTATAGATAGTTAATTAGGAATAGTAGCTTTGAATAAAGAAAAACAACCTAATAAGCCCTCATTGGGAAATAGCGAACAATTTCAGCCGTCAAAAATTAAGCTTATCTTAAAAGAAGGAGCTCTTATTGGCTGGCTGTTTGTGTGCATATATTTATTGATCGCACTAGTGACTCATTCTTCTGGGGATCCTGGTTGGTCACATACCGGCAATACTGGCTATATTTTGAATGCTGGCGGATCGTTAGGTGCCTGGCTGTCAGATGTGTTCTTTTCCTTGCTTGGCTGCGTAGCTTATCTGCTACCTGTATTGCTTGCGTTAAAAACATGGAATGTATTTAGAACTCACCGTGACAATAAGTTTGGATTTGATAGCCTCGTGTTCACCCTTCGTATTTTAGGGCTTATTATGGTTTTGGTCAGCGCAACAGCGCTAACTGCTCTCCACTATGGCGGCCTGGAAACCTCATTACCTTTCGGTGTTGGTGGTATTCTTGGCTCATCGATAGAGGTGGCAGCGACAGCAGCTTTTAATAGTATAGGTAGCACCCTTATTTTAGCGGCTATTTTCTTGTTTGGGCTGACAGTTTTCGCTGATATATCTTGGCTTGCTCTGATTGAATGGGTTATTAACGGGGCATTAAGGCTCGGTGAATATGTAAGTCGTCGTATGGCTGCACGCAAAGTAAAAAGAAGCGAGCGAATACAAGCCATGCTGGCGCAGCAGCATCGCAAAGAGGTCAAAGAAACTCAAGCGGAAAGAGAGGCAACTAGACAGCCTTTAAATATTCAACAACCATCTAGAAAGTCTGCATCTAGCGATCGCGTGGAAAAAGAAAAACAGATATCTTTTTTTACAGATCAAAATCTAACGACGCTTCCAGCGCTAGGTTTGCTAGATAAGGCTGACAACAATATAGGTAAAGCCTTTTCTAAAGATTCACTTCAAGTCATGTCGAAGCAATTGGAGTTAAAACTACAGGACTTTGGTATCAGCGCGGAAGTAATAGAAGTGCTGCCTGGGCCAGTTGTTACGTGTTTTGAGATACAGCCAGCTCCTGGCATCAAGGCGAGTAGAATAAGTGGTCTCTCTAGAGATCTTGCGAGATCGCTTGCAGTTGTTAGCGTCAGGGTGGTAGAGGTGATACCTGGGAAGTCTTATGTGGGCATTGAGATTCCTAATGAGCATCGCGCAATGGTGCGTCTTAGGGAGGTTCTTTCTTCTGAGGTTTATGAACAGGCAAAGTCGCCATTAACTTTGGCTCTTGGTAATGATATTTCAGGCCTGCCTGTATGCGCTGACTTAGCAAAAATGCCGCATTTGCTGGTAGCCGGAACTACTGGGTCTGGAAAATCTGTTGGTATTAATTCAATGCTGTTGAGTTTGCTGTATAAGTCTACCCCAGAAGATGTACGGCTTATTTTGATTGACCCTAAAATGCTGGAGCTATCTGTTTATGATGGCATTCCTCATCTGCTGACACCGGTCGTCACAGATATGAAAGATGCAGCCAGCAGTTTAAGGTGGTGTGTGGGTGAGATGGAACGCCGCTATAAGCTCATGTCGGCACTGGGAGTTCGTAACCTTGCTGGCTATAACAAAAAAATTATGGATAGTATTGCCGCAGGCAACCCTCTTGTCGATCCACTGTGGAAGCCAGATGAATTTTTTAATGAAGAGAAAAGCTTGCCTCCTAATTTGGATAAATTACCTTATATAGTGGTTGTGATTGATGAATTTGCTGACATGATGATGATTGTTGGCAAAAAGGTGGAACAACTTATTGCTCGTATTGCACAAAAAGCCAGAGCGGCTGGCATACATTTAATATTAGCCACTCAGAGGCCTTCGGTGGATGTTATTACTGGCTTGATCAAGGCGAATGTTCCTAGTCGAATTGCTTTCCAGGTCTCCTCAAAGATTGACTCAAGAACCATTCTTGACCAAAGCGGGGCAGAGTCGCTTTTGGGTCACGGCGACCTTCTTTATCTTCCCCCTGGGACCAGTATACCCATTAGGGTTCATGGAGCATTTGTAGACGATCATGAAGTCCATAAGGTTGTTGCAGATTGGAAGAGCAGGGGCGCTCCAGAGTACCTAGAAGATATAACAAGCGAGGCGATCACTAGCAATATCCCTGTCCCAGGTTATGGCGATGACGGAGGAGGTGGCGACCAAGAATCTGACCCTTTTTATGATGAGGCTGTTGCTTTTGTCATTCAAACACGGAAGGCATCAATTTCTTCTGTCCAAAGAAAACTACGTGTCGGTTACAACAGGGCGGCAAGACTTGTAGAGCAAATGGAAGCATCAGGCGTTGTAAGTGAAATGGGCTTAAATGGTAACAGGGATGTCTTGGCTCCAGACAATTCTGGAAATTAGCCATGAAGGGCATGTTGATTGTTATATTTTTGGTTTTCGTCTGGGGCAGCTTTGCTGTTAAGGCCGATGACCAACTAAAAAATGATATTGCCTCGACGTGTACCGCTAGCCTGCAAGATATACTTTCCTTCATTCATACTATAGACGCTGACTTCAAGCAAATAACCTACACTGAAAAAGGCGAGATTATTCAAGAAGTAGAGGGTCATTTAATAGCAGAGCGGCCAGGGAATTTAAGTTGGATTACTAAAGCTCCCATGGAGCAACACATTATTTCTGACAATAAAAATCTCTGGATTTACGATCCCGATCTTCAACAGGTATCTATCGGTGAATTTAGTCATGAATTATCTAAAAATCCTGCCATTTTATTTGTCGGTAGCATTGATAGTATTGAGCTAAGCTACAGTGTCAGCTGTAAACACAGCAGGACTACTGATTTTTTGCTTACTCCTGTTACCACTGATAGTCTTTATCAGAAATTAGAAATGAGTTTTATTAACAAGACCCCTGCCTCCATGGTGTTGTCTGATCCTCTTGGTTATAGAGCTGAAATTTATTTTATAGATCCCCAGATAAACCAGGTTATTACACAAAAGAATTTTCAGTTTTCTCCACCTGAGGGCGTAGACATTATTAGGCATAAATAGACAAGATCTTTATGGTAGCCTTTGGTGCGGCTATTTTTTAAAATATTCGCTGTTAAGAACAAGGGAATTATATAATGCAATGGTTGGTTGTAGCTTTTGGCGGGGCTTTGGGTGCCATGGGGCGCTTTGCTGTAAATGCAGCTCTTGTGCCTGTGTTTGGAAGCAAATTCCCTATGGGTACACTAGCAGTCAACGTGGTTGGTTCTACCCTTATAGGCCTCTGCTATGTCTTGATTATTGAGAGAGGGGTTTTGCCTGCTGAGTTTAGGAACCTTCTAATGATTGGATTCTTGGGAGCGTTTACTACTTTTTCTGCTTTCTCGCTAGATACCCTTGCTTTATGGCAAAATGGCCAGCCTATACTGGCCGTTGCTTATGTGATTTTAAGTGTCGTTTTGTGCCTTATGGGAACGTTAGGTGCAATTTTTTTGACTCGTCTTTTCTAGGAATTATTTAAATCTTATGTTGGATATAAAACTTATTCGTTCTGATCCTGAAAAAATTGCCACAAAGCTGGCGATTCGCGGTTTTATATTAGACATAAAATATTTTAATGGACTGGAGGTAGAACACCGCCAGCTTCGGGATGCATCTCAATCCTTGCAATCAAAAAGAAATACATATGCAAAAATGATGGGAAAAGCTATTTCTGAAGCTAAAACCCAAGAAGAAATACTTCTATTAAAAGAAAGGGGTGAGGAGCTAAAAAAAGTCTGCATCCAGGCAGAAAAAAAGCTCAATAAAATACAAGTTCAGCTTGAAAATTACATGAATGACATTCCAAATCTGCCAGATGACCATGTTCCGCCGGGGGCCGGCGAGAGTGATAATGTAGAGATACGTCGCTGGGGGAAACCGCGCGAGTTTACTTTTGAAGTTAAAGACCATGTTGATCTGGGCGAACTTTCAGGAATGCTGGATTTTGAGGTTGGCACAAAGATCACCGGCTCACGCTTTTCGGTTATGCGCGGTGGAATCGCTAGGATGCATAGGGCTTTAAGTCAATTTATGCTCGACACCCATCACATCGAACACGGCTACGAAGAGGTAAATGTCCCTTATCTCGTTAACCGAGAGTCTCTTTATGGCACTGGACAGCTGCCAAAATTTGAGGAAGACTTGTTTAAACTACAGGATGAAAGAGAGCTTTACTTAATCCCTACAGCAGAGGTGCCAGTAACTAACATATATCGCAATGAAATTATCGATGCTAGTCAATTACCGATAAAGCTTACTTGTCATACCCCATGCTTTAGAAGTGAGGCGGGGAGTTACGGTAAGGATACTAGAGGGATGATTCGTCAACATCAATTCGAAAAAGTAGAGTTAGTGCAATTTGTGGAACCAACAAAATCAACTCAAGCGTTAGAGCTCATCACGGGCCACGCTGAAGTACTCTTGCAGAAGCTAAACTTGCCCTATAGAACGGTTATTCTGTGTGGCGGAGATATAGGATTTTCAGCATCATGCACTTATGACATAGAGGTTTGGTTGCCTTCCCAGAAATGTTACCGCGAAATATCTTCTTGTAGTAATTTTCGTGAATTTCAGGCTCGTCGTTTAAAAATTCGTTGGCGCAATCCTGAAACAGGGAAGTCCGAGCTGCTTCATACATTAAATGGGTCAGGTTTAGCTGTTGGTAGAACACTTCTTGCTGTAATGGAAAATTATCAACTTGAGGATGGTTCTATCGAAATACCCGAAATACTTCAGAAATATATGGGTGGACAAACAGTTATTAGCAGTTCTAGATAAATCGAGTTACATTGATCCTATGGAATTTCTTCCTTTGTTTCACAACATCAGAAATCGTCGCTGCGTAGTTGTCGGTGCTGGATCTATAGCGTTAAGAAAACTTCGGCCTTTGTTAGAGGCAGGTGCGATAGTTGATATTATAGCGCCAGATATTGATCACAGAATAAAAGAGTTAGCTAAGACAAATTCTTTAAATATACATAAAAAATATTTTGAAAACAAAGACTTAAATGGCGCTATTCTTGTTATTTCTGCTACGAATGCAAAAGAAGTTAATATTCAGGTTTCAGGTCACGCTCAATTATTAAACATCCCGGTCAATGTTGTTGATCAGCCTGAACTATGCACCGTTATTTTTCCTTCCATTGTTGACAGGAACCCTATAATGGTGGCCATTAGTAGTGGCGGCTCTGCGCCAGTGCTGACAAGAATGCTGAGAACAAAGTTAGAAGAAATTATTCCTTCAGGGTACGGTAGCTTAGCCAAACTTGCAGGTAAATTTCGTTCATTAGTTAAAGACAAAATCTCTGATCCAAATGGGCGAAAAGCTTTTTGGGAGGATGTGTTTTCAGGAAATATAGCCGAGTTAATATATTCAGAAAAAACTGACGCTGCTGAAGTCGAGCTACGACAAAAAATAGAACACAATAAAGCCAAGAAATTAGGTGAAGTTTATCTTGTTGGCGCTGGTCCAGGCGATCCAGATCTTCTGACCTTCAGGGCGTTAAGATTGATGCAGAAAGCAGATGTAGTTCTTTATGATAGATTGGTATCTAAGGAGGTTTTAGCTTTGGTTAGAAGGGATGCCGAGCTGATATTTGTTGGAAAAACAGCAGGCTATCATTCAGTCACTCAAGAGAATATAAACACAAAATTAGTTGATTTTGCTCAGCAAGGGAGTCGTGTTCTTCGCCTAAAAGGCGGAGATCCATTTATTTTTGGTCGAGGAGGAGAGGAAATAGAACACCTGAGTGGCCATGGGGTGCCATTTCAGGTAGTTCCTGGCATTACAGCTGCTTCAGGTTGCGCAAGCTATGCGGGGATTCCTTTGACGCATCGCGATCACTCGCAATCCGTACGGTTTATTGCAGGCCATCAAAAAAATAATGAATTAGATTTAAATTGGGCAGAATTAATTGCACCAAATCAAACCCTAGTCTTTTATATGGGATTAAATGGACTTGAGATAATCTGTGAAAGATTGATATCTTTTGGAATGAATCCGTCCACACCTGCAGCCTTGATAGAAAAGGGAACAACTAGAGATCAATGCACGTATGTGGGAGACTTGCTAACACTACCAGCCAAGGTCAGAAAGGGTAAAGCAAAGGCACCAACATTAATTATTATTGGTTCAGTGGTTTCGTTGCACAGCAAGCTATCGTGGTTTAAATGCTAGATTTATTCGGATTTTTTTATGAAGTATGATTTTGATTTGTTTGTAATTGGTGCTGGATCGGGTGGCGTCAGAACGGCGCGTATGTCAGCAGACAAAGGTCTTAAGGTCGGTATAGCTGAATATCAAGCATTGGGTGGTACTTGCGTTAATGTTGGATGTGTTCCAAAAAAATTATTCGTTTATGCTTCCGAATACGGCCATATTTTTGATCAAGCCAAAGGATTTGGCTGGGATATAGCTAAAACTGAGTTCAATTGGGATATATTACGAGACAACAAAAATAAAGAAATAGAGCGGTTAAATAAAATATATAACAATCTGCTCGATAAGGCAGGTGTGAAAATAATACAAGGTAGAGCATCTATTCTTGATCCTCATAGCGTAAAAGTGAGCAATACTGTCTACACGGCCAAAAATATCTTAATTGCAACTGGCGGAACGCCATATATTCCAGAATTCCCAGGAAGCGAACTGGTTGTGACTTCAAATGAAGCATTCTATTTAAAAGAACTGCCAAGAAAGATTGTTATTGTTGGCGGTGGCTATATAGCAGTTGAGTTTGCTGGCATTTTCAACGGTCTTGGCGTTGAAACACATCTTATTTATAGAGGTCCTTTGTTTCTGAAAGGTTTTGATAATGATGTGAGAGATCAACTTAAAAAAGAATATGAAAATCAAGATATTAAGTTACACTTCTCGACAAATGTTGAAGAAGTTAAAAAAATAAATAGCGGATATTGCGTACGATTATCTACAAAAAAAGAGATCGATGTAGATCTGGTTATGTATGCAACTGGACGAATACCTAATATAAAAGGTTTGGGTTTAGAGTTATTAAAGGTTAAAACCAAAAGCAACGGTACAATCATTGTTGATGATTACTTCAATACTTCAGAGCCTAGTATATATGCATTAGGCGATGTCATTGGGCGTATTGAGTTAACCCCGGTAGCTATAGCTGAAGGCATGGCTTTATCTAATTTCTTTGTGACAGGAATACGCTCATCAATTGATTACACTAATATACCAACAGCCATCTTTAGTCAGCCAAACTCAGCTTCTGTGGGACTAACAGAAGAAGAGGCGATAAAAATTCATGGGATCGATCTACGCATCTATAAAAGCCAGTTTAAGCCGATGAGAGCAACTCTAGGTGGTGGGGACAGCAAGATTTTTATGAAACTCATTGTTATCGATAGCTCTGATGTAGTTATTGGATGTCATATGGTTGGAGATTATGCTGGAGAAATTATTCAGGGTCTTGCTGTTGCCATAAAAGCAGGTGCGACAAAACAAAACTTTGATAGCACCGTTGGTATACATCCGACAGCTGCAGAAGAATTTGTAACAATGAGGTAATCCGCAGGCTGATATACGCGTAACTTTGACCTAAAAGGGCTTCTATTACTTTATGTCTAATTGCGCATAATGTATATTATGTTAAATAGATACCATAGCTAGACTGAACATATAGCCGCACCTACAGCTATGTAAACCTAAGATATTAATACAATAATTGCGACTGATTAGTCGAAGCATCAACTGCAATCTATTTTC
>CAWURY010000012.1:0-4124 GCA_963925605.1 uncultured Porticoccus sp. | reverse complement strand
GATTGTGTGCAAGAGTCTTACTGTGTTTTGCCATTCCTGTTGCTTTTGAGCTAATAGTGCGAGAATACTTTTTTTCAGCTGCTGCTCCAAGAGTTTAGTTTTATCCCGAAGAATGGAAAGCTGATTACTAGGATGTGATCGAGTAACTTTTTCATTAAGATTTCTTAAGACAATACTGTAATTCCGAAATTTTACTGCGGTGCTCTGCTGAAGCCTTAGCTTTAGGTTTGTTAGCTGGGATTTGACATATAAAAGAAAATCGACAGGATTGCGTATTCTGCGATATAGGCCATCCACATGCTGTCCCTTTGTTTGCAGGTGACGAAAAATAATTTCTTTTAAATACTGTTGTTTTCGCTCAAGGCCAAGAATAAGTGCGTTAGCATCAGGGCTGACAATCACAGCAGCTGCAGATGGAGTTTCGGCTCTGCAATCAGCTACAAAATCAGCTATAGTTGAGTCTGTTTCATGACCGACAGCGCTAATGACGGGAATCTCGCTAGCATAAATAGCCTGAGCAAGTATCTCATCGTTAAATGCCCACAGGTCTTCTATCGATCCTCCTCCACGCGAAAGAATAAGAACATCACAAGTTTTATCTGTATTCGCACAAGCTATCCTATCGGCGAGCTCATTCGCAGCGCTATTACCCCGAGAGCTACTTCCTTGCACTATACTTGGGTAGATGGTGACCCTTGTTGCTGGATATCGTCTTTTTAAAACCGACAATATATCTCGCACAGCGGCTCCTGTAGGCGATGTTATAAGTCCTATTCTTTTTGGATACTTTGGTAGAGCTTGTTTGTGTCTGGCATCAAACATACCTTGCTGTAACAAGCGCTCCTTTAGTTCATCAAATTGTTTCTGTAGAGCGCCGAATCCTGCTTTCTCAATATGTTCAATAATAAGCTGGAAGTCTCCGCGGCCTTCGTAAATGCTCACTCTGCATCGGACTAATACCTTTACTCCATTGTCAGGCATAAAACGGATTTTAGAATTTTGGCTACGAAACATAGCGCAGCTTATTTGGGCAACTTCGTCTTTAAGCGTGAAGTACCAGTGGCCAGATCCAGGTTTAGATAGGTTGGATATTTCCCCCTCTACCCAAATTAAAGGAAATTGCGTTTCTAGCAGCTGACGCGCTCTTTTATTGAGCTGAGAGACGGTATATGTGGCAAGTGGTTTTTCCATTGCTTTATTTTCCATTCTTGCCACCTAGAGTCAACGAATAAATTCATGAATGAAATTTCTTGCGAGGATTTGTTTAGACAATAAATTAAAAATAGTGTTTTTCACTGATCGTAAGCTTATAATAGTGCGCTTGCTTTACATCGCTCTCTGCTTGTTGTGTGGTTTGCCAGAAACTAGCAGTGTTTAAAAAAATTATGATGAGGTAAGCTAAACAGATGCTAAGAATAGCTGAAGAAGCATTAACCTTCGATGATGTCCTGCTAGTCCCCGGTTACTCCGAGGTCACTGCAAAAGATGTTTCACTTAAAACTCGTTTATCCCGATCTATTGATCTAAATATACCTCTTGTTTCAGCTGCAATGGATACAGTTACTGAATCTAGGCTTGCTATTGCATTAGCCCAAGAAGGCGGTATTGGCATTATTCATAAAAGTATGAGTATTGAACATCAAGCTCAAGAAGTTCGTGCTGTTAAGAAATATGAAAGCGGTGTTGTTAAAGATCCAATAACGATTAATGCCTCTGCATCAGTCAGAGAGCTGGTAGAGCTAACTGCAGAATACAATATTTCTGGCGTCCCAGTATTAGAAGATGGGGAGCTTGTTGGCATTGTCACGCGTCGTGATGTGCGCTTTGAGCCTAGCTTAGATTTACCTGTGTCAGCGATAATGACACCCAAAGAAAGGTTAGTGACTGTGCTTGAGGGTGCTAATGCCGACGCAATCAAAAGCTTGCTTCATAAGCATCGGATAGAAAAGATATTAGTTGTTAGTGAAACGTTTCAATTACGCGGCTTGATAACTGTAAAAGATATAGATAAAGCTGAAAAATTCCCGAATGCCTGCAAAGACGATCAGGGTCGCCTGAGGGTAGGGGCATCAATCGGCACCAGTCCAGATACCGATGACAGGGTCTCAGCTTTAATCAGGGCTGGAGTTGACGTACTCGTTATAGATACAGCCCATGGACATTCTTTAAATGTTATAAATCGTGTTCGCCAAATTAAAACTCAACATCCATCAGTAGATGTAATCGCCGGCAATATTGCTTCTGCAGAGGCCGCAATAGCATTAGCTGAGGCAGGCGCTGATGGTGTAAAAGTTGGCATTGGTCCTGGTTCTATATGCACTACTAGGATTGTTACAGGTATTGGGGTGCCTCAAATCACCGCTATAGCTAATGTTGTTGAGGCCTTGAAGGGCAAAGATATCCCCATTATTGCCGATGGAGGTATTCGTTTTTCTGGCGATGTTGCTAAAGCCCTGGCGGCTGGCGCGCACTCTGTCATGATGGGTTCAATATTCGCTGGAACAGAAGAATCTCCAGGTGAGATAGAATTTTACGAAGGACGCACTTATAAGTCTTACCGCGGAATGGGCTCTATGGGCGCCATGTCCCAAACAATTGGCTCGAGCGATCGTTATTTTCAGGATTCCTCTAAAGGTGCAGAAAAGTTAGTACCAGAGGGCATTGAAGGACGTGTTCCTTACAAGGGGCCGATATCATCTATCATTCACCAAATGATGGGTGGTGTAAGATCTGCCATGGGTTACACCGGCAGCATCGACATAAACACATTGCGGACAAAACCAACTTTTGTTCGCGTTACTACAGCGGGAATGAACGAGAGCCATGTGCATGACGTATCTGTTAGCAAAGAAGCGCCGAACTATCCTCGCAGATAATTATGCTACCTAGAAGTTATTTATGCATAAAAGGGCTGCGAATTGCAGCCCTTTTAGTTCTCTATCAATAAACAGAAAGACGGTCTTATAATTCACTATGGTTAACATTAAATCTAAGAAAATTCTAATTATTGATTTTGGCTCCCAATACACTCAGCTTATTGCCAGAAGAGTAAGAGAGGTGGGCGTATATTCTGAGATTCGAGCATTCGATATGAGCAATGCTGAAATCATTGCATATGATCCCAGCGGGATCATATTGGCAGGCGGTCCAGAATCTGTAGCAGAAGGAAAATCTCCAAGAGCCCCCACTCAGGTATTTGAGATGGGGGTCCCCGTATTAGGTATTTGTTACGGCATGCAAACGATGGCAGAACAACTGGGCGGCGAAGTTCAGAATTCAAAGATTCATGAATTTGGTTCCGCTCGAATAAAAGCCCACAACGATAGCCTGTTACTAAAAGGCCTGGCAGATCAAACTGACCAGAAAAATTGCAGCTGGCTTAATGTATGGATGAGTCACGGTGACCAGGTTACAAAAATGCCATCGAACTTTAAACTGATGGCTTCAACTGATTCATGTCCAATTGCAGGTATGTTTGATCAAACTAGGCAATTTTATGGTTTGCAGTTTCATCCTGAAGTAACCCATACACTGCAGGGTATGGGTATATTCGAGAAGTTCATTATCGATATCTGTCAATGCGAAAAATCATGGACCCCAGCTATGATTGCTGACGACGCCATAGCCCGTATTCGCAAGCAAGTTGGAACTGACAAGGTTTTGTTGGGGCTGTCTGGTGGCGTTGACTCATCGGTTGTTGCTGCCTTACTGAGCAAGGCAATCGGCGACCAACTAACTTGCGTGTTCGTAGACAATGGATTGCTAAGAAAAAATGAAGGCGAGCAGGTTATGGACATGTTTGCCAAGAACATGGGAATAAAGGTTATACGTGCTGACGCGGAAGAACTTTTCTTGAAAAGGCTTGAAGGGGAAGCTGATCCCGAGCAAAAACGTAAAATAATTGGCAAGACCTTTATAGATATCTTTGACAAAGAAGCTACAGCCATTAAGGATGTTAAGTGGCTAGCACAGGGAACCATTTATCCGGACGTTATTGAGTCGGCTGCTTCTAAAACTGGGAAGGCCCATGTAATAAAATCCCACCATAATGTGGGCGGTCTTCCTGAAACCATGAAAATGGCGCTAGTTGAGCCTTTGCGCGAACTATTTAAAGATGAGGTGCG
>CAWURY010000011.1:0-70607 GCA_963925605.1 uncultured Porticoccus sp. | reverse complement strand
ACGAATACCTACAAAAAAGTATTGAAATTAATCGCAATGGATACCAGCAGTTGATCGCCGGAATTAATGAATTAAGCCTTAAATTTATACCCTCTGTTGGTAACTTTATCGCGATAGAGACCCCAGGAAATGTCCATAGTTTGCATAAAAGACTACTTAAAAAGGGTGTTATTACTCGCACTATAGATGTATATGAAATGCCAGATCACCTTCGTGTATCAATTGGAACACATGAAGAAAATGAACGTTTTCTTGGTAGTCTAAAAGACTTTCTTGACTCCAAAGAGGTGTGATCTATGGCAAAAAAAATAAAACGTTTGCTTGTGATTGGGTTAGGATTGATTGGTGGTAGCTTGGCAAAAGCTGCCAAAGATCGCAATCTGTACGATCAAATCATAGGAAGCTCTCGCGATTACAAAACGTTAGACGAGGCAATAAAAACAGGCATTATAGATAAAGCGGTACAGGATATTGAAGATATCGCTACAGAGATGGGAGACGGAGATCTCGTTGTTATTGCTGTCCCAACACTTGCAATCCCAGCTATTATCTCTCAGCTTCAGCCATTACTGAGCGAGCTGGTAACAATTACAGATGTGGCAAGCGTAAAAGGCAGTGTAGTCGAAGCTGTTAATGAAGTTTATCGTTGCAGTCCTTCGCAATTTGTTCCCGGTCATCCTATTGCTGGCTCAGAGAAAAGCGGTATTGGGGCAGTTGATGCATTCTTATTTGAAAATCATCAAGTAATTTTAACTCCATCTTCTGCCACTGGTTGTGACCATATTGATAGGGTCAAGAAATTATGGATTGGAGTGGGCGCATCAGTCAGTGAGATGAAAGTAGTAGATCATGATGAAATTTTAGCGGCCACTAGTCATTTGCCCCATATATTGGCGTATGCCTTGGTGGACATGTTATCAAGCATGAGAAAAAACCAAGAAGTTTTTCGTTACGCCGCTGGAGGATTTGGTGACTTTACTCGAATAGCTGCAAGCGATCCTGTTATGTGGCATGACATAGTGATGGCAAACAAAAAAGCAATTACTTCTGCTCTAGGTGACTTAACCAAACATATTGATTTCATCAAGCAAGCTATATCTCTTGGAGATAGCGAATATTTATTGGATGTTTTTGCGCACGCACGAGAAACAAGAAACCATTTTGATCAAATGCGAGAAAACAAGACTTATTTGAAACCCATAGCTCAGACTGTTGATTATAGAGTGTCCCCAGGTGGTTGTATTAAAGGCAAGGTTGTGGTGCCTGGAGATAAGTCAATTTCTCACCGTGCTATTATTTTGGGTTCCATCGCTAACGGTGTTACCAATATATCAGGCTTTTTGGAAGGAGAGGACAGTTTAGCTACACTGCAAGCATTTCGAGATATGGGCGTTGTGATAAAGCGACCCGCCAAAGGATGCGTTGAGGTACACGGGGTTGGATTAAACGGACTACAGGCGCCTTCTGGACCTTTATATTTAGGTAATTCTGGCACATCTATGAGGTTACTTTCTGGATTGCTGGCTGCTCAGTCGTTTGATGTGGTCTTAACAGGCGACGAGTCTTTGTCAAAGCGACCGATGGAGCGCGTAGTAAGCCCTTTGAGAAAAATGGGTGCAGTAATTGCAATGAATAAAAATGGGTTGCCACCTTTGAAAATAAAGGGTGGGGTCGATCTTAAAGCCATAGATTACAAGCTACCAATGGCAAGTGCTCAGGTTAAATCATGCATTCTATTGGCAGGATTATATGCGAAGGGCCAGACTTCCACGATAGAGTCAGTTGCCACGCGTGACCACACAGAGCGAATGTTGGCAGGCTTTGGCTACCATGTTGATAGAAAAGAGTTTTCTGCAAGCCTGAGAGGGAAGGGGGAATTAAAATCCACTATAGTTAACGTGCCTGCAGATATTTCATCAGCAGCTTTTTATATGGTAGCCGCCTCTATTGCCCCAGGCTCAGATGTTATCTTGCCTCATGTTGGAGTAAATCCAACAAGAATTGGCGTAATAAATATTTTGCAAATGATGGGGGCCGATATAAGGCTCTCCAATAAAAAAGAAGTGAGCGGCGAGCCTGTCGCTGATATTCAAGTACGCTATGCTCCACTTCACGGGATTGAAATTCCGGTAGATCAGGTTGCCTTAGCTATTGATGAGTTTCCGGTATTGTTTGTAGCAGCAGCTTGTGCAACTGGAAAGACTATTCTCAGAGGCGCTTTAGAATTGCGAGTCAAAGAAAGTGATAGAATCCAGTCTATGGCAGATGGTTTGACTGTATTGGGAATAGATGTAACAACCACACCAGATGGCATTGAGATCGAAGGTGGTTCAATTTTAGGTGGAGAGATAGACAGCAAAGACGATCACCGTATTGCGATGGCATTTAGTATTGCAGCCTTAAGAGCAAAAGAAATTATTTTAATACACAATTGCAATAATGTTGCCACATCATTTCCTGGTTTTGTCGAGCAAGCGAACAAGTCTGGATTGAGTATCAGTGAGGAAAAAAGATGATTAATTGCGTGCCTGTAATAACTATAGATGGCCCAAGTGGCGCAGGAAAAGGGACTATTTGCCAGTTAATAGCAATTAAGCTTGGATTTCATTATCTTGATAGTGGCGCGCTTTATAGATTATTAGTATTGGCCGCTATGCGTCATGCTGTAGATCTAAGTAATGTTGAATCGCTAGCTGTACTGGCTGCTCATATGGATATTTCTTTTAATATGAATAGTGAATTTGAGTCGCAGGTGATACTGGAGGGTGAAGACGTATCCGCTCTTATCCGCGATGAGCATATTGGTTCAGATGCCTCTACTATTGCAGCCCACCTGGAGGTGAGGACCGCGCTACTGAGCAGACAGCGTGCTTTTGCCAAATATCCTGGTCTTGTTGCGGATGGGCGTGATATGGGCACTATTGTATTTCCTGATGCGGGCGCTAAAATTTTCCTTACGGCAAACTCTGAAATTCGGGCTAAAAGACGACATAAGCAGTTGATGGATAAGGGTAAAGATGCTAGTCTTGCCAGTCTCATAGAGCAGGTCAAAAAGCGAGATGAACGAGATATGACTCGCAAATCTTCGCCAATGGTTCCTGCTCATGATGCTGTAATCATTGATAGCTCACATATGAGCATTAATGGAGTATTAGAACTGGGGTTAGAAATTGCTAAAAAAAATGGCATACACCCTCAGTAAATAGCCAAGTATTTGCGGCAAATAACCAGAAAAGCCACATTACTTTTTATTAATAACCCACATAACTGGTGATGTGGCTTGTAGAGCCAATGGTTCTATTTTTCCTATAGGTGTCCCGATGAACGCGAATTTTGCAGAATTATTTGAAGAAAGTTTAAAAACAGTTGAGATGAATACCGGCGCGATTATAACCGGCGTCATTACTGATATTGATAAAGACTGGGTAACTGTCCACACCGGTCTTAAATCTGAAGGTGTTATTCCCAAGGAAGAGTTTTTTGATGATAACGGTGAAACCGCCATCGCTATTGGCGATGAAATACAAGTTTCTCTTGAGGCAGTAGAAGACGGGTTTGGTGCAACTAAATTGTCCAGAGAAAAGGCTCGAGCTGCTGAATCCTGGATTATCCTCGATGCTGCACTGAAGGCAGAAGAGGCAGTTATAGGAATTATAAGCGGTAAAGTGAAAGGTGGGTTTACAGTCGAAGTTCAAGGTTTGCGTGCATTTTTGCCAGGGTCTCTTATAGATGTTCGTCCAATTCGTGATACCTCGCACTTAGAAAATAAGCCACTAGAATTCAAGGTCATAAAACTTGACCAGAAGCGCAATAATGTTGTGGTGTCTAGACGTGCCGTTATGGAGCAA
Organism: uncultured Porticoccus sp.; assembly: GCA_963925605.1. Lineage (GTDB taxonomy): Bacteria > Pseudomonadota > Gammaproteobacteria > Pseudomonadales > Porticoccaceae > Porticoccus. The sequence continues at coordinate 66,759 of CAWURY010000011.1, read as the reverse complement.
GTTAACACTGTTGAGCGTGATGAGATGCTTGCTAACCTTGAAGAAGGGGCCACGGTTAAAGGCTTGATAAAGAATCTTACAGATTACGGTGCTTTTGTTGATCTTGGTGGAATAGACGGCCTATTGCATATAACTGATATGTCTTGGAAGCGCATAAAACATCCGTCTGAAATAGTAAATGTTGGTGATGATGTTGATGTAAAAATATTGAAATTTGATCGTGAGCGCAATCGTGTATCCTTGGGTATGAAGCAAATGGGCGAAGATCCTTGGGCTGACATAACAGGTCGTTACCCGCAAGGTGCTCGGACCACCGCTACAGTTACCAACCTTACTGATTATGGTTGTTTTGCTGAGCTAGAAGATGGGGTTGAGGGTCTTGTTCATGTATCTGAAATGGATTGGACTAATAAAAATATTCATCCATCTAAGGTGGTTCAGCTTGGTGACACAGTGGAAGTTATGATTCTGGATATTGATCAAGAGCGCCGTAGGATTTCTTTGGGTGTCAAGCAATGCTTTATGAACCCTTGGGATGAGTTTGGAACAACGCATGCAAAAGGTGCCAAAATTATTGGAAACATTAAGTCCATAACTGATTTTGGTATCTTTATCGGTTTAGATGGAGGCATTGATGGGCTGGTCCATCTCTCTGATATCTCATGGGATGAAGCTGGTGAAGAGGCTGTCCGTAATTATAAGAAAGGAGACGAGGTAGAAACAGTCATCTTGTCTATAGACTCTGAAAGAGAGCGCATTTCTTTGGGCATCAAGCAATTAGCTGATGATCCTTTTGCTCGTTACGTGTCTGAATATGACAAAGGGGCAGTTGTTCTTGGCACTATTAAGGAAGTTGATGCCAAAGAAGCAGTCATTCTTCTGAGTGACGGTGTTGAAGCGCAACTGAAAGCATCAGAGCTGTCGCGAGAAAAGGTTGATGATGCATCTAAAATTCTGAAAGAGGGTGATGAGATAGAGACAAAAATTATTAATATAGATCGAAAGAATCGGATAATTTCTTTATCAGTCAAAGCCAAGGATGTAGAAGAGGAAAAAACTGCAATAAAAGAGCACAAAAAATCAGAAGTAGAGAGCGTAACTCCAACTACTATAGGCGATTTAATTAAAGCTCAGATGGAAAACAAAGAGAGTTGACGCTATAAGGCAAGGGGTGGTAGAAATTGCTACCTCTTGTTTTGATTCAATTAATGTAATCACTAACCGTATAGAAATTTATGACAAAGTCAGAACTAATAGAATCTATTATAAGTAAACAGGATCAGCTTATTCCGGTTGATGTGGATCTCGCCATTAAGATGATCTTAGAGAAAATGATCCAAACACTTTCTGCGAATGAGAGAATCGAAATAAGAGGTTTTGGTAGTTTTTGCCTGCATCACCGTGCTTCCCGTATTGGGAGAAACCCGAAGACAGGAGCAGCGGTAGAATTAGCTAGCAGATCAGTACCGTACTTTAAGCCTGGCAAGGAGCTACGCGAAAGAGTTAACGTTCCTGTATAAAATTTAATTCCGCTCAAGTTATTTTTTAACCCTAAAGCAAAGCCAAAAATATCTTTGTTGCAGTAGAGGAAAAGGCTCTCCTTTTAGGTTCTTCTTGGAGTTCTCGTGTCAGCACTAAAAAATATTTTATGGTTGCTCATTACTTTTATTTCTGTCGCTTTGGGAGCCTGGATTGTCATCGATAATCCAGACCCGGCATCTTTCAAGATTTTTGGCTTTGCGTCGAACACTTTACCCCTTGGGTTGTGGTTGCTTGGAAGCTTCTCAATGGGATGTATAGCTTCACTGCTAGTCACCTCTTCGACCTTAATTAGATTAAATTATAGATTACGAAGAGCTGATAGACAGTATGTTAAGTTAAAATCCTCCATAGCGGATATCAAGGAAGAAAAATAATGAAGACTAGCGATCCAAAGATTATTGTTGCTCTTGATTATAGCGACACCAAAGATGTCATCAGGTTCGCTGATTCAGTTACGCCATCACTTTGCAGGCTCAAGGTTGGTAAAGAACTGTTTACCCATGCCGGCCCAGAAGTTGTTTCAGATCTCATCAAAAAAGGTTTTGATATCTTTCTTGATCTTAAATTCTATGATATCCCCAATACGGTCTCTGGTGCTATTGGTGTTGCTGCAGATATGGGTGTCTGGATGACAGATGTTCATGCTTCTGGCGGAAAGAGGATGATGGAGGAAGCAAAAAATACATTAGAAAAAAATAATAGCGACATGCTGCTTGTCGCTGTGACAGTTTTAACTAGTTTCTCTGGTGATGATTTGAGTGATATTGGCATTTACTCGACCACTGAAGAGCAGGCACTTCGGCTCGCTACTCTTGCCAAAAATTCAGGTATGGATGGCGTGGTTTCGTCAGCTGGAGAGGCTAGAGAACTACGCAAGACTTGTGGCGAAGACTTTATTTTAGTCACTCCAGGCATACGTCCAATTTCAGCCAAACCAGATGACCAGCGTCGAATTTTTACTCCCTCTCAGGCTATAGTTAATGGAAGTAGTTACTTGGTAGTTGGTCGTCCAATCACCCAATCTTTGAGTCCTGCGGGTATACTAGAAATAATGAATGATGAGGTTTCATTAGCCTCCGTTCAGGCAAATTGGAGTTAACTAGGCCCCTTGCTTTAGCTACCTAGCTGCTTTTTTGGTTTTATGTTTTTTGCAATGGCTTATATCAGCAATGAATCTTGATCTATTGGTTGTAGATAAAATGTTCATGCTTGAAGAAAACTTTTGGAGTATGAGGGATGCCTGGTTGACAGAAACGTTAATTCATAAATGGGGCAGAATGCTTTTAGCTGCAATGATTGTCTTGATTCTAGTTGCATGGCTAGGCGGTTATCGTTTTAACTTTTTGCAATCATATAGATTTGGTTTAAGTTATCTTTTGGTAGCCGTAATTATTAACATTATTACTATTTCCATTTTAAAAAGTTTTACTGAAACTGATTGCCCCTAGAGCTTGCAGCGCTATGGTGGAGATTTACCAAAGTCAACTTTAATGCTTTCTATGTTTGGTTCTGGTGGGGGACGCTGTTTTCCGGCAGGATATGCTGGCGTGTGATTGGACTGATGATTGGTTTGATCTTGGGTGTTATATTTGGGGTGAGGCAACAGCTAAGAGGAGCTCACTTCATTTTCCATGATCTTTGGGCGCTAGCTGTATGCTATTACGCATCTTTGGACACTTAGGACTTTTTTCTCTTAGTGAAAAATTCAAATAAAAAAATACGTAATTTTTATGCCCGAAAGCTTTAAATTTCCAGACAATTTTTATATGGCTCCGCCTGCTGGGCTCGAACCAGCGACCCAATGATTAACAGTCATTTGCTCTACCAACTGAGCTAAGGCGGATCGTTATAAGACGCGTATCTTATATACCGATAAAGAGTGAGTCAACCTTAATCCCTCATCAACTTGCAGGCAGTTATAGCCTATAATACAACTAATCTTTTATCTTCCTAATGTAAGGTTACATCGGTGTCAAAATTATTTAATTTAGTAAGTTCTTATGCCCCAGCTGGAGACCAGCCTTTAGCGATAAAAAAGTTAATAGACGGTCTTGACTCTGGCTTGGCTGCGCAAACACTATTGGGTGTTACTGGGTCAGGAAAGACTTTTACTATCGCGAATGTCATAGATCAAGTGCAACGACCCACAATTGTTCTTGCTCATAATAAAACTTTAGCTGCCCAGCTTTATGGTGAGTTCAGGGATTTTTTCCCCAATAACGCTGTTGAGTACTTTGTTTCCTATTATGATTACTATCAGCCGGAAGCTTATGTTCCTTCGTCTGGCACATTTATTGAAAAAGATGCTGCTGTTAATCAACATATAGAACAGATGCGTCTATCGGCTACTAAGGCCCTTCTGGAGCGCAAAGATGTAATTGTTGTTGCCACAGTTTCATCTATTTATGGTCTAGGAGACCCTGAGTCCTATCTAAAGATGCTTTTGCACTTAGTTCAAGGGGATAAGATAGACCAACGATCAATTTTACGTCGCTTAGCTGAATTGCAATACACGCGAAATGATACTGTTTTTCAGCGATCCACTTATCGCGTTCGTGGTGATGTTATTGACATATACCCTGCTGATTCGGCACAAGAAGCAGTTAGAATAGAAGCTTTCGATGATGTCGTTGAAAATATCTCATTATTTGATCCTTTGACTGGCCAAGTTTTAAGGCGTGTATCTCGAATAACTGTGTATCCAAAGTCACATTATGTGACCCCCCGACAAGTGATACATGATTCTATTGATAAAATAAAAGAAGAACTTGCAGTCCGACTGGAACAACTAAGGTCTGTTTATAAGTTAGTTGAGGAGCAGAGGTTGCGAGAACGGACTTGTTACGACATCGAGATGATGTCTGAGCTTGGTTACTGCAATGGTATTGAAAATTATTCTCGATATCTTTCTGGAAGAGGACAAGGGGATCCCCCCCCTACATTATTTGACTATTTACCTAATGATGCGTTATTAGTAGTTGATGAGTCGCACGTAACCATTCCTCAGCTGGGGGCGATGTATAAAGGGGATCGCTCACGAAAGGAAACATTGGTGGAGTACGGCTTCCGCCTTCCCTCAGCGCTTGATAATCGGCCGCTAAGATTTGATGAATGGGAAAGATTGGCTCCGCAGATGATCTTTGTTTCTGCGACCCCTAGTAGATATGAATCAGCCACTGAAGGGCAAATAGTTCGCCAGGTTGTTCGACCTACTGGTTTACTTGACCCTGAGATTTTTGTGCGACCTGCAGTCTCTCAGGTTGATGATGTGTTATCTGAGATTAATATATGCGTAGCGAAACAACAAAGAGTGCTGATTACTGTATTGACCAAGCGTATGGCCGAAGATTTTACTGATTACCTTAGCGATCATAATATTCGAGTGCGCTACCTTCATTCAGACATAGATACCGTAGAAAGAATAGAAATTATAAGGGATTTGCGTTTAGGAAAATTTGATGTGCTTGTGGGTATAAACTTATTAAGAGAAGGGTTAGATATTCCAGAAGTGGCCTTAGTGGCTATTTTTGATGCTGATAAAGAAGGATTTTTGCGCTCAGAGCAGTCAATGATTCAAACAATTGGCCGAGCAGCAAGACATGTGGAAGGAAGAGCTATTCTTTATGCAGATAAAATAACTGGTTCCATGGATAGAGCCATAAAAGAAACAGAAAATCGTCGTGCGGCGCAGATACAGCATAACAAAGATCATGATATTACCCCCAAGGGAATTGTAAAGTCAGTAACAGATATAATGGAGGGGGCAGCTGTAATTCCTGGGAATAAATCACGTAAAATAACAGATTTTAATGAAGTTGATTTGCTTGACAGATCAAGTCTTCACAGTGAGTCTGACATATGGAAAAAAATTACTGTGTTAGAAGAAAAAATGTTTTTAAGTGCAAAAAATTTGGATTTTGAGGTTGCCGCAAGCATACGGGATGAAGTTGCTTGCCTAAAGGAAATAGTTGACGGGCTGGCTCGATGATTAAAAAGTCCACCTTTGCTGAATAATTGTTGGTAGGCACGAGTGGATTCGAACCACCGACCCCCACCATGTCAAGGTGGTGCTCTAACCCCTGAGCTACGTGCCTGCTATTTACCCGCTTACTATTTGTCATTCTGCAAGAACCGCGTAATTTAACAGCGCAGTGACATTGTGACAAGTAAATTTCCAACTCTCTACATAATAGGCCGTAAATGGACAAGCTCTCTTGATTCTCTCTTTTAAGCAGGTAGAATGGCGACTTTCCCACAGTATGCTATGTGTGTAAGATATAGCATTTACCACGTGACCCTTGGTAGCAGTCACCACTGGAAAGGACACATGCAATGCTTATTATTACTCTTCCTGACTCCAGTCAACGTAGCTATCCATCCCCAGTAAGCATTTATGATGTAGCGGCTGATATTGGTCCAGGGCTTGCTAGCGACGCTCTAGCAGGAAAAATTGATGGTATATTGCTTGATTTGTCTCATATTATTGAATTTGACGCAGAGTTATCCATTGTCACTAGTAAATCCGAAGAAGGACTTGGAATCATTCGTCATAGTACAGCCCATTTAATGGCGCAGGCAGTAAAGATTTTATTTCCAGAAGCTCAGGTTACAATTGGTCCTGTTGTGGATAATGGCTTCTATTATGATTTTTCGTACGAAAGACCTTTTACGCCGCAAGATTTAGATGCTATAGAAAGAAAAATGAGCAGTCTGGTGCTTGAAAACGCTATTGTGGTTAGGCGAGAGCTGGGACGTGACGAGGCTATAAGTTACTTTTTGAGCCTTGGTGAGAAATTTAAAGCAGAGATTATTGAAGATATCCCTTCTGATCAAACGCTGTCTCTGTATAGACAGAACGAATTTGAGGACCTTTGTCGTGGTCCTCATGTCCCATCATTAGGGAAATTGAAGCATTTTAAGCTAATGAAGGTTGCTGGCGCTTATTGGCGCGGTGATGCAAAAAACCAAATGTTACAGCGCATATACGGTACAGCATGGAGAAGCAAGAAGGAATTGCAGTCTTATCTTTTTCAACTTGAGGAGGCGGAAAAAAGAGATCATCGAAAGCTAGCGAAGAAATTTAATTTATTTCATCTGCAGGAAGAAGCTCCAGGTATGATTTTTTGGCACCCCAAGGGGTGGAGCATTTACACTGTAATTGAAAGCTATATGCGTGATATACAGCGCCTGAACGGTTATCAGGAAATAAGAACCCCATTGATTGTAGCTAGATCTCTCTGGGAAAAATCTGGACACTGGGATAAATTTCGTGAAAATATGTTTACCGTACAATCTGAAGCTGATGATTTTGCAGTAAAACCTATGAACTGTCCTTGTCATGTGCAGGTTTTTAATCAGGGGTTAAAAAGTTATCGCGATTTACCTCTGAGGCTAGCTGAATTTGGCTCTTGTCATCGTGACGAAGCTTCAGGTACATTGCAGGGCTTGATGCGAGTTAGGGGTTTTGTTCAAGATGACGCCCATATATTTTGCACGGAATCTCAGATCCTAGATGAAGTAGCTACGTTTACTGATTTGCTATTTTTGGTTTACAGAGATTTTGGTTTTGATGATATTGTTATTAGACTTTCAACTCGCCCTGAAAGTAGAGTGGGCAGTGATGAAGTTTGGGATAAGGCCGAAGATGCCCTTATGAGCGCATTGAGTTCAAAAAATCTGGATTATGATTTGCTGCCAGGAGAAGGTGCATTTTATGGTCCAAAAATTGAGTTTTCTCTGAAAGACTGCCTTGGGCGAGTATGGCAGTGCGGAACCATACAAGTTGATTTTTCTATGCCTGAGAGGCTAGATGCACAATATGTTTCGGAAGATGGATCTAGAAAAGTACCCGTTATGTTGCATAGGGCAATATTAGGTTCTTTTGAGAGATTTATAGGGGTTTTAATAGAGCACTATGAGGGTAATTTCCCGGTATGGCTGGCCCCCTGCCAAGCCATAGTAATGAATATTACAGATAGTCAGGCCAAATATGTGATAGATGTAGTCGATTCCTTAAAAAACAAAGGCTTTCGTGTCGAAAATGACTTGAGAAATGAGAAGATCGGCTTTAAAATCCGCGAGCACACAATTCAGAGAATCCCTTATTTGTTAGTTGTAGGTGATAAAGAGGTTGAATCCCAGGCAGTAACTGTTCGTTCTTCTAGCGGAAAAGACCTTGGGACTATGCAGATCCCTGACTTTATTATACTGCTGGAGAGAAGTATCTCATTTCGCGGACGTATGAATTTTGAAAATTAATGTTTGGAGAATAAGTTATTAAGAAAACCTACGGAAAGGGTTCAGCGAAGCGCTCCCTTATGAACGAAGAAATAGAAGCTCAGGAAGTCCGCCTCATTGATGCTGATGGTGAACAAGCAGGCATTGCTTCACTTGATGAAGCTTTAAAGCAGGCTCAATCTGCAGGTTTGGATTTGGTGGAGATTTCTCCAGATGCTGAGCCACCAGTTTGTAAGATTATGGATTATGGTAAGAAATTGTTTGAAGTGAAAAAACAACAAGCAGTTCAGCGCAAAAAACAAAAACAAACTCAAGTTAAAGAGATGAAATTTCGTCCTGGAACAGATGTAGGGGATTACGAGATAAAATTACGAAATATGACTCGATTTTTAGAGAATGGAGATAAAGCTAAAGTAACCCTTAGATTTCGTGGTAGAGAGATGGCTCACCAAGAGCTAGGAATGAAAATGCTTAAACGTATTGAGGCAGATCTCGACGAAATTGGTGCTGTCGAGCAATTTCCTAAAATGGAAGGCAGGCAGTTCACTATGGTTATAGCCCCAAGATCCAAGAAAAAATAAAATTTAGCAGTAAAAACATCGAAGAAGTAATACATGCATTACCCGCGCTCAGCCCTTGGCAGACTGTCCGGGAGTGAGCTTCTTTTTATTTAAACCCCGTCTAAACGGAGAACTAGAATGCCAAAAGCAAAAACACATAGTGGCGCTGCTAAGCGCTTTAAAAAAACGAGCGCAGGCTATAAGCATAAGCATGCTAATAGAAGCCATATCCTCACAAAAATGTCACAAAAGCGTAAACGCAATTTGCGTGGAACAGCGATTATGGGTGTTTCAGATGCTCCATTGATCCAGCGTATGCTTCGTGATTGAACTAACTAATTTATTGAGAGGATAAAAAATGCCACGCGTAAAAAGAGGTGTAACAGCACACCGTCGTCATAAAAAAATTCTAAAACTAGCCAAGGGGTACTATGGTGCTCGTAGCCGTGTATTCCGTGTTGCCACACAGGCAGTAACCAAAGCAGGGCAGTATGCATATCGTGACCGCCGTGTAAAAAAACGTACATTCAGAGCCCTTTGGATTACTCGTATCAATGCGCAGTCACGCTTTGAAGGTATAAGCTATAGCCGCTTAATAGCCGGCCTTAAGAAAGCAAATATTGAACTTGATCGCCGCGTATTAGCTGACTTGGCTGTCCATGACAAGGTAGCTTTTGCTGCTGTTGCGGAGCAAGCAAAGGCAGCTCTTGCTTAGCATCCATATTAAGTAATGCAAAATAATGGCAATATAAAAGGGAAAGGGCTTTGGTTCTTTCCTTTTTTTTTAAAATTAAGTCTGTACTGGGGTAGCAAATGAAAAACATCGAGCTTCTTGAGAGTGAAGCGATCAATGTTGTGAGTAGGGCATCTGATCTTAAGTCTCTTGAGCAGATTAAAGTAGACTATCTGGGCAAAAAAGGTTTGCTTACAAGCCTTCTTAAGGAGCTGGGTAAGCTGTCTCCGGAAGAAAGGCCTGAAGCGGGTGCCCAGATAAATATTGTAAAGCAGAGCGTGTTGGCAGAAATTAATTTGAAGCGACAAGCTATTGAATATAGGGCCATTGAGTCACAGTTAGCAAAAGAATCGATAGATATTACGCTGCCTGGTCGGAGTGACGAGAGGGGTTCTTTGCATCTTGTTACGCATACCATGGAGCGCATTGAATCTTTTTTCTTACGTGCAGGCTACAAAGTCGAGAAGGGTCCAGAAATTGAAGATGATTACCATAATTTTGAGGCCTTAAATATACCTGCGCACCATCCTGCTCGGGCAATGCACGATACATTTTATGTTAGCCAGAATAAAGTTTTAAGGACCCACACTTCCCCTGTTCAGATACGCATTATGGAATCTCAAGAGCCCCCAATACGTATTATTTGTCCAGGACGTGTATATCGTCGTGATTCTGATTTAACTCATACCCCCATGTTTCATCAAGTTGAAGGTTTGGTTTTAGATGAAAATATCAGTATGGCGGATCTGAAAGGCACCATTGATCAATTTTTAAAAGCGTTTTTTGAAGAAGATTTGTCTGTGCGTTTTCGTCCTTCTTACTTTCCTTTTACTGAGCCTTCTGCAGAAGTTGACCTGCAGTGCAAGAATTGCAGAGGAAAGGGGTGTCGTATCTGCAAAAATACTGGTTGGCTGGAGGTTATGGGTTGCGGAATGGTTCACCCAACAGTGTTGTCTCATTGTAATGTGGACCCAGAAAAATATTCTGGTTTTGCTTTTGGAATGGGTGTTGAGAGGCTAGCCATGCTCCGTTATGGTGTAACAGATTTGCGTTTATTTTTTGAAAGCGACTTACAGTTTTTAAGGCAATTTTAAAAAAAATAGTATGCCCGCATAGTATCCTTAGTTTAAATTTTTTAATAAGTTATTTTAGGCAATAAATCAATGAAATTGAGCGAATCTTGGTTACGAGAATGGGTTGATCTTCCGGTCGATACAGAAGAACTAATTTTCCAGCTAACTATGGCTGGGTTAGAGGTGGATGCTGTTGAAGATGCTGCTCCTGATTTTCAGAATGTATTAGTTGGCCATGTTTTGTCTGTGGAGCCGCATCCTAATGCTGACAATCTCAAAATATGCCAAGTTTCAATCAAACCAGAAGGTTTTACACAAGTTGTTTGTGGTGCAATTAATGTACGTCAAGGGATAAAAGTTCCTTTTGCTATAGTTGGAGCTAGGCTTCCTGGTGGCGTCAAGATAAAGATGGCTAAACTTCGTGATGTTGAGTCATTTGGAATGCTTTGTGGTGCTGATGAGTTGGGCCTATCTGATAAATCAAAGGGTCTGCTAGAGCTACCTTTAGATGCCCCTGTAGGTTTGAATCTTCACGATTATTTAAAACTGAATGATAAAATTATTGATATAGACCTTACCCCTAATAGAGGTGACTGCCTTAGTGTGCGAGGCATTGCTCGTGAAGCCGCGATCTTAAATTTAGTTCCTTTTTCTGAGCCTTGTTTTTCACCTGTTAGTTCCAGTGTTACTGATACTTTCCCTATTCAGATAGACGAGGGTGAAGCTTGTTCGCGCTACGCGGGAAGAGTTATAAAAAATGTAGATATGACTACAGAATCACCATTGTGGCTGCAGGAGAAACTTAGGCGAAGCGGGTTGCGTAGTATAGATGCAGTCGTAGATGTTACAAATTATGTCATGCTTGAGCTAGGGCAACCCATGCATGCTTTTGATTTAGATAAGCTTGATGGAGGAATCTTGGTCCGGATGGCTAAAAAGGGAGAGATAATAAGTTTATTAGATGGTTCCAAGGTAGCGTTAACCCCGGATACCCTTGTCGTTGCGGATAAAGATAAAGTTATAGCTATGGCTGGAATTATGGGTAGTGGTAATACGGCAGTAAGCCCAAATACTTGTAATATTTTTCTGGAGAGCGCTTATTTCAATCCAGTTGTTATATCTGGCCGTTCTCGAGCTTACGGTAAGCATACAGATGCTTCACACAGGTTTGAACGTGGAGTTGACCCAAGGTTACCAGAAGTTGCTATTGAGCGTGCTACGGCTCTGTTGTTGGAAATTGTTGGAGGTAGTGCTGGCCCGATTTCCATTGCTGAAAAAAAAGCTGATCTTTTTCAAGAAACTGAAATTACTTTAAGGCATGCTAGACTTGAGCAGCAGTTAGGTCTATCCATTGAAGGTAGCCAGATCGAGGATATACTTAATAGACTTGGGTTGACTGTAAGAAAAATATCAGGGATTGGTTGGCACTGCAGTCCACCCAGCTGGCGTTTTGACCTTTCTCTTGAGGCCGACTTGATTGAGGAGGTGGCAAGGATCTATGGCTATGAGAACTTACCAGTCGCGACACCTTTAGTTCGGCTTCCAATAACAAGCTTTTTAGAAACTAAGCTTGAGCTACCGGATTTAAGGAGTCAGCTGATAGCTCGTGGTTACCATGAGGCAATAACATATTGCTTTGTTGACCCTGAAGTGCAGTGCCAACTTACACCTGATATCGAAGAGGTCTCTTTGGTTAATCCCATCTCTAGTGATATGTCTGTGATGAGAACAACGCTGTGGTCTGGTTTGCTGCCTGCTATCCGGCATAACCTAAATCGACAGCAGAGCAGGGTTCGTTTATTTGAAACTGGGCTCATTTTTTCTCTAAGCGATAGCGGCTTAAAACAAGAGTCTATGATTGCTGGCGCTATCACTGGACGGCGTATGCCAGAAAACTGGCATGCTAATGCAGAGTTGGTAGATTTTTTTGATTTAAAAGGAGATGTGCAGTCATTATTAAGCCCTTATTCTGCATCAGAGCAATTCGAATTTATTAAAGGACAGCATCCTTGTCTTCATCCTGGTCAATGCGCACAGATAAGACGTAACGGACACTTGGTGGGTTGGTTGGGGCAGATACATCCTGCAGTTCAAAAAATATTAGGTCTCGCACAAACTCTTTTTGTGTTTGAGATATATCTGCAGTCAATTCTTGAAGATAAGCTGCCTAGGTTTTCTGGAATGAGCAAGTTTCCTGAAGTAAGAAGAGATTTGGCATTTATTGTCCATGAAGATGTTACAGCGGGAAATTTATGTAAGACCGTAAGAAGTGAGGCAGGAAAAATACTCGTAGATATAAAAATATTTGATGTTTATAAAGGAAAAGGCATTGAGGTTGGTAGTAAAAGTATCGCTTTGGGCTTGACCTTTAGGGATACTTCCAGCACGCTAGAGGATAGTAAGGTAAATCAATCTGTTGCCTCAATTGTAAGGGCTATAGAAGTAAAATTTTCAGGAATTCTTAGGGACCAATAATGACTGCATTAACTAAAGCTGACCTTGCAGACATGCTTTTTAATGAGCTTGGTTTAAATAAAAGAGAAGCCAGAGAAATGGTGGAGTTGTTTTTTGAGGAAATCAGATCATCTTTAGAAAAAAACAAAGAAGTGAAGTTATCTGGTTTTGGAAATTTTGATATTCGCGATAAAAAAAGTCGCCCAGGGCGTAATCCTAAGACAGGAGAATCAGTAGCTGTTTCTGCCAGACGAGTTGTCACATTTAAGCCAGGACAAAAATTCAAATCCCGAGTTGAAGGACATGTTGGAGCCAATTAGCAGTGAGCAGTTGCCGCCTATACCTAGTAAAAATTATTTCACTATAGGTGAGACTGGCAATCTTTGTGAAGTTAAGCCTCACGTGCTGAGATACTGGGAACAAGAGTTTCCTAGCCTTAACCCTCTTAAAAGGCGTGGTAATCGACGTTATTATCAGCGCCAAGATGTGATATTGATTCGCCAAATACGCTCGTTACTTTACCAGCAAGGTTTCACTATTGATGGCGCTCGCCAAAAATTAGCTGGCGGAGAAGCAAAAGAAGATGCGACACAAGTTCGACAAGTGATTGATCAAACAGTTAGCGAGCTTGAGTCACTTCTGCAATACCTTAAAAGCTAGTCTAACAGGCGCCATATTAAATTTAAAAAAGTCTAAATAGCAATAGCATCTTGAATTGCATTGCTTGTTCTGTATTATGTGCGTTTATTCTAGGTTTAATATCGGGGCGTAGCGCAGCCTGGTAGCGCACTACACTGGGGGTGTAGTGGTCGTCGGTTCAAATCCGGCCGCCCCGACCAATTCATAATAAAATAACCTCAAGATCAAATAGATAGACAATTATTTTTTGGATTACATATGAAAATAGGTTGTTTTAAAGCATATGATATTCGCGGAAAACTAGATGATGAGCTGACACCAAAAATAGTTTATCGAATTGGTCGAGCTTATGCTCGTTGGTTGTCTCCAGTAACAGTGGTTGTGGGGGGCGATGTTAGACACTCAAGCGCCACCTTAAAATCTGCTCTTACTGATGGTCTTAGAGATGAAGGGGTTCATGTTGTAGATATCGGACTTTGTGGCACAGAGGAAATTTACTTTGCTACAAATTATTTTGGAATAGATGGTGGCATTATGGTGACAGCTAGCCATAACCCAATAGACTACAACGGACTGAAGCTTGTCAGGGAGGACTCTAAACCTGTGAGCAGCGATACCGGGTTGCTGGATATTCGAAAGATAGCCGCAGAAGCTATATTTCTTGCTCCTGAAGGAGATACTCGTGGATCCTATAAGAAAACAAGCTGTTTTGATGCTTATATTGCTCATTTGCTCACCTACATTGATGATTCTAAATTAAAGCCACTCAAAATCGTTGTAAACGCTGGTAATGGGGGCGCTGGAAAAGTTTTAGATGCTCTGGAGCCTCACCTGCCTTTTGAATTTATTAAGATTCACCATGAACCAGATGGCGCCTTTCCAAATGGAATACCAAATCCTCTTTTGCGTGAAAATAGACACCATACAACTGATGCGATAAGAAGGCATAAGGCAGATTTTGGTATAGCCTGGGATGGTGATTTTGATCGTTGTTTTTTGTTTGATGAATCTGGAAAGTTTATCGAAGGGTATTATGTAGTTGGCTTGCTAGCAGAAGCTTTTTTGCGCAAGCTTCCAAATGAAAAAATTATTCATGATCCTCGTTTGTTTTGGAATACTGAAGCTATATGTAGAGATTTTAGTGGCACACCAGTGCAAAGCAAATGTGGACATTCATTTATGAAGCAAGCAATGCGCCAAGAGAATGCGATTTATGGTGGTGAAATGAGCGCACATCATTATTTTCGTGATTTCTTTTATTGCGATAGCGGGATGATTCCTTGGTTGTTAGCTGCTGAATTACTAAGTGTTTCAGGTAAGAGTTTATCTTCAATGGTAAAATCAAGAATGGAGCAATATCCTTGCTCTGGTGAGGTTAATCGTGAAATAAAAGACGTAGCCGGAAAGCTAAACGATTTGCAAATTTTTTATAATGAAAAGGCTATCGAAGTGAATCATTTTGATGGATTAAGTATGGTTTTTGAGGGGTGGAGATTTAATCTTAGAAGCAGCAATACGGAGCCTGTTGTAAGGCTAAATGTTGAAGCTATCACTCGTAAGCTAATGAAATCCAAAACCAAAGAAATTTTACATTTTCTATAGCATGCTGTTATTTAACGCAAGTTTTAATTTGTTGACTGGCTTGTCTCGGTGTACTCAATGATAGAAAAAAAAACAATATTGGTAACGGGGGCTACGGGCTTTATTGGAAGAAATTTCTGTGCATCAGCAGCAAGAAAGGGTTACACCATAGTTGCATTATCTAGGAATGCTAGCATTGCCCAAACCTGTTTACCTGAAGTTAAGGTAATAGAAATTTTGGAGGAATTACCAGAAACTCAAAATATCCACTGTATTTTAAATTTGGCTGGTGAATCACTGGTTTCTGGCAGATGGACCAAGAGCCTTAAGCAGAAATTTATTGATAGTCGCGTTGGCGTCACCAATAATTTGTTTAAATACTTTAGTGATAGGAATAACGCGCCTGAAGTTGTCATTAGTGGTTCTGCAGTCGGATATTATGGTCATGGCGGAGATAAAATTTTTGATGAAGAGACCCCTTTCTGTGAGAGTTACAGCCATAGTCTGTGTTCTAAATGGGAGGATAGTGCCTTCCAATTCAATAAGTTGGGGTCTCGGGTTTGCTATCTTCGTACTGGTGTAGTTTTGGGTAACGGAGAGGGCGCTCTTGCCCGTATGGTACCTCCATTTAAGGCGGGTCTAGGCGGAAGAATCGGAAACGGTAAGCAATGGATGCCATGGATTCACATAAATGATCAAATTGATCTTATTTTTCATTGTATTGATCATGCTGGTATAGTCGGGGGTGTAAATTCCTGCTCGCCAAATCCTGTAACCAATTTAGATTTTACTCGCGCGTTAGGCAAGGCGTTGTCAAGACCCGTATTTTTTAGTATACCTGCAGTTGCCGCCCTTCTTGTATTTGGCGAAATGGCCCAAGAGCTTCTGCTAACAGGGCAACGAGCTTTACCTAGGAAAGTTTTAGAAACTGGATTTAAGTTTCAGCACCCAAAGATTCAGTCAGCTTTGAATCATATATTAAATTAATTTTCTCGATGCATGACTAGTCGCCCGTATATGTACATCCGGAGGTACAGGTTTCTCTTACCTGTACCTTGCAAAGTGTAGGTAATTTTGGCTTCATTTCTTCCCATACCCATTTAGCTAGGTTTTCACTTGTAGGGTTTTCAAGCCCGTTTATGTCGTTTAAAAAGCGATGATCCAACCGATCATGTATTGGTTTGAAATGCTTTTTTAGCTCACTAAAGTCCATTACCCATCCATTTTTTGGATCTATTTCCCCTTTAATGTGTATAGCCACATGGTATGAATGACCGTGCAGCCTTTTGCATTTATGGTCATCAGGAACATTAGGTAGAAAATGGGCAGCCTCAAAAGTAAAATCTTTAAAAATTTCCATGTAATTCTCTGTAAGGTATGTTGCTTTATATCTTAAGTTGATGGCTCTCTTATGTATATACCAGAGCAGCTTGAAATATTTGACAAGGCCTCATATTCCGGTAGAATGCGGCTTCTTTCAAGGGGGTGGTTAGCTCAGTTGGTAGAGCGGCGCCCTTACAAGGCGTAGGTCACAGGTTCGACCCCTGTACCACCCACCAAATGAAGAAAGCATATACGGACCGGTAGTTCAGCTGGTTAGAATGCCGGCCTGTCACGCCGGAGGTCGCGGGTTCGAGTCCCGTCCGGTCCGCCATTTATGCTTCAAGCCCTTAATATCAAAAACTCCAAGAGCGCTATAGTGACAAAAATATTAAGCGTATGCTGTCCGGATAAATACACTACAATTAATTCTACTGCTGCTGGGGTTAATGTTACTTTTTCATAGCGCATGAACCCTCAATTATTTATCCAAACCACGCAGTCTTTTACCGTAAGCTGCACAATCCACTTGGCTTTCTTATATAATGTTGACGCTGAAGCTCTTCGGGGTTAGAACAGTACTTAATTCACTGCATGAAGGCTGATTATGAAACCTTTTAAGCATATTGCGCTTATTGCTAATGTGGAGCTTCCTGAGGTAACCGAGCCTTTAAATCGCTTATGTCATTTTCTAAAAAAAGAAGGCTATTCAGTTGCTTTGGAATCAAAGACATCAACGTTAGTTACCAACAACACCTTACCTGTTTTTGATTACCTGGATGAGAAACTTAAGTTGGATCTAGTTGTTGTAGTTGGTGGAGATGGCAGCATGCTAAGTGTCGGAAGAAGTGTGGCGGAGCTCAGTATACCCCTCCTTGGGGTCAATAGGGGTAGGCTGGGATTTCTAACAGATATTCAGCCAGATGACATGGAAAATCAGTTAATTCGTGTTTTAGCTGGCGATTACATTGTTTCAAACCGCTTCTTACTTAAAATTTCACTTGCTCGAAAAGGTAAAAAAATAAATTCCGGCGAAGCAATTAATGACGTTGTAGTGCACCCAGGTAGCTCTCTACGGATGCTGGAGTTTGAGCTGTATATAGATAAGCAGTTTGTTTATAGTCAACGATCTGATGGATTGATAGTATCAACACCAACTGGCTCCACTGCTTATGCTCTTTCTGGCGGCGGCCCTATTCTTCACCCCAATTTAGATGCCATTGTATTGGTTCCCATGAATCCACACACGCTCTCTAGCAGACCTATTGTAGTGGGAGGGGATAGCAACATAGAGATTAAACTTGGGTTGCGTAATGAGCACTCAATGGTGACCTGCGACGGGCAGAATGATCTGATCCCTCAACCAGGCGATGTCATCTGTATTGAGAAAAGGATGCATCCATTAAAGCTTATCCACCAAGCAGACAATAATTTTTATGCAACCTGTCGCACAAAGCTAGGCTGGGGTAGTCGATTGGGCTCAAGTAATCGAAATAGGTAACAAAGGGCTGATTAGCAAATGACAGGCGACAGGAATACCACTTCACAGCTTGATAGTCGCAGCTTAAGTCTTCAATTGCGTAGCGCCCCGGTTGTGATCATAGTCTTATTGCTTAGTATTTTGGGGGCTGCAGTTGTTGAATGGCTGCCCCTTCTGGTCCACTGGTTTACAATACAAGATTACAGTTTAGATAATAATACTATTATTTTTAGTTCCATATCGAGCAGTATTGATAATGCAGAATACTGGAGGTTTGTCACCCCAATATTCTTACATTTTGGGCATTTTCATTTGATTTTTAATGCTTTACTATTTTGGATTTTAGGGGAAAAGATCGAATATTTTCTTGGCAGCCCAAGGCTGTTTGTATATATAACTTTAATAGCAATATCCTCCAATATTGCGCAGTATTTGCTGGGTGTGGCTGCATTATTTGGTGGCTTATCTGGAGTTGTGTATGGATTGCTAGGATTTATTTGGATTCGTCAAAAAATATCACCAACTTCAGTTTTGACTGTGCCTCAAGGCCTTGCAGCCTTCATGTTTATTTGGTTAATTTTAGGGATTAGCGGTATTGTGGATTTTTTCATGGATGCGAGTATTGCTAATGCGGCTCATGCTATGGGGTTGATTGGTGGTGTTATTTTGGGGGTCTTTGATGGTCGAGATAGACCCAGTCATTTACAGTGATATAATGCCATATTGCTGAGAGCTTAATGAGAGATGTCGATTAAGGTAAATCATGGATTTTCAAAAAATTATTGAGTTAATTTCGCCTGAAATCTATAAAAATGTACAGTCTGCCGTAGAGATAGGAAAGTGGCCCAATGGTTTAAAGCTGACCCAAGAGCAGCTCGAGCATAGCATGCAGATTTTGATAGCCTATGATGCAGCCCATAAATCCCACGAGAATCGTGTAGGTTATATCCCTCTAAAGAAAAAGAAAGATTTGCGCACTACAGGCATCATCAAGGAAAACGGAAGCACACGGGAAAATATCGAGCAGCCTATTAAGTGGCAGGATTAGATTTTGCCTGACTTTTCCGGATACCTTAAAAAAATGAAGGCGACGTTGCCCGATTCCCTAGGACCAGAATTTGTTCGGTATCAGTTGTCAATTGATGACCAGTTAATTTCTTTGAACGAGCAGTTAGGCAAGGTGATTAGGCTTTCGTTTACGGGATCGATTCATTGCATCCATTGTGGTCGGCGTAGCAACAAAAGCTTCAATCAAGGGTATTGTTATACATGCTTTATCAGTCTAGCTCAGTGCGACATTTGTGTCATGAGTCCAGAAAAGTGCCATTACAATGAGGGCACCTGTAGAGAGCCCGATTGGGGTATGAGCCATTGTATGGTAGATCATATTGTTTATTTGGCTAACTCTTCCGGCACCAAGGTCGGTATTACAAGAGTAACACAGCTACCGACTCGCTGGATTGACCAAGGGGCTATAGAGGCATTGCCAATTTTTCGTGTGAAAACGCGCCAGCAATCTGGGTTCGTTGAGGATATTCTACGCAAACACATATCAGATAGAACTAATTGGCGCACTATGTTGAAGGGGCTCATTCCTTCTGTTGACCTTGTTGCCGCTAGAGATGTTCTTTATGATCTTTGTCGTCAGGATCTATTGGAACTTGAAAATCGGTTTGGTCTTGGGGCGCTCCAGCGAATTGAAAGTATCGAACCTTTGACTATTGGGTACCCAGTCTTAGAATATCCACTTAAGGTAGTTTCTTATAACGTAGATAAAAATCCTCAAATTGAAGGCACCTTGATGGGGATAAAAGGTCAGTACTTAATACTGGATAATGGTGTAATTAATATCAGAAAATATACGGCTTACCATGTGGATATTTCGCTGTAGGCTGACATTCAGGTAGTTTTTCTTTTTGTTCTTACTATCCTAAATACGGCTAACTCCAAGGCAAGCACCCAATGATAACTAAAAATACTCTCCCAGAAGCGACATATTTAAGCGATTATGAGCGCCCAAGCTTCTTGATCGATAAAACAGAATTACGTATCGAAATTCTAGAAGACTTAACTAAGGTGTTGGCAATATTAGACATTAGGCGTAATCCAGACAGCCTATGTTTAAAAAAGAGTCTGCGACTTGCTGGTCAAGAGTTAATACTGCAGTCAATCTCAATCAACGGTGATTTGCTAGATTCAGAGGACTATAATTTGACGGAGAATGACATTACTATTCATTCTGTGCCTGATTATTTTTCTCTCACAACAGAAGTGCTCATCTTTCCTAAAAACAACACCTCATTGGAGGGACTGTTTAAGTCTCGCACAATATATTGCACTCAATGCGAAGCTGAAGGATTTCGCCGTATTACATATTATTTGGACCGTCCGGATGTTATGTCTGAGTTTACAACAACCATTGTTGGGGATAGGTTGACTTGTCCAGTATTATTGTCTAATGGAAACCTGATAGGCGCTGGAGATATGCCACCTAGTGTTAATAGCGTCGACATAGATTTAAATGAAGGACGCCATTGGGCTACTTGGCATGACCCTTTTCTAAAGCCCTCTTACTTGTTTGCTATGGTCGCTGGTGATCTGTCTGTGGTTACAGACAACTTTGTAACTTGTTCTGGCAGGCACGTAGATATTCGACTGTATGTTGAGCCAAAAGATATAGACAAATGCGGCCATGCGATACAGTCGCTAAAGAATGCTATGGGTTGGGACGAACAGGTTTTTGGCAGGGAATACGATCTAGATCTTTATATGATTGTCGCTGTAGATGATTTCAACATGGGAGCCATGGAAAATAAAGGGTTAAATATTTTTAACACCTCATGCATTTTGGCTCATCCGAAAACAACAACGGATGATGCCTTTAAGCGAGTTGAAGCTGTTGTTGCTCATGAGTATTTTCACAATTGGTCTGGAAATAGAGTGACATGCAGGGATTGGTTTCAATTGAGTTTAAAGGAGGGTTTTACAGTCTTCAGGGATGCCGAATTTTCTGCGCATATGGGTTCATCTTCGGTTAAGCGCGTGGAAGATGTTAACTTCCTTAGAACGGTTCAATTTGCAGAGGATTCAGGACCAACAGCACACCCCGTGCAGCCTTTGTCATATATAGAAATTTCAAATTTTTACACGGTCACTATTTATGAAAAGGGTGCTGAGATTGTCAGGATGATTTATACCTTGCTGGGACCTGAATTATTCTGTAGAGGCTCAGATCTTTATTTTGCAAAATATGATGGCCAGGCCGTGACTATAGATGACTTTGTATCAGTGATGGCTGAGGTGAGCGGACGTGATTTCGGTCAATTCATGGTCTGGTATCGAAAGCCAGGAACCCCAAAATTAGCAGTTAGCAGTGAATATAATTTAAAGACCCAGCAATACAAGTTGAGTTTTAAGCAATCATGCGAGGCAACAAAAAATTCAACAGCTGAATCGAATATGAAGAATATTTATCATATACCAGTTAGGGTCGGGTTAGTTGGAAGTCAGGGAGCCTTACCTCTTTCTAGTAATGCCGACACATCTGTGCTTCTAGAAATAACAGAAGAGAAGCAAACCTTTTTCTTTGATAATATTTCCGAGCATCCAGTCCCATCACTCCTGCAGAATTTTTCTGCTCCAGTTAAGCTAGATTATCCATATTCACTGGATGATCTGGCTGTCCTTATGTCACGAGATGAAGATGGGTTTAATCGTTGGAATGCGTCCCAGCAATTAGCCGTCGACCTCATGAAACCTATGCTTTGTCGATACCGTGTCGAGAATAAGCTAACACTGAATCCTTTCTTGCATACGGCATTCTCCAGTATTATTGAAGAACCCAGTAATGACCTTGCAATGAAAGCGTTAGTTTTAACATTGCCTTCAGAATTAATAATGGCTGAACTGTCACAAGAGATTGATGTTGAGGCGATTCATGCGGTCCGAAACTTTATGTTGAATAAATTAGGGGACAGTCTTGCTGATCAGTGGAGAGAGCTATATTTAGGTAATTTTCCTTCTGGCGATTATGTTTATAATGCTGACGAGGTTGCCCGGCGTAGCCTGAAGAACCTAGCTTTGCGTTATCTCTCGAATGGAAAAACAGATGATTCATTGCAACTACTTCAGTCTCAAATTTCTAATGCTGATAATATGACGGATCGACTTTCATCTTTAGTCACCTTGGTTAATGATTCTAGGCCTGATGCAATAGGTCCCGCGAAGGAATTTTTGCATCAGTTTTATCAAGACTGGAAGCATGAACCGTTAGTATTAAATCAGTGGTTTCAGCTCCAGGGCTCATGTTCTTTGCCTGGGGGGTTGAAAAGAGTAGAAGAACTAATGTCGCATTCTGCATTTGATTTTAAGAATCCCAATAAAGTTAGATCGTTGATTGGTGTATTTTGTTCTAATAATCCAATTAACTTCCATTGTGAAGGCGGCGCCGGCTACCGCTTTCTTGCTGATCAAGTGCTTGTTCTAGATAAGATAAATCCACAAATTTCTGCAAGAATATTAACCCCTTTAACTCGCTGGCGCAGTTTTCCCCAAGCGCGCGGCGAGCTTATGAGAGCACAGCTAGATAGAATTATATCAACGAAAAAATTGTCTAGAGATACATATGAAATTGTTTCTAAAAGCCTCTAAGAGTATGGTTTTTATATATGAATAAAATTTTTGCTACCTGTCCAAAAGGTCTTGAAGAATTACTCGCTAGTGAGCTTGAATCCCTTGGTGCAGACAAAGTCAGCCTAACAGTTGCTGGTGTTTTTGCTGAAGGGAGTATAAGTTTTGCTTACAAGGCCTGTCTTTGGTCTCGTGTTGCTAACAGAATACTACTGCCTTTAGCTAAATTTAACGTAATCAGTGATAACGACTTGTATCAAGGGATTAAACAAGTTCCTTGGCATTTGCATCTAACTCCGCGTGAAAGTATTGCTGTTGATTTTTCTGGATCTAATGATGCAATTCGTCATACCCAATTTGGGGCTCAGCGGGTAAAAGACGGCGTTGTCGACGCCCTCCAAGAGTATTTTGGCGACCGCTCTGATGTTGACCTAAAAAATCCAGATATTCGTATCAATGTGCGTTTATCTAAAGATCAAGCAAATGTTAGCCTCGATTTGTCAGGTGACAGCCTCCATAAGCGTGGGTATAGAGCAGCTATGGTGGCAGCCCCCCTAAAGGAAAATCTAGCCGCCGCGTTACTTTTACGTGCTGGTTGGTTAGATATTTCAGCCCAAGGTGGAGCTTTGATCGACCCTATGTGTGGGAGCGGTACTTTGCTTATTGAGGGGGCCATGATGGCTGCAGATATTGCTCCAAATTTGAATCGAGAAAAATTTGGATTTCATAGTTGGTTGCAGCATGACAAAGGCTTATGGAATGAGATTAGACAAGATGCTATAGATAGATGCCAGTTGGGGCTTGCAAGAGATTTGCCTGAAATACGTGGTTATGATAAAGACTCTAGGGCTATCAAGGCCTCCCAGGAAAACATAGCATCTGCTGGACTTGATAAGCATGTGCGAGTAACACCCAAGCCTATGTTGGCATTTAAGATACCCACCCACACTCAAATAAGGCATGGTTTGATGATTTGCAATCCTCCTTATGGGGAGCGCTGGGGCGATGCTGAGGAATTAAGGCCTCTCTATCAGAGTCTTGGGGAGCTAGCCAAACGAGAGTGCCCTGGATGGCGCTTAGCGATAATGACAAGCAATGCTGAGTTAGCTGGAGAACTGCGGCTTAGGGCAAATAAAAAATATAAGTTATTTAATGGCGCCATTCCCAGCTACTTCCTCTTATTCCAACTTCGAAGCGAAGCTGAAAGAATAGATGCGATTTCCTCTCAAGAGCCACCAGTGGATCATGAGACTGTAATCACAGAAGGCGCAAAGATGTTTGCGAACCGTCTAAAGAAAAATTTTAGAAAATTAAATTTATGGATAAATCAGTCTGGAGTTAGTTGTTATCGCCTTTATGATGCCGACATGCCCGAATATGCCGTCGCTGTTGATATCTATGACCAGGCTGTTCATATTCAGGAATACGCTCCCCCGCCAGATATAGAGCCACACCAGGCAGAAAAACACTTAGGTGAGGTTCGTGAGGCTATCAATCAACACTTAAGGGGAAATACTTCCCGTGCATTCTTTAAAGAGCGTCGGCGTCAAAAAGGTGATAGCCAGTATCAACGACAAAATGATCATCAAGAGAAAGATGCTAGCTTTAATGTAACAGAAGGGAAAGCTACATTCGAAGTTAACTTAGCATCTTATTTGGATACAGGCCTATTTCTTGATCACCGACCAGTTCGTCGAATGATTTGCGATATGGCTAAAGGCAAGCGATTCCTTAATTTATTTTGCTATACGGCTACAGCCACTGTATATGCTGCTTTGGGCGGCGCTACATCTAGCTTAAGTATAGATATGTCGAGCAGTTACATTAATTGGGCAAAACGAAATTTTATTTTAAATAAAATGGATGCTGGCTATCATCAGCTGCTCAAAGAAGATTGTCTTGGCTGGCTAGCTAGGGCGACTAGCGCAAACAATAGAGAGACGCAGTTCGATTTAATTTTTCTCGATCCGCCAACGTTCTCTAATTCAAAAAAAATGGATTCAGTGTTGGATATACAACGTGATCACGTGAAATTAATAAAAGACGCTATGCTGATTCTTGCTCCTAACGGGATCCTTGTGTTTTCTAACAACTTTAGAAATTTTTCTATGTCTACGAGCATCGAAGAACACTATAGGGTTGAAGATATAACCAAAAAAACACTTGATCCGGATTTTCAGAGGAACCAAAAAATCCATAATTGCTGGTTAATTTGCCACCATGAATAAAATTTTTACATTATATGTTGGTTTCCATTGCCATCTTTGTGAGCAAGCGAAATCTCTCATAGCTGATTCTTTGAGCGACACAGGTTGGGTATTTCACGAGATCAATATTACCGATAATGAGCTACTTTACGAAAAGTACAGGCTTCGAATACCCGTGATTGTCTCACCGCAAGGTGAAGAGAAAGAGTGGCCGTTTACTGCAGGGCAAATAAAATACCTTATGGCCTCACAGGATCACTTATAGTTTTTAATAAATGGATGCTAGTTCAAGTTATGCTTGTATTTTGTATATTTGAATAAGGCGTTTGCCAAGGTTTTCTCCTCGATAAAGAGATGAGATTGAGCAAGGCGCCTCCTCAATTCCACATAAGATCTCTTCACGATACTTTATTAGCCCAGAGCTTACCCATTCAGTGAGAGCTGCCAATGCTTCCGGATATCGTTCTTTGTAGTCAAAGATTAAAAATCCTTGTATGCGTGCTCGAGTTACTAGAATTTGTCGTTCTTGCCTAGGCCCAACAGGACGCTCTTCCCAGTTGCCTATTGATGAGGTGCCGCAGATTACAACGCGCCCCCCGATATTTAATAGTTGCAACACGGCATCACTAATTACACCCCCGGTGTTGTCAAAATAGATATCAATACCTTTAGGACAAGCGTGGGCAAGTTCATTCTTAAATTGTTCATCATTGTAATTAATGGCTTGGTCATACTGATATAGCTGTTTACATAGGTCTACTTTTTCTTGGCTTCCGGTGATCCCTATCGTGTGACAGTTTTTTAATTTGGCAATTTGACCAACACATGACCCAACAGCCCCTGCAGCTGTTGATACAACTACAGTATCCCCTGAAAGAGGTTGTCCAATGTCTAAAAGCCCAAAGTATGCGGTCATACCATTTAAGCCAAGAACGCCAAGTGATGTCGATATAGGTAGCGAATGAGCAGCTATTTTTCGATCAATGGCGTCCACTTCAACCAGAGCATAGTCCTGCCATCCAAAAAGCCCTGTAACAAACTCTCCTGGAGCAAAACTGGGGTGGAGCGAGTCAATGACCATGCCTGTAGCGAAAGACCTCATAACGCTGTTTAATGCAACTGGTTCGGCATAATTTCCAATAGCGCTAACCCATCCTTTCATTGCTGGTTCTACAGATAAGTATATATTACGAACAAGAACCTGACCCTTGGCGACGACAGGCAAAGCAGATTCCACAATTTGAAAATTATCAGCTGTTGGGATACCTTTAGGTCTTGATACAAGCAGCACTTGTTTGTTCTTATAGGTAGTCATATATTTATCTATAGAGTTTGAATAATTTTTTACACCAATCGCACATACATTTCTTGATTGCTATACATGATAATATCCCCAGAAATAATCTTTTTTCTTTTTCTGGTTTCAATGACACCGTTTACTTTTACTAGGCCCTTAGCAACAGCAATCTTCGCTTCAGCACCGCTTCCAGTCATTCCTTCAAATTTCAGTATTTTATAGAGCTCAACAGGCTCTTTGTTTATATGAACATCTTTCATTTTTTTGAGCTCAGCTATAGATTGAAAAAAAGGGTCGATGTTAGTGTAGTCTCCTCTGCAATTTCCAGCATGGTTTCAATTCGTTGACTGGCAACAGCACTTAACACCCAAGGCAAAAATGCCGGTTCGTTTATTTTTTTCTTTATTGTATGATTCATTGTCCTTGGTAAAAGGTAAGGCGCATCAGTTTCTAACATCAATCGATTTAATGGAATGTTTTTAGCAATTCTTTGTAGTTCCTGACCGCGTCTTTCGTCGCAAATCCAGCCTGTAATACCGATATGTAGATCTAGATCGAGATAGTTAAATAGAGAGGCCTGGTCGCCTGTGAAACAGTGAATCACAGCATTTGTTAGACAGTCACGGTATTGCCTTAATATTTCCAGTTGGCGCTGATGTGCATCTCTTTCATGTAGAAAAACAGGTAGTTGCAATTCAGCTGCTAGCTCAAGTTGTGCTTCAAATACCTTTTCTTGATCCTTGGGGGATGAAAAATTGCGATGGAAATCAAGCCCCGTCTCTCCAATTGCAACCACTTCTTTGTTGGCAGCTAGATCCTTTAAGTTGTCTATGGTTTCTGTATTAAATTCTTTGGCATTGTGCGGATGTATGCCACATGTGGCATATAACATATTAGGGTAATCTAATGCCATTTCTTGGCAAAGGTTCAGGCTTCGTGTACTTCCTTTCTCATCTGTACCGGTGATGATTAGCTTGCTTATGTTGGCCTGTTGCGCGCGGTCCAGAACAGACGTTAAGTTGTCATCAAAGGCTGCATGAGTAAGATTTACCCCTATATCAATCAACGGGATTTCATATTGAGGTACATTCGTCATAGCCGCTGCATTTTTTCTTGCTCACTTATCATTTGCTCATATATGCCAAATTTTTTGGCATATATTGCCGAAAAAAATAGTACATTTTGTACGTAGTTGCGTGTTTCCTCGAAAGGAATGGCTTCAATCCAAGCATCAAAAGGGAGTGTTCCTGCAGTTACTTTAGTCCATTGCTTTACTCTGTTGGGCCCTGCATTATAGGAAGCTATTGCTAGGATGCGATTATTATTAAAGCGATTCAGCATCTCTCGAAAGTAAAGACTACCTAGGGCAATATTTTTCTCAGGGTCATATAAGTCATCGCTACCCTTGTAGTGCACAAGATTTTTTCTCGCTACCGCGCGCGCTGTTGATGGCATTAGTTGCATTAGTCCTTTTGCCCCAGCAGGCGATGAGGCCCTCGTATAAAAAGCACTTTCTTGGCGGACGAGCGCAATTAACCAATGCTTCGGGATTTCATTTAACTTTGAATACTCCTCAAACTCACTTTCAAAAAGAACGGGAAAGCGTAGCTCAATATCATCCCAATATGCTGCTCTTATCATGCTGGTTATAGCACCATTATGCCACTTCCATTTTTTGCATAAATGGGCTGCTAATACCCATTCTGTTTTGTTGAATTTTTTGGTTGTTTGATTCCATGCTCTACGCGCAGAAAGATATTGCTTATGATGGAGTAGCTCCCTAGTGATAGTCATCCCAGGTAGTTTTTCGATTTTTGATAGTTCTTGCAAATCTTGAGTTGATTTTGTGTGATTCATGCTGCCCTCTATCCCCAGCCACTGACTGCTCAAAAATCCATAAAAGCTACGCTCAAGAGACAAATGGTTATAATTTTCTTGGGTAGCTGAAGAACTAATTTTGCTGCCATCCATCTTTTGTTCAGATAGGTTTTTGCTTCTTTGGTCCCAGTATTTCCAGACCTGTTTATTTTTTAGGTCTATAGGCATATTTTTTATCCAGAACAGCGTAGCGCCCCAGTTTCCAGACTGAATAGATTGTCTAGCTCGCCATTCAAGAAGCTCACTATTTGTTAGGGTAGTATTCTCTATGAGGTAAAGATCAGCAGTTTTTGGTTGATTTTGAAAATAAAATCCTTTAACCAATGCGGCAACAATTCCACTTATTTGCTCAGCACTGAAGTAATGCATTTTTTTGTACGCATTAAAGTGCTCAAGCGTTTTAGATGCATCCTCTTTTGCTAGCCGACGTAGCCCGTAAGAAAGAGCTTCATGTATTTCCACGCTGTTTGATTGCAGCTCGTTATTGGTGAATAGCCCATGGTCGGTTACAGCGCTTTTGTGGTGATATATTCGGTAAAGCTTAACTGCTAGTTTTCGATGGTCAGGATCAGCAATAAATCGCAGCAAGTATCTTGATAATTGGTATTGACGATTTAGAATTGACTTGATGTAGCGCTCCCATGCAATATTTTCAGTAATATGGCTGCCTTGAATTAAGATTGAGAATAATTGGTCGCATTCCTTTGGTTGGGACCTACCAACAGACCACAGCTTGATTGCATCCAGAATCGCATCATTTTTATCCTCACTACTATGTTTAATCCGTGCTAGCTGGTAGTAACACTGTTGTTTTGTTGAGGCTTCACTTGTTTTGTAGTCGATTAAATAATCTTGCCACTTGTCTCGCTTGCGTAAAGTTTCTAGCCAGTGATGCCGTACGTCATTTGCGATAGCTGTTTCATTATGCCGCTTTAAAAATTGCCTTATATGCGCTTTTGGGAGGCTTTGAATTCTTTGGAGTAACTCCAAAGCTTCCAAGTAGTGTTTAAGTGGGTATGCGCCCAGTTTTGCATACTGATCCAAGTAGGTTTCTTTGTCTCTAACCTGAAGTGCATTATAGGCGAGCTGAAAGCTTTCTCGCTCGGCTTCTAGAGAGGGTTCCACTATTGTTTTTTCGGAGGCCCATGATTTTATAGGTAGCAAAAGAACTGATACTAGGAATGATGATTGAAGCAATAGCAGCGTAAAAAATCTCAACCGTTTCTTGCAGGCGTTTATATCGTTATGTCGTCCCATAAAAATGTATTATCTGTTATAAAAAATGAATATATTATAAATCTAGAAGATCCCATGTATTTGCGCCTATCATAGCTACTAGATTTGATATAAAAAAGAGTTGATTTGGGCATTTTTATACAGTGGCTTTACAGTTTCACACCTGAAAAATAAATTAAAGTATTAGCAAACAATGACATATCTATTAATTGCATTTGTATTATTGATTATTATCTCACCCCTCATGTGGTTTCGGCAGTCGCCTCGTCAAAATCTTATAATAGATATGAGAAAAGAGGCTGCGCGTTTAGGTTTAATTGTAAGCCTTAGCGCACCCCCTGATGCCCGGCAAGGAGAAATAAGATTAGAATGCATTACCTATAAATTGCCATGGATGCTTGATTCATCGTCATCGCAACAGCCCCGAATGGAGAACTGGTTGCTGGTGAAAGGGGCTTCAAGAGGCAGCTCATCTCCTTGGCTGCCCTGGCAGTGGTTGAGTAGAGAGTCTAGTGGCTTCACCATGGATGCTATCGGAGTAGCATTGGCAGCTATTCCAGGTGATATTTCAGCATTAGAAGCAAGGGGTGATGGCCTGCTAGTATATTGGAAAGAGTATGGAGAATTAGAGGATGTTGCTGCTATCTATGAGCTGTTATTCTTGCTAAGAAAAAATATACGTAGTAATGTTTAGAGTCAAATTTTTGTAAATAAAAGTAAAATTTTCTTGGCCAATACACTGCTTGTCGATGTATATTCATTCTTAGTTGACACTTTATATTTAATCTAAATAAGTGTTTTTCGCAAGAAATTACCCCCAAGCTTCTGGCAGTAACTGCATAAAAAACCAATTGAAAAAAAGGCTTGCAGCGCTTTTTAATAGAGAAACTGACAGTGAACAGGCTTTTTCGTAGTTAAATTTAATTTAATGAGTAGTACAATTCCATGGGAAAATCACTAGTTATTGTTGAATCACCGGCCAAAGCCAAGACCATCAATAAATATCTGGGCTCAGAATTTATTGTTAAGTCAAGTGTCGGTCATATTCGAGACCTACCAAAGGGCGCACGGATAGTTGATCCTTTGGCTCGATCTCGAGCCGCAGCCATCACTCGCAGTATGTCGGCTGAAGAGAAAATAACCCATAAAATAAAAAAAGCCCGAGAGAAACTATTTATTTCTATGGGTGTTAATCCAGAAAAAGATTGGCAGGCTCAATATGAAATTTTGCCCGGAAAAGAAAAAGTAGTCGCTGAACTTAAAAAGTTAGCCAAAAATGCCGATACTATTTATCTCGCTACAGATTTGGATAGAGAGGGAGAAGCAATAGCTTGGCATCTTAGGGAGATTATTGGCGGCAACGAAGATCGCTACAAAAGGGTGGTGTTTAACGAAATCACTAAAAAAGCCATTCAAGAGGCTTTTTCTAAGCCGACTGAGCTTGATATGGATCGCGTAAATGCTCAGCAGGCTCGGCGTTTTTTGGATCGCGTGGTGGGTTATATGGTTTCTCCATTGCTTTGGAGAAAAGTTGCTAGAAGCCTATCAGCTGGCCGAGTTCAGTCGGTCGCAGTTAAGCTAGTTGTAGAGCGAGAAAGAGAAATTAAGGCGTTTGATCCAGACGAGTATTGGACATTACATGCTGATCTTGAGTCTGAATCTGGTGAGAAAATTCGTTTTGAAATAAAGAATTTTTCAGGCGAAAACTTCTTACCTAAGAATAAAGAGCAAACATATTTAGCTCTAGAGACCTTGAATGCGGCTAGCTACAGTATAATTAAGCGTGAAGACAAACCTACAGGGAGCAAGCCCTCCGCTCCTTTCATCACATCAACCCTGCAGCAGGCTGCTAGCACCAAGCTTGGGTATGGCGTTAAGAAAACTATGGTTATGGCTCAGCGCCTTTACCAGGCCGGGTATATTACATACATGAGGACAGACTCAGCTAACCTCAGTGTTGACGCTGTCGCGGCATGCAGGAATTATATTGAGCAGCATTTTGGCAAGAAATACTTACCAAAAAAACCTAATATTTACAGTAGCAAATCAGACGCACAAGAGGCGCATGAGGCTATTCGACCCTCGAACGTGGATATTACACCCGATGATTTAATTGATATGGATGATGCAAGACAGCTTTATCAGCTGATTTGGCAACAGTTTCTTGCTTGTCAAATGATGCCGGCTGAATTTACTAGCACCACAGTAAAAGTTGAGGCAGCTGGCTACGAGTTAAAAGCTAAAGGCCGTGTTATGCGTTTTGATGGATATCTGAAAGCATTGCCACTGCTCCGTAAAAAAGATGACGACGACGAGCTGCCCGATCTCTGCGTGGGCGATATAATGAAGTTAAATGTTTTGCTACCTTTGCAGCATTTCACCAAATCTCCGCCTCGTTTTTCTGAAGCTGCCTTAGTTAAGGAGTTAGAAAAACTAGGGATTGGCAGGCCTTCTACCTATGCAGCAATTATTTCGAAGATTCAGGATGCTGGTTATGTAAGAGTAGATAATCGACGCTTCTATGCAGAAAAAATAGGCGATATTGTTACAGTGCGGCTAAATGAAAGTTTTTCTGATCTTATGAATTATGGTTTTACTGCTGCAATGGAGGTCCATCTTGATGATATAGCAAGCGGAAAACGTAACTGGAAAGATGTTTTGAATCGTTTTTATGTCAATTTTTCTGCAAGTCTATCTAGAGCGGAGTCCGAAGAAGGCGGTATGCGCCTTAATGAGCCAACGTTAACTGATCTAGAGTGCCCACGACAAGATTGCCTGAGGCTAATGACCATTAGAACTGGTGCAACAGGAGTCTTTTTAAGTTGCGCTGGTTACACCTTGTCTCCTAAAGAGCAATGCAAAAGCACCCTTAATCTCAGTTCTGGCGATGAGGCTGTTAATGTTGATGATGATGAAGCAGAGTCGCGTCAGTTAATCCATAAGCATCGTTGCGGGATTTGTGATACGGCTATGGATAGTTATCTTGTTGATACAACTAGAAAACTTCATATTTGTGGAAAAAACCCTAGTTGTCCAGGTTTTGAAGTTGAGAAAGGGGCTTTTGTGCTCAAAGGCTATGAAGGTCCATCCCTATCATGTGATAAGTGCGGAGTGGATATGCACTTAAAAGATGGTCGATTCGGAAAATATTTCGACTGTACTGCGAAGGATTGTAAAAATACCCGCAAGCTTCTTAGGAGTGGAGAAGCCGCTCCACCAAAGATGGATCCAGTATCAATGCCAGATTTATTGTGCGTTAAAGTAGAAGATCACTATATATTACGAGATGGAGCTGTAGGTATGTTTCTTGCTGCGAGTCAATATCCTAAATACCGAGAGACAAGAGCGCCGCTTGTAGTTGAATTGATCCCATACAAAGATGCTATTAACTCCAAGTATGAATATCTTTTTAGTGCCCCCCAGAAAGATTCAGATGGCTTGCAAGCACTTGTGCGATTTGATAGAAAAAACAAAGAACATTATGTTCAGACTGAATTAGGTGGAAAACCTACAGGCTGGAGAGCACGTTATACCGATGGCCATTGGAAGATAGAAGATGATCGCAAAACGGCTAAAAAATAATTTACAGCCATAAAAACTAAATCTACACTTACCGGAGATAGTGAAAAAGGAGTAAAGATCATCATGAATCCTTATCTTTCTGTGGTAAACCAAAAGATATTTTTTTGTGATATTTTACTGGATCAGGGTATTTCCAAAAAATATTACTTAGAGAAAAATAATCCACACCAACTCGAAATCGTTCTGTGTCAGTCAGCGCTTTATCAAATTGAATGTGCTTATCTTAATTATTTGAGAGAGATTGCTGTTACGTATCAATATAAATTACCTGAATCAATCTTTTCTGTACAGGATTTGGACGCGGGGCTTCGTAGTGTCAACAAAGAGCCGAGTGAAGCTCAAGAAATTAAAAGTTTGGCAGAGAATGGCTCTAGTTGGCTTTTTCAGCTTTTTTCTGCTTTTAGGCAGCTGTCGCAGCCTCCTTCTTCAGGGGTTAGCAGGAGTCAAGCTCAGTCTGCTTCTTTGTTTGAGGTGAAACAGTTAGATGACTCTGTATGCTTAAACTACCAATTGCTAATAGCCTGGAGGGAAGCCTTTGTTGAAATGATTGAGAGGCATCGAGAGCTTATGTATGAGTGTTGATGCCTGCCAATAGAGATTCTTTAGGCGCCTCTGCTTAATATTCGCAAACACCTCTGTTATAATTCTTCAAATTACCTCATAGATGGAATGATTAAATGTCTTTTTTTGAAATAGTGGTGCTACCTAATGGCGATATCGCCCTTAAGAGAGGTAATGATGCTGATGAGCCATTAATTCGTATTTCGTTTTCAAAGGAAGTCGCAGGATTTTCGGAGGAATCAAAAATTGATCTTGCAAAAGTGATGATTGAAGCAGGGATTGATTTGTTTGATAAGATGGGTCTAGATATTTTGCAGTCAGTAGAAGAGGAACATGATTCTTCCGCTATGTCTCGCCTGATCCACTAGATGTAAGTTGACTTAACTAAAATTTTGTTCTAATAACTCCTACACTAACGCCTTCAATTGTAAAATTTTGTGTTCTCAGGTCAACGAGGATTGGATCTAGCTCTTCATTTTCTGGCACCAAAGTGATCTCATAGGGCTTAGAACTAGTCTTTAGACGTTTCACAGTTACTTCGTCTTCAATTCTTGCAACTATGATTGCTCCATTTTCTGCAGTATTTGTTTTGTGGACAGCAAGGAGATCACCATCCATTATTCCGATATTTTTCATACTTCGGCCCTGAACTTTTAATAAAAAATCTGCTCTAGGGTGGAACATATCTGGAGCCACCTCTAGATAGGCTTCAATATTTTCAATTGCCAGAATAGCCTCCCCAGCTGCTACACGGCCAACTAAAGGCAGCCCATTATGCGCTTCTTCTAGCAAGCGAATTCCTCGAGAGGTCCCAGAGATTATCTCAATGGCACCTTTTTTGGCTAGCGCTCTTAAGTGCTCTTCTGCTGCGTTGGGTGATTTGAAACCAAATTCGATAGCTATTTCAGCTCTGGTGGGTGGATAACCAGTCGCCTGAATGTGTGTCTTGACTAAGTTCAGAATTTGCTCTTGCCTTGCCGTTAGGGAGGAATTACGCATCATCTATTTCCTTGTGTACGCTGAAATTAACTATTGTATTAAACTGAAAATTGTTAATAAGTTATAGACTGTATCTATTAACAGTATATGGTTAAAGCTACATGGATATCAAAGACTTTTTTGGGTATCTAGATACCTTAGGTTTCTAAGTAACTTCTGTATTTTTTGCTGCAGGTTGTGAGTGTTGAGTTATAGTGCTTATCTAAAAAAATAATTAATCTATTATTAAGTAAAAAAATGAATCTATACTTGGTTTACTATTGGTAGCATGTAATTGAGCTTATGTTAGTGAGCTAAATTGTAAAGGAAGATATTATGTTATTAGGGCCTTTAATAATTGACTTGAGCGGTCTTTCGCTAAGCCTCCCTGAACAGCATTTGCTAACAAACCGACATATTGGCGGAGTTATCTTTTTTTCAAGAAATTTCCAAAGTAGAAAACAGATAACATCTCTGACATCTGATATTAGAATGATAAGGCAAGATCTTTTAATTTGTGTCGATCAAGAGGGCGGTAGGGTGCAGCGTTTTCGTGATGGCTTTACCAAAATTCCGTCGATGAGGATTCTAGGGGAAATTCTAGATTCTAAGCCAAAATATGCAGAGAAATTTATTAAGGATTGCGGATGGCTGATGGCCTCCGAAATAGTGGCATGTGGCATAGACTTTAGTTTTGCTCCTGTCCTTGATCTAGATAAAGATAAATGCCAGGTAATTGCAGACCGATCTTTTTCTGACAATCCAATTTTGGCAACAAAGGCGGCTAAATTGTTTATTGAGGGCATGCATGAAGCTGGAATGGCTGCCACTGGAAAGCATTTTCCGGGTCACGGAGGTGTAAGTGCTGATAGCCACCATGAGACTCCTTTAGATCAAAGGTCTTTAGAAGAATTACGTGGTCACGATCTTGTTCCTTTTACGAGTTTAGCTGGTAGCTTGGATGCAGTAATGCCAGCGCATATTATTTATCCTAAAATTGATCCAAATGCTGTAGGATTTTCAGAGTTATGGCTAAAGAAAATCTTGAGGCAAGAGTTGAAATTTGATGGGATTATTTTTAGCGATGATTTATCTATGAAAGGTGCGGATATTGTTGGTGGTTATACAAACAAAGCTAAAGCTGCACTTCAGGCTGGCTGTGATATGGTTTTAGTTTGCAATAATCGGAAGGGTGTTGTTGAGGTGCTAAATTTTTTAGAATCCTGCAACTGGTCGCCATCAGCAAAATTATCCAGAATGAGTCGTCAGGTAGCATTATCATGGGATAGCTTGATTGTGGATAATCGATGGAGATTAGTGAATGCCCAACTCTTAGCTTTGTCTGAAGGGAAATAAAACCTAACGTAGAATTAATAAGGAATAGTTGTTATGGCAGTTTTAGAAAATTGGCTAGTTGATTTAACCGGTGGCTATTATCTGTGGGTATTAGAGATTTTCCTGCTTGTTGTACTTGCATTTCTTTTGGCGCAAATAGCTAACAGGCTGATCAATTTTGTTGAGAGCCAAGCTGCTAAGTCTAAAACAGTTTGGGATGATGCGATTATTGAGGCTTCTAGACGCCCAGTTATTTGGGCTATATGGGTTATCAGTTTTAATTTAGCGGCGTCTGTAGCTTCAAAAGCTGCAGGTTCAGAAATTCATGAGCTTATTGGTTCGATTAATCAGGCCGCTATAATTTTTCTTTGCGCCTTATTTTTGATTAATCTAATTAAGCGGGCGGAGCGTAATTTTTCTCTCTCTGAATACACGACAAAGCCATTCGATGCGACCACAGCTAAAGTAGTGGGTAAATTATTGCGCGCTTCAGTGATTATCACAGCTATTTTGATAGCGATGCAGTTATTTGGGTACAGTATCTCTGGATTGCTTGCATTCGGCGGGGTGGGCGGTTTGGCTATTGGTTTTGCTGCCAAAGATCTCTTAGCTAATTTTTTTGGTGGCCTGATGCTTTATTTTGATCAGCCATTTAAAGTTGGAGACTGGGTTAGATCTCCAGATCAAGAAATAGAAGGTACTGTGGAAGATATTGGGTGGCGCTTGACCAGAATCAGAACATTTGACCAGAGGCCGCTATACGTACCAAATTCTATATTTAATAGCATCTCTTTAGAAAACCCATCCAGAATGTTGAATCGTCGTATATATGAAACGATAGGCATTCGCTATGATGATCTAGATAAAATGGAAGAAATTGTCTCAGATGTCCATAAGATGCTATCTGAGCATAAGGATATTGACAGCAATCAAACATTAATCGTGAATTTTAATACCTTCGCTGCTTCTTCAGCCGACTTTTTTATCTACACTTTCACCAAAACGACACAATGGGTGCTTTATCATAAAGTAAAACAAGATGTGTTGTTGAATGTATCCAGTATTATTGTAAAACATAATGCAGAGATAGCATTTCCAACTTCAACACTACATATGAGATCTGATCCGGCTATTCACCATGAGTCAAATTAGCATTGTTGCTGATTTAGCAGGACATGAGAAAAAATAATTTTTTGTAACATAGTCTCTTAAGGATTATTGGTTTGAATTTTTAAGGATGCTCGATATTTTGAATCTGGGTGGTTTCTTCTGATTTTTCATATTCAGTTACCAAGACAATTACCCCCAATTTTGGGTGGTCTAGATACGTCACTTTATTCGCAAAAACTCTTGTGGATTGATTAAGCCTAAAAACTTCTATAATAGATGCATTTACAGATGTGTCTGTATTGCTTTTAAAGAAAAAAAACCTTTTTTTGGTTCTTTTCGATTTTTCAAAAATTTTCCCCCATAGGTCTGCCTCAAAACGAAGATAATTATTTTTTATCAATCGAATATTGCCTTCCAGTTCATGGTTTTGACCATCATTTTCCCCCCCCTTAATTGATACCCAAGGGCTTTCTTCTTCCTTTGAAGCTGACTGACGCCATGATTTATGGTAAAGAATGCTATAGTTTTGAGAGGTTGTAATTTTTTTGTGTTCGTGATTCATCATTAGGTCTTTTTCTTCAAGAACAACAAAAGACTCCTCTTCAAAATCGATGTTGCTTTGAGGTGTTTCAGAATTAATAAAGCGTCGGCTTGCAACAGTTAAATCTTTTAACTCGCGAATATTTTTAGGATAACGGATGGCCATTTTGTTTGGATGCCGCTCTTCATCTGCAGAGCCTGTTTGGCTAAAGACAATAACTTCAATTTGGTACCAGTCTGTCCAGCTTGGCTGCATTGCCAAAACGGCGCAAGATAACATGGAGAAAGTCAAGAATATCGTATATTTTGATAGTGTTTTCATTGGCTACTGCTCACAGCAGGAGTTAGCAGATATAGTAGATCAGTTGCTTTCTGTATGCGCTGTGTTGCTGTTTCCATCTTGTGTTTAAATTTCAGAATGCTGGAACCCTGAAGACGATAAATGTCTGGTTGCCCCTGAACTAGCTCTACTATGGCAAGTGGCTCCACTGAGGTGTTGGAACTAAATTCGATTCGTCCGCCTTCAGGCCCAGCTTCCAGTTTGTTGACCCCTATTGATCGAGCATAAAATTTTAGGGATGTTATCTGGAATAAATTTCTTAAATGGTCGCTGATTAATCCGAAACGATCTATCATTTCAACTTGAAGTTCATGTAATTCAGTATTAGATGTAGCGCTTGCTATCCGCTTATACATGACTAATCGGGTATGCACGTCAGGCAAGTATTCTTCAGGTATTAGTGCGGGAATATTGAGTTTAATCTCGACATCCTCGTCAAACATCATGATTGAATCAGGTAGCTTTCCTTTGCGTATGGCCTCTATAGCTCTGTCTAGCAACTCTGTGTATAAGGTAAAACCAATAGAATGTATGTGGCCACTTTGCCCTTTACCTAGAAGTTCTCCTGCACCGCGGATTTCCAAGTCATGTGTAGCTATTGTAAATCCAGATCCGAGTTGATTGTTGTCTCTGATGGATTCAAGACGCTTTAGAGCATCAGGCGTCAATGATTTTTTTTCAGTAACTAATAGGTATGCGTATGCTTGATGATGCGAGCGACCAACCCTACCGCGAAGCTGATGAAGTTGCGCAAGACCAAACTTATCTGCTCGATTAATTAAAATGGTATTTGCACTAGGAATATCAATACCATTTTCGATAATGGTGGTGCAAACCAAAACATTAAAACGTTGATGATAGAAGTCAGACATGACTATTTCTAGATTTTTTTCTCTCATTTGTCCATGCGCAAAATTTATTCTTGCTTCGGGCACAAGATCGGCAAGTTGGCTAGTTATGGCTTCAATATTTCTCACTTCATTATGCAAATAGAAGACCTGGCCGCCTCGAAGAATTTCGCGCAAAATAGCCTCACGAATAACTTCAGTCTGGCTTTCGCGAATAAATGTTTTTACAGACAATCTTTTTGCAGGGGGTGTTGCAATAATAGAAAGATCTCTAATGCCAGACATTGAAAGATTTAGCGTTCGCGGAATCGGTGTCGCTGTAAGGGTTAAGATATCTATCTCTGCTCGAAGAGATTTAATTTTTTCTTTTTGCTTTACTCCAAACCTATGCTCTTCATCAACAATCAATAACCCTAAGTTTTTGTAATTAATATTTGCATGTAGGAGTTTGTGAGTTCCAATTAAAATATCAATGCTCCCTTGAGCTGTATCTTTTAAGATATCTTCCTGTTCTTTTGCTGTGCGAAAACGGGATAGTTCAGCTATTTTTATGGGCCAGTTAGCAAATCGATCGCGAAAATTTTCTACATGTTGATGCACCAGTAAAGTGGTAGGAACAAGCATCACAACTTGCTTGTTGTTTGATGTCGCAATAAAAGCAGCCCTCATCGCCACTTCTGTTTTACCAAAACCAACATCACCGCAGACGAGTCTATCCATAGGTTGCTCCGAAAGCATATCTTTCTTTGTTGCCTCGATTGCTTCTAATTGGTCTGCAGTTTCTTCATAAAGAAAGTCAGAGCAAAATATTTGATATTCTTCTAATGGAACTGTGCAAGAAAAACCCTTTTTAGACGCTCTTACGGCATATATGTCTAATAATTCTATAGCTATATCAGAGATTTGCTTAAGAGCTTTGTTTTTGGCTTTTTGCCATTGCTCTGTACCGAGTCTATGTAGTGGCGCTAACTCTTCCTCCCCTCCACCATATCGGCTGATTAAATTAAGAGACGAAACTGGTACATATAACTTGGCTTTTTCAGCATACTCTAGAGTAAGAAACTCTTGCGGGCAGTTTTCTGAATGTATAGTTTGTAGCCCACGATATCTGCCTATGCCATGCTCTATATGAACAACAGGAGCTCCGAGATGTAATTCCGAAAGGTTTTTTATAATCTGATCCGAGCCAGCCTTTTGGGTACGTCGTCGTCGATTTTGTATGACTTGAAGGCCAAATAGTTCAGATTCTGTAATTAAGCAAATATTTGGATTGTTTAGATATAATCCTCTCTCTATAGGGTAGGCGGTAAGACAGATAGGATCCTTGCTACCTATAAAACCTTTCCAGTCATCGATTTCTTTGTGGGCAATTTTTCCGCCATTTAGTAACGAGCTTAGGATTTCTCTGCGCCCCTTGGTTTCGGCACAAAACAAAACACGTTTATTTGAAGAGCTTAAAAATTTATTAAGATGCCCCAGAGGATCTACTGCTTTGTTGTTAACAGCGATATGAGGCATAGATTCAAAATTTAAAGTAAAGCTATTAATGGATGTACTTGTATTAGCTAATATCTCGGATATTTCGGTGCGTGGATATTCTTTTAGTGCGCCAAAAAACTCATTAACTGGAAGAAAAATCTCTTTTGGAGAAAGGAGGGGGCGCGCACTATCAATGTTGCACTCCTCGTAACGATTTTTTGCGCTTTTCCAGAAGTTTTCTGCACTAGACTCTATATCGCTTTCAGTAACAACAAAGCAGTTTTTTGGAAGGTAATTAAATAGAGTTGCGCATTCTTCGAAAAATAACGGGAGATAATATTCAATTCCTTGTGGTGTTATTCCTTTGTCTATATCTAAGTATACAGAGCATTTTTGATGGTCAGCATCAAATCGTTCAAGCCACTTGTTTTTAAATAATCGTATAGATTCTTTATCCAAAGGAATTTCTTTAGCGGGAAGCAGAAAAAGACGATTGATTTTTTCTAGAGTAAGCTGACTATCTGGGTCAAAAGTCCTCAAGCTTTCAATTTCATTGTCAAAAAGATCGATACGAAAAGGTAATGAGGCTCCCATTGGGTAGATATCTATAATGGATCCACGGATATTGTACTCACCATGCTCGATGACGGTTTCCGTAAGCCGGTACCCGCTATACTGTAGCTTATTTCGCAGGTCTTGAGGGTCTAGATGATCTCCCACGCTATAATCAAAGGAGCGACCACTCACGAAATCTACAGGCGGTATTCGATGCATCATGGTCGTTACTGGCACAACCACAACACCGCAAAGTGTTTGTGGTAAACTAAATAATGTTTTTAGCCGCTGAGAGGTAATGTCTTGATGGGGGGAGAATTGGTCATATGGGAGCGTCTCCCAGTCAGGAAAATGAAATACTTTCGTGTCATCTCCTAAGAAAAAAGCGATTTCAGCCTTTATTTGTGCGGCGGACCTGGCAGATGCAGCAATAACTAGAATTAAGCCTTGGTGTTGCTGGGAAATCTCAGCAACACTGAGTGATAACCCTGAACCAAAAGCCCCTCCCCAAGAGCGTTTATCGCCAGGCAAGTTGGGTGATGGAAAAGTTAAAATAGACATAGTATGTTTAGCGCTTTAAATTGTTGGATTGATATTTTTGATACATGTCTCCGACAAAGATTTTTCGGTAGTTATTGCAGGGTCTTTTGAGGGTTATTTTAGCGATGGTTCTTGTATATTGATATGATCCATTGCCGCACAATAGAGTTTTTTGTAGATATTCGCTTTAATTAATTTTTTGGAGTTTGAATTGTACAAGTTTATTCAGTTAACAGTTGCTTCATGCGTGCTTCTCTTTTTGATAATACTCGGCGGATGCTCCGTCCAAAAATTTCATTTGAAAAACGTGATGAAATCAGATGTGGACGAAGTTGCTGACTACCATTACCTAGAGATGGAATCGTTACTTAGGGAGCTTGCAGTTAAGCTTTACAAAAGAAATCCTAAATATCTTCGCGTGAAATATGGATCCAGCAGGAAGACTTACACAGCGGAGGATAGGCTGAAGCAAATCTTTGAAGTACCGGGAAAGTTGGATATACCAGGAATGCCACAAAACGGCATAGAAATCATAGAGTTATCTCTTGATTCTAGCTATCAAGGAGATAGAGTTTTTGTCTTTATGGTTGGGTTAACTGAAATGATCAGAAAATCTTATGGCTACCAGCACGAATTTTTTATGTACAACAAGCTAAAAGAACAGAATCTTTATTTGAGTGCCCGTAATATAGAAGCTGCACTTTGGCGCATTACTACTTTTGAGGATAGTTTGAAAGAACCCTTAATTTTAACAAACAGTAGAGATGGGGAGCTGGATAATCTAAGTTATGAACGATTATTCGGAAAAATGATAGCAATACAAGACATGTTGGCGCAGATTATAGCTGGAAAAAATAATAGAATGATTAAAACTGTCGTACAAAATGTAGCAACTAAAGTGTTTTTTCCGTTCTAGCGCATAATTTTTTAGCTGGCAAGTTGTCTTTTCCGCCTATTTTTTCACTTAACTGGCTTGCCCTCAAGAGATTGACCCTTGATAATAGTGCGCTCTATAAAACATATAGATTTATATTCCCATAGTTGAAGTAAGAGGTTTGATCTAGTGATAGAAGATACTCGTCCTATACCCGCAGACTTCTTTACAGATTGGAAAGAGCGTGAAGCGCTTTCTGAGGCAATGATTCCCTTGATTGGCAGACTGTACCGAGAAAAAAATATTTCTTTGTATATGTATGGCAGGAGTATGTTTAATCGCTCTGTGATAGAACTGATGAAAGCGCATCGCTTTGTGCGTCAAATTGAAAAAAATGAACTATCAGAGTATGAAACCTTTCCTTTGATTACAGCATTATCAAAAATGAATCTGGGGCCAGCTCATATCGACCTAGGGAAGCTGGCCGTCAAATACCAAGAGTCAGTAGAAGGGCTTGAGTTATTAGATTTTCTGCAGAATGAAATCGGTGATGACCTTGGGGATATGAGCAAACCAATTTCTGAGCCACAAGATGTTGTCCTTTATGGCTTCGGACGGATTGGTCGTCTCTTGGCTCGCCTACTGATAGAAAAAACTGGTAGCGGAGACATGCTTCGATTACGGGCTATCGTGGTTCGCAAAGGCTCCAGTGAGGATGATCTGTGCAAGAGGGCAAGCTTGCTCCGTCGTGATTCTGTCCATGGTGCATTTGAGGGGACCATCCGAGTTTTGGAGGATAAAAATATTTTAGTGTGTAACGGAAACCCTATTCAGGTTATTTATGCGAATTCACCTAGAGATGTAGATTATAAAAAATTTGGTATAGATAACGCCATAATAATAGATAATACAGGGGTCTGGCGTGATGAGGATGGTCTAAGTCAGCATCTACAGTGTCCAGGGGCCGCCAAGGTTATACTTACCGCCCCCGGAAAAGGAGCGATCCCAAATATTGTTTATGGCATTAACCATAATGAAATCACACAGAAATCAAGAATTATATCAGCAGCCTCTTGTACGACTAATGCCATTGTTCCAATTTTGAAAGTCTTGCAGGATGAGTTTGGAATTATAAAAGGCCACGTTGAAACGGTCCACTCGTATACTAATGACCAGAATTTAATTGATAATTACCATAAAGGATCTAGGCGTGGCCGTAGTGCGGCACTAAATATGGTACTGACTGAAACTGGTGCTGCAGAAGCTGTCGCTAAGGCTCTTCCTGGGCTTAAAGGTAAACTTACAGCCAACGCTATTAGGGTGCCTACGCCCAATGTTTCCATGGCTATCCTTAATTTGCAGCTTGACCGCGAAACAAATCTTGCAGAGATAAATGCTTATGTGCGCAAGATGTCTCTGCACTCAGCTTTACAAAACCAGATTGATTACACTATTTCTTCAGAAGCCGTGTCGTCTGATTTTGTTGGCTCTCGTCATGCCTGTATTTATGATGCCGGAGCCACAATTGTTGATGGAAGTAGCGTTGTTTTGTACTGCTGGTATGACAATGAATTTGGTTACAGCTGCCAGGTGGTAAGGTGTTTAGAGAAGCTGGCTGGGATTTCTTGGCGAATGGTGCCTAGCGAATAATTTGTTTGGTATTTTTTTTATTTTTGAGATAACTTTGTCTCTGGATACATAAGGTAAAATTTTTGCATCTAATATAGAAAGATGCAGTTTAATTCGCAGTAAAAATTGTTCGTGTTTTATATAATCACGTATAATAGTGTGACTTTAAATCCTAGTAACTTTAAATAAAAATTTATTAAAAATGTAACTTTTTGCAAAGTTATATGGCTTTTATTTGGGGCTCGTCTTAGTTAAGAGCAATAGTTAATTAAAAAATAGCTTTTTGGGTTTTATTCTATGGTTAAGATTTCTCGGGGTTTAGATATCCCTGTACCCGGTTCCCCTGAACAGGTTATACACAAAGGGCCTGTCATTAGATCTGTTGCTGTTATTGGTGATGATTATATTGGCATGAAGCCTACGATGTCAGTCAAAGT
This sequence comes from uncultured Porticoccus sp., assembly GCA_963925605.1. Classification (GTDB taxonomy): domain Bacteria; phylum Pseudomonadota; class Gammaproteobacteria; order Pseudomonadales; family Porticoccaceae; genus Porticoccus. Next base: position 23,085 of record CAWURY010000011.1, on the reverse strand, counting down.
TGGCGATAGAGTCAAGCTTGGCCAGCTACTTTTCTCTGACAAGAGAACCGAAGGGGTACTCTACACTTCACCTGCTTCCGGTATTGTCTCGTCTATTAATCGCGGAGAACGTCGTGTTTTTCAATCTATAGTTATTGATGTAGATGGAGATGAACAGGAAACATTTACGCAGTATGCTTCTACAAATTTGCCACTTTTGTCTAGGAGTAGTGTAGTTGAGAGCTTGGTTTCATCTGGCCTATGGACAGCATTGCGAACTCGACCATATTCTAAGGTCCCTTCCCCCTTTTCTGAGTCACCCAGTTCAATTTTTGTTACTGCTATTGATACAAATCCATTAGCGGTAAATCCAGATGTGGTTATTGCCGAGAGAGAAAAAGATTTTGAAGATGGGTTGTTAGTATTGGGGCGCCTCACAGAGGGGCCGGTTCATCTTTGTATTTCAGGTGATACTGTAATTTCTGGAGAAAATCTGGATGGTGTTCAACTGCAAAGATTTACAGGCCCTCATCCATCTGGTCTTGCCGGTACACACATTCATTTTATAGACCCTGTTAGCGCTAAAAAAACTGTATGGGTAATAGGTTACCAAGATGTGCTGGCTATAGGTGTATTGTTCACTACTGGCTGCATTGATACTCGAAGGGTAGTAGCTTTGTGTGGACCTCAGGCTCTTAATCCGCGTTTAGTGCGAACCCGTATTGGTGCAAATATTAATGAATTAATCATCAATGAGACCGATAGGGGGGATAATCGAGTTATCTCAGGATCTTTGCTATCAGGTCGCATTGCATCTGCCGAGCATGCCGATGGAGCACTTTCTTTTTTAGGTCGCTATCATACCCAAGTTGCTATAATTATCGAAGGATATCAGCGTGAATTCTTCCGCTATATTTCTTTGGGTATTAAGCGACATTCGGCCATGCCCATCTACCTTTCTTCTTTCGGTTCAGCTCAAGAAAAAAACTTGAGTTTTAGTACAAACACAAATGGAAGCGAGAGAGCCATGGTGCCTATTGGCAACTATGAAAAGGTGATGCCTTTGGACATACTTCCTACGCAGCTCTTGCGTGCTTTAATTGTTGGTGATACAGAAATGGCGCAAAAACTCGGCTGTCTAGAGCTTGAAGAAGAAGATTTAGCTCTTTGCAGCTATGTTTGTGTGGGGAAATATGAGTATGGTCCAATTCTGAGAGATAATCTGGCACGTATTGAGAAGGAGGGCTGATAGTGAAAGTATTGCGTAGCTATCTAGATAGAATTGAACCGCATTTCCATAAAGGCGGAAAACTAGAGGGCTGGTTTGCTCTTTATGAAGCGGTTGATACAATTTTTTACTCACCAGGGTCCGTCACAAAAAATGGTTCGCATATTCGAGATGGTATTGACTTAAAACGAGTAATGATAACTGTTTGGCTTGCCGCATTTCCAGCAATGTTTTATGGGATGTACAATCTTGGCTTTCAGGCAAACACTATCCTCGCTGCATCTGAAGCAACCTACGCAACTGACTGGCATGAGGCTATCATTGTATTATTTGCCGGACATGATCCTTTAAGTATCTGGGATTGTATGTTTTATGGTGCAGCCTACTTTGTCCCTATTTATATGGTGACATTTATAGCGGGAGGCTTCTGGGAGGTTGTATTTGCTTCCGTGAGGGGCCACGAAATTAATGAGGGATTTTTTGTAACCTCTATCCTGTTCGCTTTAATTTGCCCTCCAGATATACCATTATGGCAAGTAGCTTTAGGGATAAGTTTTGGTGTTGTTATTGGTAAGGAGGTTTTTGGAGGAACAGGAAAAAATTTCCTCAATCCTGCGTTAACAGGGCGCGCTTTCCTTTTCTTCGCATACCCTGCTGAACTATCAGGGGATGCTGTCTGGACTGCTGTTGATGGTTACACGGGCGCAACAGCGCTTTCGGTTGCTGCTAATTATGGTATTGAGGCGGTACAGCAGAATCTTACTTGGTTTGATGCATTTATTGGCAATAAACAAGGCTCAATTGGTGAAACATCCACTCTCGCGATTCTTATCGGCGCTGTCGTTTTGCTTCTCACAAAAATCGCAGCTTGGCGTATTATGCTGGGGGTTCTTGTTGGTATGGTCCTTCTATCTACACTGTTTAATTTTATTGGTTCAGAGACAAACCCAATGTTTGGTGTTCCTTGGCACTGGCACTTGGTTATGGGCAGCTTTGCTTTTGGGTTGGTTTTTATGGCAACAGACCCCGTGTCAGCATCCATGACAGACACAGGAAAAATCTGGTATGGCCTGTTGATCGGGGTAATGGTTGTATTGATTAGAGTTGTTAATCCTGCTTACCCTGAAGGAATGATGCTGGCGATATTGTTCGCTAATTTATTTTCTCCGCTAATAGATCACTTTGTAGTTGAAGCTAACATCAAAAGGAGAATGGCTCGTGGCTAACAATAACTCTACTTTAAAAACTATTAAAGTTGCCTTAGTACTGTGTATTGTTTGCTCAGTGATTGTGTCTACAGCAGCTGTTTTGTTGCGGCCAGCTCAGCAGGCTAATAAGGATCTTGATCGAAAAACAAATATACTTGCTGCTGCGGGAATGCTACAGGAAGGCGATGACGTTAATGAAAAATTTGCCAGTATAACTGCTCGAGCGGTCGATCTGTCTACAGGAAAATTCAGCGACGCAGTAGATTTAGATAGCTACAACCAACGAAAAGCCTCCAAGGATCCAGAGCTGTCTGTTGATCTTGGAGATGCTGATATTGCCAAAATTGGCCGCCTTCCCAAGTATATGATTGTATATGTTGTAGAGGGAGACGCGGGCTTGGAAAAAATTATTTTACCCATAAAGGGATACGGTCTTTGGTCAACATTGTATGGGTTTGTCGCCCTAGAGTCTGACTTGAATACTGTCGCTGGTCTTGGCTTCTATGAGCATGCTGAAACCCCTGGTTTGGGAGGTGAGATCGATAACCCATTATGGAAAGCACAATGGATAGGTAAGAAAAGTTACGATTCAAACAACAAGCAAGCATTGACCGTTGTTAGAGGGAAGGTTGACCTTAGTCGACCTGAGTCAATATATGAAATAGATAGTTTATCTGGAGCAACTTTAACAAGTCGCGGGGTAGATAATCTAATAAAATTCTGGATGGGTGAAAATGGATTTTCTCCGTTCCTTTCCAATCTACGTGCAGGGGAGGCTTGATCTTGGCTAGAAAAATGAGTGATATTCTATTAAAACCAATTTTTAATGAAAATCCAATTGCACTTCAAATCTTAGGAATATGTTCTGCGCTTGCTGTAACCTCTAGCCTGAAGGTTACCATGGTTATGTGTATTAGTTTAACGGTTGTGACAGCAATCTCATCTATGTTGATATCGCTGATAAGAAATCAAATCCCAGGCAGCATTAGAATCATCGTGCAAATGACTATCATAGCTTCTGTGGTTATCCTTGTTGATCAGGTGCTTAAAGCTGTAGCTTATGATATCAGCAAGCAGCTTTCTGTATTTGTTGGGTTAATTATTACTAATTGTATTGTTATGGGTCGAGCTGAAGGTTACGCAATGAAAAATCCGCCCGTAAGTAGTTTCTTAGACGGAATTGGAAATGGTTTTGGGTACAGCGTAATGTTGCTAGCGCTGGCATTTATCCGAGAGCTATTTGGAACAGGTAAACTATACGGCCTTGAGGTTTTCTCCTTAGCGAGCAATGGCGGCTGGTATGTACCAAATGGACTGTTGCTTCTGCCACCAAGTGCTTTTTTCTTGATTGGTCTTTTTATTTGGGGTTTAAGGGTTTGGAAAAAAGGCCAAGTTGAAGCCCCTGATTTCAAGATTGCACCAAATTCATCTAAGGGGGAAACTGCCTGATGGAGCATTATTTAAGTTTATTTGTTCGGTCTGTTTTTATTGAAAATATGGCCTTGTCTTTTTTTCTGGGGATGTGTACATTTTTAGCTATCTCAAAAAAGATTCAAGCTGCCCTAGGTCTTGGCATTGCTGTAATTGTAGTTTTAGCGGTCACTGTACCTGCCAACCATCTGATATTTAAGTACTTGCTGACTGAAGGTGCCTTAATATGGACTGGCATAGAAGGCATGGATAAGGTGGATCTAAGTTTTCTTGGGTTGCTAAGTTATATCGGTGTTATTGCTGCTATTGTTCAAATTATGGAGATGTTTTTAGACAAATACGTCCCGGCCCTTTATAACGCCCTCGGTGTCTTTTTGCCGCTGATAACTGTTAATTGTGCAATTTTAGGTGCGGCTTTGTTTATGGTCGAGCGTGACTATAACTTAGCTGAGAGTACGGTATACGGATTAGGGGCTGGCTTTGGTTGGGCGCTAGCAATTTTGGCGCTGGCTGGCATACGCGAAAAACTTAAATATAGCGATGTACCTGAAGGCCTTCAGGGTTTGGGTATTACTTTTATAACTGTTGGCCTCATGTCATTAGGCTTTATGTCCTTTGGTGGAATAGACCTTTGATAGCTGTGGAGAAAAAATATTTATGAATTTAGAGATTTTGCTTGGTGTCGGAATGTTCACAGCCGTTGTGTTAGCTCTGGTTAGTTTTATTTTGGCTGCTCGAGAGAAGCTAGTTAGCACGGGACTGGTTACAATTGATGTTAACGGTGAAAAAAACATTACTGTGCCATCTGGTGATAAATTATTGCTAACCCTTTCTAATGCTGGTTTGTTTCTTGCGTCTGCATGTGGCGGCGGCGGTACTTGTGCTCAGTGCAAGTGTATTGTTACTGAAGGCGGCGGCTCTATGCTTCCAACCGAAGAGGCTCATTTTTCTAAACGTGAGGCTAGCGAAGGATGGCGGCTGTCTTGTCAGACCCCTGTAAAGCAGGATATGAAGGTTATTGTTCCAGAAGAGGTCTTTGGCGTTAAGCAGTGGGAATGTACCGTTGAAGCCAACCCCAATGTCGCTACTTTTATTAAAGAGTTGACCCTCCGTTTGCCTGATGGTGAAAGTGTTGACTTTAAAGCTGGTGGTTATGTTCAGCTAGAGTGCCCACCCCACCATGTTAAATATAGTGATTTTGACATAGAGGGCGAGTATCGAGCTGATTGGGATCGTTTTGGATTCTTTAAACATGAATCTATAGTTAATGAGTCCGTCATTAGAGCCTACTCAATGGCTAATTATCCGGAAGAAAAAGGAATAGTTAAATTTAATATTCGGTGTGCAACACCGCCTCCTGGAACAGAGGGTATTCCACCCGGGATCATGTCTTCATGGGCGTTTAATCTAAAGCCTGGTGATAAGGTTAATGTCTTTGGCCCATTTGGTGAATTTTTTGCCAAAGATACCTCAGCCGAGATGATATTCATTGGAGGAGGTGCAGGAATGGCACCAATGCGATCACATTTATTTGATCAGCTTCGTCGGTTAAAAACTGACCGTAAAATTTCATTCTGGTACGGCGCTCGCTCAATGCGCGAATGCTTCTATAATGATGAGTACGATACTCTTGCTGGAGAAAATGATAATTTTGAATGGCATCTAGCCCTTTCTGACGATCAACCAGAAGATAAGTGGGACGGACACAAAGGCTTTATCCATCAAGTTCTTTATGAAAACTACCTAAAAGAACATCCAGCGCCTGAAGACTGCGAATACTATATGTGTGGCCCGCCCATGATGAATTCAGCTGTTATCTCCATGTTGCTTGATCTTGGAGTTGAGAGAGACAATATATTCCTTGATGATTTTGGTGGATAACGATTTAGTGCATAAAATGTCTCCAAGCACTATAAAATTAATAAGAACGGGGCTTAGCGCCTCGTTTTTGTTAAAAATTCTTCATAATAAAGTCATATTCTTGCTGCCGGCTTTCTTTTTTATAGGCCTTGTTGGTTGCGTCAATCATCCAGAGGAATTGGTTTATTCTGGCGAAGTTATGGGTACAACTTACCAGGTAAAGATGGTGGCAGTGGATAAACTTCTTCCTGAAAATACAAGAAAATTAATAGATGATCAGTTGCAAAAAATTAATAAGATATTTACAACATATGACAAAAAATCTGAGCTTATGCTCCTTAATGCCTCCTCAATAAACCAACCTCAAGCTGTTTCTCCAGAAATGATAGATGTATTGTCAATAGCCCAAGACATTTTTGTTTTGTCTGACGGATACTTTGATCCAACTGTAGCCTCGTTGGTAGATCTTTGGGGGTTTGGTCCTCAAAAATCTAAGGATATCATCCCATCTCACGAATTGATCGATAGCCTTCTTCCGTTCGTTGGGTTTGATAAGCTTGCTATAGATAAGCAAAAATATTTAGCAACACGACTTGATGATATCAAGATTGATCTTTCGGCTGTAGCAAAAGGTTACGCTGTAGATACTGTTGCCGAGTTACTGAATTCATTGGGGGTAAGAAATTACTTGATAGAGGTAGGCGGAGAACTGCGAATCCAGGGAGAAAGACCGGATGGTAAAAATTGGCGTATTGCCATTGAAAAACCTTCTTTTATGCAGGATGGCGTACAGCAAGTTATCCAAATAAAGGATTCTGGTGTAGCAACCTCTGGGGATTACCGAAACTATTTTGAAAAGAATGGTAAGAGATATTCTCATACTATCGATCCACGAACAGGCTACCCTATTACACATAATTTAGCCTCGGTTACTGTTATTGCTGAAAGTGCTGCTAAAGCAGATGCCTTAGCTACAGTTATGATGGTTTTGGGACCTGAAAAGGCTCTTGCTCTTGCGGAAAATAATAGTCTTCCGGCCTATTTTTTGGTGAAGAAGCTAGATAGTTTTGATGTTGTTTATTCTTCATATTTTTCCCCTTATTTACTTGGAGAGTAGCTGTGCTCGAGTCGTTACTTGCATTTTTTGTTTTGGTGTTAATTATGGCAGGCATGGCTGTTGGCGTAATTCTGGGAAAAACTCCATTAAAGGGATCTTGTGGCGGCATAGGTGAAGCCTTAAATGAAAGTGATTATACATGCGATTTGTGTGGAGATGACCCAAATAAATGTGATGAATTATCTCAAGACAATGAAGGAAAAATAACACAGTATAGCGATATTGACTTGGCTTACGATGTCTTCAGCCAGGCTAAAGAAAAATAGATTTTTGGCTCCATAGGGCTCAGCCAAGCAAGCAATTTAGTTAGTGCTTATTTTTAACTCCTCTCCAATGTTAAGTGGATTTGCAAGATTTATATCATTCCATCCGACAATATTTTTTATTGGGACGTTGTGTTTTTTTGCAATTTTTCATAAAGAGTCACCGCTTTTCACTCTATGGGTGGCTGAACTTGAATCAAGTCCAGTCCCAGGTAGTTTTATCTTTTGGCCAATTTGAATAATATGGTTGTGAATATTATTGCTGCGAATTAAAGACTCGGTGCTCAGGCCGTGCTTGAGGGCGATTTCTGAAAGAGTGTCTCCTTGTTTGGCTATATATATTTTTATTGGGGACCATTTTTCCTTAGGGGTTTTTTTCAAAGAAGCCAAGAAGATTTCTTTTGATTTGAGAGGTAGCAGGAGTGTTTGAGGGATTTCTGGATGAGTTGCTCCTAATTTGTACCCTGGATTGAGTAGGCGCATTTCCTTGACTTCTATGCCGGCCATCCTGGCTGCTTGTGAGATGTCTATCTGGTCAACTAAGTCTATGCTTGTAAAGTAAGGCTGATTAATAAGGAGTGGTAGATCAATGTTGTATTTTTTTGGATGAGCTACCATTCTTGATAGCATTAACAGTCGAGGGACATAAGATTTCGTCTCTCTTGGTAGCTCTAATGACCAAAAGTCAGTTGGTCTTCCTTTTCTTTTATTTTTTCTTATAGCTCTTTTTACTTTTCCTTCGCCGCCGTTATATGCGGCTATGGCGAGCAACCAGTCCCCATCAAAGCGTTGGTGCAAATACTTCAGGTAGACTATTGCAGCACTTGTGGATGCAATAGGATCAAGCCTGGCATCGTACCAAGCATCTCTTTTTAACCCATACCGTCTAGCGGTAGCTGGAATAAATTGCCATAAGCCAGATGCATATTTGTGTGAATGGGCTAAAGGGTTGTACCCACTTTCGATTGCCGGCAAGAGGGCAAGCTCTAGCGGAATATTATTGGCTTCTAGTTCGCCAATAATGTAATACATATAGCGGCTGCCATTTGCTGCTATTTGGTTAATATAATTTTGCTTGTCTTGGTCCCAGTGCTTCTTTTTGTCTAGCTCAGGATGACTATAATACTTATGAAGATCTAAGCCTTGTCTTAGCCTAATCCATAGATTTTTTTGTTCCAGTAAGATTGAAGTAGGGGAGGCTGCTTCAACCCCAGTGCTAATAATTTTTTTATCTGGAAGATGGCTGATTCCTTTTGTCTGTTGATGATGAGCACATCCTGAGATAAGAAGAATTAGGCATGCCGTAAATGTTGGTATTTTTAAGGGCATTATCACTTGTGAAATTTAAATGAGAGGCATTACGGATAATTTGTGATTATATCTGTCACACCAACATCAATCAATTCTTGATGTTGGTGTGACTCTTTATGCCCCCATAAATAATATCGACCTTTAGTAGCTATCTTTCCATTTGCGGATAGTTGCGAATGTTTCCTCTGTAGAAAGGTATGTCTTTTTACTATGTTTTTTTGCAGCATCTTGGATTGTGTCTTCGGCCGCCCTTAAGAAAGGATTAGTTGCCAGCTCTAGTCCTATTGTTGATGGTATTGTTGGCTTATTTTGTATACGCAGTAGCCTTATTTCTTCTGCATATTTTTGCAAAGATTTATTTCCTGGCTCCACTGTTATGGCAAAGCGTGTGTTAGCTTCTGTGTATTCGTGCCCACAATAAACCTTTGTTTCAGGAGGAAGGGATGACAGCAAGGAAAGAGATGCAAGCATTTGTTTTGGAGTGCCTTCAAATAACCTACCACACCCATTTGAAAACAGTGTATCCCCGCAAAATAATATAGCTGCATCAGCAGAATAGTAAGCAATATGATCTAGGGTGTGACCTGGTATGCTTATGACTTGGAATGTGTAGTTAGCTATATTTAAGGTATCCATGTCCTGAACTACGTGGGTTACTTGTTTTATTCCTTCTGGCCCGAAAATTGGCACTGAGTAGTGACTGAGTAACTCGTCTGTGCCGCCAACATGATCTGGGTGATGATGTGTAATTAAAATACCATTCAATGAGAGCTCGAGTATATCAAGTTGCCTTAGCACCGGGACTGCATCACCAGGGTCTACAACATAAGCAGATTTGGTGCCTTCTGGCTGAAGAAGCCAAATATAATTATCTCTGAATGCGTGAATGGTATGAATGAGAAGCGACATAATTAAGGATCTAATATTGTTTTGATTTATATAGAGCCTTAATAATAAGCTATTAAACGAAATGACTATAAGTAATAATAAAAAATTAGACTTTATTGTAATTTTAAATCAAATAAATTCAGACTCATAAAGAGGCTTTAGAATTTTAAAAATGCTAAACATATCAAAGGCAGCCAAAAAATATTTAGACAAAAAGAACAAAATACCGACACTGTCTACATCGCAAGATCATTACATAAATTGGCTTGCAACAGAATATGGGCAGTATATTCTTCAGGAAGAAAGAAATGCGCTAAAAAAGGCCTTACCGGACGTTAGCTCTCACAGGATAATGCAACTAGGAATAGCGCCTCAGCTGGATTTGTCTTTTAGGTCACGCCATCTGCATAGTTTTTCACTTGGCCCGCTAAACACAAATGCCTTAAATAGCGCTGTTTCAGATTTTGATGCGCTTCCATTGCCATCAGAAACGATTGATACTGTGTTTCTTCATCATGCATTAGAGTTTTCACACTGCCCTCATGAGGTGCTAAAAGAGGCATCTAGAGTACTAAAGCCCTCCGGTTATATCCTGATAGTAAGTTTTAACCCTGTAAGCATACTTGGCTTGCTAAAATTTCCTGCTCGCCTGTTTTCTTCTAATGCAGTATGGCATCATCATGGGCTGCGGCAAGGACGAGTATTAGATTGGTTGAAATCTTTAAGTATAAAACCCATTAAAGTGCTGTCTGGGGGTTATTTCCCCTTCTGTAGTTTTTTTAGCTGCCGGAATGCAGATAAATTCTTGTCTAGAACTTCAAAGAAGCATCAAATATTCTTTGGGGCGTTCTATATTATTGTTGCAAAAAAATATGTTTCTCGAGCAATACTTTCTGAAAATACAAGTTGGGAATCTTTAAAAATCCCAGCCATGTCTTCTGCTAATAAGTCCTCAATAGATTCTTGAGAGCTTTTCGGTATGAGATGCTGAATTGGCCTGCCATCTCTGAGAAAATAATTTTTGATAGCAAACTTTAGGAGAAAATAATTGAAGGAAATTGAAATTTTTACCGATGGCGCATGTAGAGGCAATCCAGGGCCTGGTGGCTGGGGGGCACTATTAAGATACGGTGATAATGAAAAAAAAATTTATGGAGGTGATCGCTTAACAACAAATAATAGAATGGAGCTGATGGCTGCAATAGAGGCCTTGGCCTCGCTAAAAGAGACCTCGAGAGTCATATTGACTACAGATTCTCAATATGTACGCCAAGGAATAACAAGCTGGATAGATAACTGGAAGAGACGTGGGTGGAAGACGGTTAATAAGAAGCCAGTTAAAAATGTCGACCTATGGCAGCGCCTTGAAAAAGAAGTCAGCTCTCATGAGGTTGAGTGGATGTGGGTTAAAGGACATAGTGGTCATCGAGAGAATGAGATGGCAGATCAGCTAGCAAATCAGGGAATAGACGAGCTGGATAACTAGGTTTAAATTTAATCTATTTAAGCCTGCTGAGGATAATCATCATGACAAGACAGATTGTGTTGGATACAGAAACCACCGGTTTAGAGTCAAGCAAAAATCATCGAATTATTGAAATTGGTTGCGTTGAGCTGGTTGATAGAAGGATGACTGGTCGCCACTATCATCAGTATATAAATCCTGAAAGAGAAATTGATCAAGGTGCTGTTAATGTACATGGAATAACAACTGATTTCCTCGCTGATAAGCCTACTTTTGCATCGATATGCCATGAGTTTTTAGAATTTATTAGCGGCGCTGAATTGATAATTCATAATGCACCATTTGACGTTGGATTTATTGATCATGAGCTAGCCAAGCTAAAAGGAAAAATCACATCTGTTGTTAATATTTGCGATGTTGTCGATACGTTAGTAATGGCGCGTCAACGCCACCCCGGGCAAAAAAATAACCTAGATGCTCTTTGCAAGAGATACTTTATTGATAATTCGCAGCGAGAACTCCACGGTGCGTTACTGGATGCAGAAATATTAGCAGAAGTTTACCTGTTAATGACAGGAGGTCAGATTGATTTTGTTTTAGGTAGCCATGGGAACGCACGTGAAGGCGTAGTGGAGAACGATATACGTCGACTAAATCCTGATCGATTTCCCCTCAAGGTTATTCGGGCTAGCGAGTCCGAACTTGTGGCTCATAATGAAAAATTATCTAGAATTGATGAAGCCAGTAACGGTAAATGCCTATGGTTAAAAGCTAGAGATATCATCTGACACCTCTAGCTTTTAGTATGTTATAGCTCCTCTTCTTTATAGTAGGTAAATAACCGCTAGGCAGCCAGCTGTAGAAAGAACTATGGTATAGGGTAGGGCCATTATCACCATTCTCCCGTACGACAGTCTAATAAGGGGCGCTAGCGCTGATGTTAGTAAAAACAAGAATGCAGCCTGACCATTTGGTGTTGCGACGCTAGGAAGATTTGTCCCTGTATTGATTGCTATTGTCAGCAGATCAAAGTGTTCTCTAGTGATTGTTCCGGCATCCAATGCGGCTTTAACTTCGTTAATATAGACGGTTGCCACAAAGACATTGTCGCTAATTGCAGAGAGTATACCGTTGGCTGCAAAAAACATTGCAGGTTGAACGCTTGGCTCCATTGCAAGCACAGCATCTATGATTGGTTTAAATAAGTGCTGATCGTGTATGACAGCAACAATAGCAAAAAACACCACAAGCAGTGCTGTGAAGGGTAAAGCTTCCTCGAAAGCATGACCAAGACGATGCTCCTCAACGATACCATTAAAAGCCGTAAGTAGTACGATAACTGATAAACCAATGAGACCAACAGGTGCTAGGTGAAGCGCCAGTGCTACAATTAAAAACAGCGCAACTAGGGCCTGGATTATCAATGCGGCCTTGTGCTTCGGAGTTAATTTTTTGGATTCTTCGATATCAAATTCTTCTAGCACAGTTCTTACTGTGCTAGGAAGTATAACGCCATAACCAAACCAGCCTAATTTCTCTATAAGAACACATGTAATCAAACCACAAGCTAGGACGGGCATTGTGACAGGAGCCATCGTCATAAAAAACTCTATAAAACTCCAGCCAGCGATATTGGCTATCAGTAGATTTTGTGGTTCTCCCACCAATGTAGTTACACCACCCAATGCAGTTCCTACCGCTCCATGCATAATCAAGTTGCGTAGAAAACTACGAAATGTTTCAAGATCTTCCTTGTGGTGGCTTAGCAATGCTGTATCGTCGGAGTGGTCATGCTCCTCGTTATGCTGCAGGTTTCCCCCAGAGGCCACCTTGTGATATACCGAATAGAATCCAATTGCAACACTGATGAGCACAGCAGTTACGGTTAGTGCATCCAAAAAAGCTGATAAAAAAGCTCCCGCGAAACAAAATAGAAGCGACAAAAATGCTTTAGATTTTATTTTAATGAGAATTTTTGTAAATGTGTAGAGTAGTAGATCTCGCATAAAATAGATCCCTGCAACCATGAAAATAAGCAGCAATATAACTTCAAAGTTACCATGAGCTTCATGATAAATTGTTTCAGGGCTTGTCATCCCTAGCGCCACAGCCTCTATTGCTAGCAAGCCTCCTGGTTGAAGTGGATAGCATTTTAATGCCATGGCTAAACAAAAAATGAATTCTATTATTAAACACCAACCAGTGATAAAGCTTCCAGCACTGAAAAGAAGTATAGGGTTTGCAACCAAAAAGGCTAAAATTGTATATTTATACCAATTCGGCGAGGCTCCTAAGAAATTTTTACTGTACGCTTGTAATGTTGACTGAGACATATAACTCCCCAAGTTTTATTGCTGTAGATTAGCTGTTGACGTTATTGACGTAATAGTTACATTAGCATTTTTGTAGACTGACATCATAGCGATCATTGGTAGGAATTATCAAACAGTTTGCTGGATAGTAAATATTTTTTTATTTTAGCTGCTAAATTTTGAGCACTGATGGTTATGTTAGATGTCACTTAATGCAATTTTTTACCACCATAGTGGTACACTCAATAAAATTTTTTGGCTTTGCGTCATTCAAGCATAGGAGATGAATAGAATTGGACTTTTTATCTGAATACGCCATTTTTTTGGCAAAAACAGTTACTTTTGTAATAGCCGGATTGGTTTTATTGGCTGCCCTGGCGAGCTTGGGATCCAAGGGCCGCCGAAATAATAAAGGTCAATTACAGGTTACCCATTTGAATAAATCTATGGATGCAGCTAGCGACATTTTGGCAGCATCTATACTCAATAGTTCTGAGAAAAAAGATGCCAAAAAACATAAAAAAAATATACTTAAAGCATCAAAAAAATTAAAAGCCCCCAAGAAAAGAATTTTTTTGCTTGATTTTGATGGTGACATGAAAGCATCTGCAGCCGAAAATCTTCGTGAGGAAATTACTGCGGTATTAAATCAAGCTACACCTGAAGATGAGGTAGTTATTCGGCTTGAAAGCACAGGAGGAATGGTTCATAGCTATGGTTTTGCGTCGAGCCAGCTTCATAGGATTAAGAAAAAAGCTATACCCTTAACTGTCTGTGTAGACAAAGTTGCTGCAAGTGGCGGATATATGATGGCTTGTGTCGCAAGTAAAATATTCTGTGCACCCTTTGCTTTTGTTGGGTCAATAGGGGTGGTTGCGCAACTACCCAACTTCAATCGTTTGTTAAAAAAGCATGATATTGATGTGGAGTTGCATACGGCCGGAGCATACAAACGAACACTCACTATATTTGGTGAGAACACTACGGAAGGTAGGGCAAAGTTTGTAGAAAATTTGGATAAAACTCATGAGTTGTTTAAAAAATTTGTATCGGAGCATAGATCTGGAGTTGATATCAATGATATAGCTACTGGTGAGGTGTGGCTGGGTACTGATGCTAGACTAAAAGGCTTGGTTGACGATATAATGACTAGTGATGAGTATCTTGTTGATAGGGCGACTGATACAGAAATTTATCAAGTAAAATATATACATCATAAAAGCTTGTCAGAGAAAATGGGTTTAGCTGCAGAAGGTAGCGCCGACAGACTGTTGTTAAAATGGTGGAATAGACTTTATTCCAAGCAATCCTTCTTTTAAAGTTCTATACTAGTAAATAATTTATAACTCGTATTTGTTAGATTTTATGTTTAATTTATCAATTAACAACCACCTCGGTTTAATATAATTTTTATGACATTTCATCAGGTTATCCAAGGTAAACTAAAAAAGTCTTTGACTCCTTCATTTTTGACTATAGAGAATGAAAGTCACAAACATTCTGTTCCCATAGACTCAGAAACACATTTTAAGGTTGTTATAGTAAGTGATAATTTCGACAAAAAATCCGCTGTTCAGCGCCATCAACTAGTTTATACACTACTGGCGCATGAATTTCAGTCTGGCTTGCATGCTTTGGCGTTACATACATACACACCGCAAGAATGGACGTCTATTGAGAAGACAGTAGATTCTCCAAGCTGCATGGGTGGCGGCTGATCAGGTTAGAGGTTTCTATAAAAAGTATTCAGATTGTTAAATTTATATTACTGGGGTGTAGATGGATGATGAAGTACGCAAATTCGCTATTAGCACTTATTTTTTTCTTTCTCTCAGTTTCAGTTTATGGAGATAATAGATCTCTTGATACGGGCGCTGAGATTTATATTATATCTCCAGCTGATGGTTCCGTTAGCGCTAGTCCAGTCAGGGTTAGGTTTGGACTTTCAGGCATGGGTGTTGCTCCAGCAGGCGTGAAGGTTAACAACACGGGGCATCATCATTTGCTAGTTGATGTAGACATCCTACCAGATTTTAATATACCGATACCTAGCGATGAGAAGCATCGGCATTTTGGTTTAGGTCAAACAGAGACTGTCATCAGTCTGTCTCCTGGATACCATACCTTGCAGTTGATACTTGGCGATTATTCCCACATCCCGCATAAAAAACCAGTCATTTCAAAGAAAATCAGAATAGAGATAAAATAAAGAATACTTATTCGATATAGATCTGCGTGAAAGTCAGGCTGTGCTCCATTACCTGCAAAGCACACCCTTTAACGCTAGCGCCAGATGATCCACAGTCCTCTCTATATTATGTAGTTTATCTAAACCAAATAAGCCGATTCTGAAAGATTGATAATCTTCCCCTTCATCGCATTGCAGAGGAATTCCGGCAGCTATTTGAACACCTTCGGTCATGAATTTTTTTCCGTTATGGATATCTATATCATCGGTATAGCTAACAATAACAGTTGGTGCTTGAAAACCTTCTGCGGCAACACTCTTAAATCCTTGGGATACCAACAACTCTCTAACTCTATTTCCAAGATCTTGTTGCTCTTGTCTGACTTTTTCAAATCCATAGGCTTCTGTTTCTTTCATGGCGTCATTGAATTTAAGTAATGCATCAGTTGGCATGGTTGCATGATAAGCATGACCTCCATTCTCATAAGTCTCCATAATTTGTAGCCATTTACGAAGGTCACAGGAAAAGCTGGTGCTGGTGGTTTTTCCGACCTCTTCTTTGGCGTTATCGCTTAGCATCACAAGCGCACTACAAGGTGATGCGCTCCATCCTTTTTGAGGCGCACTAATTAGAACATCAACCCCACACTCCTTCATATCGACCCATAGGGCCCCAGAAGCAATACAGTCAAGGACAAACAGCCCTCCTACTGAGTGGACAGCCTCTGCGACAGATGATATGTAGCTATCAGGAAGAATCATGCCTGCTGAGGTCTCCACATGAGGAGCAAAAACTACAGCAGGCTTGGTAGCTTTTATTTGACGAACAACCTCTGCTACAGGGGCTGGAGCCATCGCGAACTGCGTAGTGGCGCTAATTTTTTCGGAATCAGTAGGCCTTGCCTTCAGTACAATTATTTCAGAGGCAATTGCACCCATTTCAAGAATTTGACTCCAGCGGTAACTAAACCAACCATTCCTTATAATTAAGCATTTCTTGTTGGTAGCAAACTGCCTAGCTACTGCTTCCATGCCGTATGTTCCGCCACCCGGTACCACTACAACCGATCGTGCGTTATACACATTTTTTAATGTGCGCGAGATATCAGTCATGACTTTCTGGAAAAGCTTCGACATATGATTCAGGGATCGATCAGTAAATACCACCGAATACTCTAATAGCCCATCTGGGTCTGTGTCAGGGAGCAAGCTGGGCATATGTAATCCTCGTGATCAAGAAGTCCTGAAATTGTCTAGTTAAAAATTAGAAGAATTTTTTATTGTTTCTTGGCTGGCAAGATATTCTTCGTAGGAGCCTTTAAAATGTACAAGCTTTTTGTCTTTAATTTCAATTATATGATTTGCTAGAGATGAAACAAACTCTCTGTCATGACTGACAAAAATCAAAGTACCATCATAATTTTCAAGAGCTAAATTCAGTGACTCGATAGCCTCCATATCCAGATGGTTAGTTGGTTCATCCATAATAAGGACATTTGAGTCCATCATCATTAGTTTGCCAAACAGTAACCTGTTCTTTTCTCCGCCAGAGCAAACTTTAACCGGTTTTTTGAAGGCATCAGTAGAGAATAATAATCGACCAAGTGTAGCTCTTACAATTTGATCGTCATGGTTGGGTTTTCGCCATTGACTCATCCAGTTGAATAAATCTAAATTATTCTCAAATTCCGATGTATTGTCTTGTGGGCAATAACCGAGCGCCGAATTTTCTGACCATTTAACAGCACCGCTGGTGGGAGAAATTTCACTCATAAGACAACGAAGTAAGGTAGTTTTTCCAGCACCATTTTCCCCTATGACAGCTAAGCGAGATCCTGCATCCAGAATTAAACTGCCATTCTCAAATAATACTTCATCATATTGGTGGGTAATTTTTTCTAAAATTAATGCTTGTCGATGAAGTTTTTTGTCCTGCTTGAATCTAATAAATGGCGAGATTCGACTGGTAGCTTTTATATCATCAAGTTGTATTTTGGTGATCTGTTTTGCTCGCGAGGTAGCTTGCTTGGCTTTAGATGCATTGGCTGAAAAGCGACTTACAAACTGCTGAAGATCAGCAATTTGAGCAGATTTCTTAGCATTTTCTGAGTAAAGACGCTCGCGTGCCTGGGTTGATGCAGTCATAAAGTCATCGTAGTTGCCCGGATAAACCCTCAATTCCCCATAATCAATATCAGCCATATGCGTACATACCGCATTAAGAAAATGACGATCATGTGAAACAATAATCATTGTGCTCTTTTTTTCGTTAAGAAGTGTTTCTAGCCATCTAATGGTAGCAATATCTAAGTTGTTTGTTGGCTCATCCAGTAGCAATATATCAGGATCTGAGAAAAGTGCTTGAGCTAGTAGTACTCTTAGTTTCCGGCCTGGGGGAATTTCAGACATCGCACCAAAGTGAAGATCTTCTTCGATACCCGCTCCTAATAGAAAATCCCCAGCTCGACTTTCAGCGCTATAGCCATCTAGCTCAGAGAAACGTATCTCTAAGTCGGCCACCTTCATGCCATCTGCGTCTGACATTTCAGGGAGACCATATATGCGCTCACGTTCCTGTTTGACAGCCCATAATTCTGCGTGCCCCATGATCACAGTATCTATAGCACTATATTTCTCAAAAGCAAATTGGTTTTGATTTAGTACGCCTATTCGTTCGTTTGGCGTTATTGAGATATTTCCAGATGTGGGTGAGAGGCTACCATCAAGTATCTTCATGAGCGTAGATTTTCCACAGCCATTAGCTCCAATCAGGCCATAGCGGTTGCCATGACCAAATTTTACGGAGATATTTTCAAAGAGAGGCTTAGGGCCGAATTGCATTGTAATATTTGCAGCAGTAATCAAGTAAACACCTTTTGGGTTTCAGGGGTAAATAGCAAGTTTTTAACTGAACGATTTTAAAAGAACAGCACTATAGAGAATTGCTTCAATGCCGTCGAGTAAAGCTAGCTTTGGTGAAGATTAATTTTTTAGTCAATTTCTTGAGCTCTAGCAAGTCGAGCCTCTTCTGCTGCCAAGGCGGCCTTTATTTCCTGCATGACAGTATCAACATTGGCTGGTTCGGAACTTTCTTTGAATGCACCAGAAAGTATTGTATTTGGGTGTAGATCCCCATCTTCATATAAACCCCATATCTCTTCGGCATATTTTGTTCCTGAAAGCTCAGGAGCAAAATTTGAATAATATCGAGTCATGTTATTTACATCTCGCTTTAACATCATTTCAGCATTATTGTTAGACGAGGCATCTACGGCTTGAGGTAAATCGATGATAACGGGCCCATCTTTACCTATTAATACATTGAACTCCGATAAGTCACCATGAATTATTCCTGCACACAACATGCGAACAATAAATTCCATAAGAATAGCATGCCCTAAAAGAGCCTCTCTGTTGGACATAGACACATCGCCAAGCCTTGGAGCGACTTGATTTTCTGAGTCTGTTATCAGCTCCATCAGTAAAACTCCGTCAAAGCAGCCGAAAGTTTCAGGTACTCTAACTCCTGAGTCATTTACCTTGCGAAGTGAATCGAGCTCAGCATTCTGCCATGTTTCTTCTTGTTGTTGTCTTCCATACTTAGATTTTTTCTCCATAGCTCTGGCGCGACGGGTATTTCTAACTTTTCGGCCTTCTTGGTACTGTGCGGCTTTTTTAAAGCTTCGCTTGTTAGCCTCTTTATATACTTTTGCGCATTTTATTGATGCCCCGCATCTAACTACATATAACGTTGCTTCCTTGCCGCTCATAATCGAGCGGATTACTTCATCGACTAATCCATCGTCGATCAGCGGTTGAATTCTTTGTGGTATTTTCATTGTATGGTTACACGGGACTTATATTTTGTATTAAATAGTATAACGTTAAAGGGGTAGGGCTGGGCACCCCTACTTACTCAGATAGCGAAGAAAGTTGAGCAAACGCCTTAAGAGTATTATCGCGAGATACTTTTAGATCTACAATAGGTTTTGGATATGTGTTGCCAAGTTTTATGTTGGCCTCCTTTAAGATAGAATCTGGCGCATCCCATGGGTTGAATAGGTATTGGTTTGGTAGCGACGAGATTTCTGGTATGAAGCGCCGCACATAGTCGCCTTTGGGGTCAAATTTTTGCCCCTGTGTAACAGGATTAAAGATTCTAAAATAAGGAGCAGCGTCTCTTCCGCAGCCACTTACCCATTGCCAGCTTGCGCTATTATTTGCAAGATCAGCATCAACCAAGGTATCCCAAAACCATCGTTCACCATGACGCCAATGAATTCGAAGATTTTTGACTAAAAAAGAGCCTACGATCATTCGCGCACGGTTATGCATGTAGCCTGTTTCCCATAGTTCACGCATGCCTGCATCTACCATAGGTATACCGGTTTGACCTTTCTTCCATGCCTGAAGTGCAGTTTCGTCAGTTCTCCACGGAAAGTGGTTAAATTTAGGCTGTAGATTTTTGTTGGGCAGATCAGGATAATAGTATAGCTGGTTATACGAGAATTCACGCCACCCTAGCTCACTGCAAAAATGATCATTGTGCGCATCATTTGATGTGTTGTGAACCTTATGCCATAACTGATTAGGCGATATTTCCCCAAAATGCAGGTAAGGGGAGAGTTTAGAGACATGAGATTTAGAGGGGAGATTCCTTCCATTTTTATATTGAGATAAATCTTCGTCCATGAACTTTTGAAAACGAACTCTTGCCCCTTCTTCTCCAATAACCCAATGGGAGTCAAGTTTTCCATTCCATGGAATATATGGCAATAATTGTAACTGATTTATGCTCAGAGTTTTCTTGGTGTCACAATAATACTTGATGTTACTCAGAGCAGGCAGAGGCTGACGCGGCGCTTTTCCCTGCAGGCATCCTTTTCGATAAAAAGGTGTAAATACACTATAGCATTCACCGTTATTTTTTTTAATTTCCCATGGTTCCCAAAGCAGAGAACCATTATAGCTTTCAGATTTTACGCCTTGTGTGTTTAAATCTTTTTTTATTAGCGTGTCACGCTGAATTCTCCATGGCTCATAACAACGATTCCAGTACACGGCATTAACATTGTGACGCTTAATGATACCCATCAAAATATCGATAGGATTGCCGCTGTATAACGACAATGCTCCACCTAAAGATGCGTTTAATGATTCTAGTGAGGAGTTTAGCCACCATTTGCTTGCGGCGCCCATGGAGTGTTCGCCGGCACCACCTTCATCTAGGATGTAGATAGGGAGAACGCCCTCATGCAGCGATGCTGCAGTGAGCGCTGGGTTGTCGGACAAACGTAGGTCCTGTCGAAACCAGTGAATAGCAATATTTCCCATGAATTTGCTCTTTTGTCTTTTTGAATTATTACATTAAGGATAGCCAGCTCAACAGCTCAATCATCCTATAGTTAAGAAATTTATAGATATTCAAATCATTCGCGCCAATAGTTATGACAGCAAAAAAAGTAACAAAAATTAGGTTTAAAATCCATAAGAGTTTAATCACATAGCTTCCCTTCATGGTTTTTCTAGATTTCGATGATACTTGTCGCAGCTATTTTTCTGTTAAGGGTAGTGTTTTGTTTGGTCTTTGTAAAATATAGGAAGTGCAACCTTGAGCTTTGTGGCAGTCAGAAGAAAAATTTGATGAACTTTTGATCAAAGATTAAGCTGAATTTACCCCATCACAGATTGACAAGACAACTAGGCACCTCATATTGCGGCAACCTGCAAACAAAGCTACCTGCAAAAAAAAGGGCTTAGGCAGCCGCCTAAACCCTAATGACACCTATGCTTACAATAAATGGCGGAGAGATAGGGGTTCTGTGACATTCACTTATAAGTTATTCATTATCATATAGAATATACCTTTCAGAGTACGCTACTCCCATTT
This sequence comes from uncultured Porticoccus sp., assembly GCA_963925605.1. Lineage (GTDB taxonomy): Bacteria > Pseudomonadota > Gammaproteobacteria > Pseudomonadales > Porticoccaceae > Porticoccus. The sequence goes on along the minus strand of CAWURY010000011.1, from coordinate 1,945 downwards.
TCACTCCCATTTTTTACTATAGATACTTCTTAATCCTGTTAATTACAGATGGCGCAATACGCCACTTTGTGACAGCCCCCTAACCGACATGCCGGTAGCAATCTTTTCTTCAGTACTTGTCTTATCTATAGCTGTATATTTTTTTACTGATACTATATAGGGGTATAAGGTATTTTAGTTAGACTAGGGGAAACAAACCATGGCAGATTGTTGCGAATCAAAATATCCAGATTACCGAAAACATATTCCAAGAGTAAACAAAGCTATAGGTCAGCTAAATGGGATAAAAAAAATGATTGAAGCAGACAGGTATTGTCCTGACATTATTACGCAATTAAGGGCAGTAAGTTCAGCTTGTCAGTCACTCGAAATAATTATGCTTCAAAAGCACCTCGAATCTTGTGTTATGGATGCTTTTCAGTCAAATGACAAGAATGCTCAGAAAGAAAAAATTCGAGAGCTAACAAATTTGTATAAAGGGAAAAATATTTTGTATGCTGGTGACGATAAACATGAATAAGTTGTATTTCATATTTATTTTGCTGTTAGCAACACACCAATCTATGATTCATGCAGCACCGATGAGCTTTAAGGGGTCAACAACCAGCATGACTCAAGTGAGCAAAGATTACTTTAGTATTGAGTCTAGCTACGCTTCATCTATTAAGGAGTCGTTTGGCGCAAAGACTGTTAGGGCTAAGGGTAACGACTATGACACAAAGTCAGGAGAAATATTTTATTTAAGAAAATTGATGAGAAAAAATACTATTAATTCGCAGGCAAATTTATGGTTGTTTGCTGGAGCAGGCTTTATAGACATAAAGAAAAATAACATAAAAGAGCATCATGTCTATTTAAGCCCAACCTTGCAGTTTGACTATGAGACCAAAAGGATATACGGAATGGTTTCTCATCAAGCCTTAAGAGCTGGTCATGAGAACTTTGATGCAACCAAAATTGAAGGCGGCTTCTCGTTCTATGAAGCAGGGTACACTGACATTCAGCCCTGGTTCATATTAAAAACTAAAAACATTAACAGTCTAAATAACAAAATTAAATATACGCCTACACTTAGATTGATTAATAAATCCATATTTATGGATGCTGGAGTATCGACGGATGGAGATGCATCCTTTCATTTCATGTATACATTTTAGGAGAGCAGTTAATGAAAAAAACAATGTTTCTAATAGCCATAATGTTTTTCAGCGTGCATAGCTACGCATTGACTCAAAAAATTGAAGTACTGGGTATGGTATGCGCTTTTTGCGCACAAGGTATAGAGAAGAGCTTCAGGGGCGCGGATAACGTTGACGATGTTTTTGTTAGTCTAGAAAATTACTTTGTTGCTATAGAATCGAAAGATGGGCTTGATAATAAATTTATTACGAAAGTTATCAATGATGCAGGCTACGATGTTCGAAAAATAGAAATTTTTCCTGGCGCTATGAGTCAAATTAGGATCGAGAATGAAAAATAAGCTAGCAGACTACCTGTCTTTATTTGCTAGCAGTGGAACTATTATTTGCTGTGCGTTACCTGCGTTGCTAGTTTCAATTGGTGCGGGGGCAGCGCTAAGCTTTCTTTTTTCAATATTTCCACAACTCGTTGTTATTTCAATTTATAAGACTCAGGTATTTATTGGTGCTTTTGCGATGCTCGTAATTTCTGGATTGCTCCAATACCGCGCAAAAAATCTGCCTTGCCCTATAGACGGAAAAAAAGCGGATGCGTGCACTAAGGCAAAAAAATTATCATTAATTATTTATTTTATTTCAGTAGGATTTTTTATTATCGGACTTACTTTTGCTTACCTCATTCCATCTTTGCTGTATTAGAGGGCTGACTCATAGGCAAATGGTTAATTAGTATTAATGACATCAAGAGGTGCTTATATGCAATGTAAATACTGCGAACCCACGGCTCACCAAACCGCTGTATGCCG
>CAWURY010000010.1:0-4814 GCA_963925605.1 uncultured Porticoccus sp. | reverse complement strand
TGAGAGTAGAGTTGTAGATCATATTTTTTCTTTTGCTGCTTTACCTGATTGGGCTGCTAAGTATAAAGAAATTTATAGGGCTAGAAGATGCCTGTCCATTTTCAGAACACTGTATTTATCGGATCAAAAAAAGGAGGCTTTGGTTTTCTACAAGAGAGCCCTATTTTTATCTCCATTCTTGGCTTTGAGGCCTGGGTATATAAAGAAGGCAATAGGCGGCTGGTTTTGTAGTTGAGATAAAAAAATTAATTATTTTAGTTGCTTCCTTTACAGGAAGACCCCAAAGATAACAACTGATGCTATCAACGCCCTTAATGAGTATACAAAAAAATTAAGGTAGCTTGGGTTTCTCCAAGAGATATTATTTGAAATGCGCTATGCTAACATAGTAGAAATGAGAGTTTTTTCATAAAGGATAACTTCATGACGTTTGTTGTGCCGCAATTTAATCTAGCTCGGGTGCTCGTTGTAGGGGACCTCATGCTTGATAGTTATTGGCATGGAGTGTCTACTCGTATCTCCCCTGAAGCTCCAGTGCCAATAGTGAAGATAGCCCAATCCGAAGAGAGAATCGGTGGCGCCGGTAATGTGGCGTTGAATCTGTCTTCGCTAGGGGTGTCGGTTGTTATTGTCGGCATCATTGGCAATGATGATGATGGGAAAACACTTCAAGTTAAGCTTGAATCTGCCGATATATGTTGCGATTTGCAAATTTCAATATCTAAACCAACAATAAAGAAACTCCGGATTATCAGCCAACATCAGCATCTTCTTCGATTAGATTTTGAGGAGCAGTTTACTGTCGAAGACTCCTCGCAGATATTTAAGAAGGTTGAAGCTTTAATCTCTGGCTCAGGGGTATTGGTCCTTTCTGATTACGCAAAAGGTTCTTTGCAAGACCCGCGTTCATTAATAAAGCTAGCTCATAAATATAAAATTCCTGTATTGGTGGACCCAAAGGGGGTTGATTTTGAGCGATATAGAGGCGCTACGCTTTTAACCCCTAATTTTTCTGAGTTTCAAGCAGTAGCGGGTGTCTGCACCAATGAGCAGATATTAGCTGAAAAAGGCAATGCACTAATGGTATCGCTAGATATAGCAGCATTATTGATCACTCGCAGCGAAAAAGGCATGACACTTTTACGACAAAATTTCCCGCCTTTCCATTTACCTGCACGCGCTCGCGAGGTTTTTGATGTCACCGGAGCTGGCGATACCGTTATTTCATTGCTAGCAGGCGCACTCGCTTCGGGGGCTGATATATTGGATGCAGTCACAATGGCTAATGTTGCAGCTGGAATTGTAGTGGGAAAATTAGGGACATCGTCTGTTAGCCACTTAGAGTTATGTCAGGCTATATCTGCAGACCATGGTGTTGAGTTCGGTGTGACAAACGATGAGCAATTAATGGCTCATGTGATCGATGCAAGAACTAGAGGCGAAAGAATTGTATTTACCAATGGGTGTTTTGATATTCTTCATGCTGGCCATGTTGGTTATCTCAAGCAGGCCAGGAAAAAAGGAGATAGGTTAATTGTGGCCGTCAATGCAGATGTCTCTGTCTCAAATTTAAAAGGCCCTGGTCGTCCAATTAATTCAGTAGATCGACGCATGGCGGTATTGGCGGGACTAAACTCTGTCGATTGGGTTGTGGCGTTTGATGATCAGACTCCAGAACGTCTGCTTACCCTAATTAAACCAGATATTTTGGTCAAAGGTGGAGATTATAGCCGCAACGAAGTTGTTGGTTTCGAAATAGTTGATTCTTATGGCGGAGAGGTGCAGGTGTTAAATTATTTTGAAGACTGCTCTACCACTGCTATTGTAAAAAAAATCCAAGAGAAATAAGTAGGTATTCTTGATGATATACCGACTAGAGCTTTCCGCCCGATAGCTCTTTTGCTTTTGCTGCATTGTCACTTAGATGCGTAGGATTTATTGTACCTACAATTATGCTGTCTACCCCTGGATGCTCAAAAATCATTTGGAATCCGTCTCTTACAGGATCCTCCGCCATCGATTTTACGGCATGGCCGCTAGCCAAAGCTTTTTTGATAAGCAGCCCTTTGTTGTGAGCAGCGCAGTAATCAATAACCGGAAGTTCATCGTTATACTCTAGGTTCCATGTCACCATCACTCCATCTGATTTTCTTGCCGCTAGCAGTCCACCTTTTGTGGTTTTACAGGACATGCCAAAAGCTTGAATTTTGCCCTCAGTTTTAAGCTGAGCAAGGGTTTCTAAGGCTCCATGATTGATGATGATATTTTCATCATCGCCGTCCGAATGCACCAATATAATATCAATAATACCAGTGTTGAGCCTTTTTAGGCTTCGCTCAACACTGAGTCGTATGTATTCAGGTGAGAAGTTAAACTGCGATACACCGTCTCGGAATTCTTCGCCAACCTTACTGCAAATTACCCATTGGTCGCGCAGCCCTTTTAGCAGTTTTCCCAAGCGTTCCTCGCTATTGCCATAAGATGGAGCTGTATCAATTAGATTGATGCCAAGGGCGCTTGCTTGGGCTATTAAATTGGCTGCATCTCGGTCATCTGGAATTGCATAGCTTCTGGGGTATTTAACCCCTTGGTTGCGACCAAGCTTAACCGTTCCTAAGCCTAGGGTGCTAATTTGAATTCCAGTATTGCCAAAGATTCTCTTGGGGAGCAAGGCTAATCTCCAAATGCTGTTTGCCATGGGGTTTTGGCTGTATCCGGCGAATCTAAAAAAGATAGATCAGGTACGGGTGTTGCAGACTTTTTTAATTGTTTCGCATCTAGCAGCGCAATAACCTCATCGGCTAGATTGGGGCACAGTGTAAGCTTAGTCGGCCAAGCCACAATAATATTTGAGTGTTTTTTGGTGCTACTAGCAAATGCTTTGTCAGGTCTGGTAAAGTTTTTCTGTTTTGGTTCTGCTCTCTCTATAGGCAATGCTGCCCATTCGGCGTTAGATAGATCAACCCAAGGCATTAATTCACAGAGCTCTTTTTTTGCATTGCGGATAATAACCTCGGCGGGTAACCCGACACCTTTTTCTGCCAAGTTGCCACCTAGATACCAGACCTGCGTCTGTTCATCATAGGGGTGACTCGAAATGGTTAGTCTTGGTGTTTTTTCTGCCCCCAAGCAATGACCATAAAAAGAATATGGATAGGTGTGCTTGACCATTAGCATATGCAAGGGTCGTCGCTGCATGCGAGGAGACTCTTCTCCAATTTCATTTAAAATAGATTCATTGCCTTCGCCCGCAGTTAGTACAAACTGACTGACATTTAGTAAATATTCTTGATTGTTGTAAAAGAAAACTAAAGATGCTTTGTTGTTAGCGTCTTTTCGCCATTGCGTTTTTTCCCAGTTAATTTTAAAAATACGGCCAAGATAATTATTAGCTAGAGTTCTAACAACGCTAGGGACATCTACAACTACGTCCAATAGCCTATAAACGCTACCTTTAAATTTATTGTTTTGAAAAATAGAAGGTAAGTCGTCTTTAGATACTTTATTTATACGTCCGCGAGCAGCCTTGCTTGCTAGGAACGTAGTCATTTTTGATAAGATGCTTGTACTGGACCACATGTAAAAATGATCGCTTAATTTGGTGGCACCTTTTAAATCGACATCCCCATGGCCTTCCATACATTGCTGCCAATGCGTTGGCATTTCAGCAATAGCTTCTGAGGCGCCTGTTAGGGTTCCGTTTAAGGTATATTTCATGCCGCCATGTATCATTCCTTGGCTTGCTACAGTCTGGTCGCTACCAAGAGCATTTTTTTCGAATAATATAGCATTGTAGCCTTCTCTAGCTAGCCGGTTTAACAGCCACAATCCAGCCACGCCTCCGCCAATAATAGCAATATCACAGGTCATTTTTTGTTGTTCGATTGCGGCCATGCCAGCTGGGTTCCTTTGGGTTAGATTTTTATTCTAAATTTTTATTTTTAAAATGACCAACCAGTTATTTTTTTTCGAGTATTGATTTAGAAGGCTAGTATAGCCCGACTAATATCATTATGCTTTCAGAAGAATTTTCAGGGCTATTAAGTTGATGCTCAAATATGTTGTTTAATTTTTTGATCGGTTCCCTTATATGTACCGTGTATTTTACACAGCGCTACTTTATTTTTTAACGCCTTTGGTGATATTGAGAATGTTTTGGCGTGCTCGAAAAAATCCACAATACAGTGATCGCTGGTACCAAAGATTTGGTTTTATTCCTAAAATTGATCGGAGTCAAAAGGTAATTTGGATACATGCTGTTTCAGTGGGAGAAACGTTGGCCGCAGTGCCCTTAATAAGAGAGCTCCAGAAGCGCTACCCTGATAGACTTTTGGCGATAACCACCACAACCCTTACAGGCTCAGAAAGAGTGCAATCAATTTTTTCTAACGGGGTTTACCATGCCTACGCCCCCTATGATTTGCCGGGTGCCGTGAATCGTTTTTTGAGACGCATGCATCCAAGCTTAGTGATAGTGATGGAAACAGAATTATGGCCGAACCTGATTAATTGCTGCCATGCCGCCGCCATACCTGTAGTCATCGCCAATGCCAGAATGTCAGAAAAATCTTCAAGGGGATATCAGAGATTTTCTCAATTTACAAAGAATATGCTAGAAAAGATTAATTGTGTAGTGGCGCAACATACCGATGATGGTAAAAATTTTTTGAAATTGGGATTAAGCGAAACACAATTGACGATTGCTGGAAATATTAAGTTTGATGCTCTACTAAATAGCGAGCTATCTAGTAGAGCATCTAGATTAAAATTAGAGTGGTCCGGTCAAAACAATCGACGAATATTTCTTGCGGCTA